>CAZXOC010000022.1:0-20061 GCA_964642165.1 uncultured Planctomycetaceae bacterium | reverse complement strand
GTCTCCGCCCTTTCGCGGGAGGACGCGCGGACACCATCACCGCTGAGAACGCCGATGTCGCGCCCGAGGCCTGCGCGGACTGGAATGCCGCGATTGCGGTTGCCGGCACTTGCCGGTAGTCTATACGCGCCGCGCTTGGGGCGGGAGAGCGGTTACGAGATGAGAGGAATCAAGAGGCATCTCACTCTCATCGCTCTCCTGCTCCTCTCGAACGGGTGCTTGACGTATCTGTGGGTCCCGGAGGCCAGCGGCACGGACCGCTATGGCAGGCAATGGCTCCGAGTCCTCGTGCCTCTCGGGATGATCGTCTCCTCCGGGGTCATCACAGGGATCTACCTCGCGGTCTGCCCGATCGTCAAGGGCGCCCGGAGACGGGACTCGGTGTCACGGCCCGCGGGCGACGCGGTCGAGATGGAGGGTGCCGCCGTCGCGCAGATCTGCCACCAGCAGCACGTGCCGTTCCTCGTGGTCCGCAGCCTCAGCGACCGGGCGGACGAGAACGTCCACCGCGACTTACGCCGATTCATGACCACCGCCGCGGCGAATGCGGCGAAGCTGACGATGGCGGTGGTGGGCCGGTTCGCCCGGCCGGCGACACCGTAGTCGCCCGGCGCCTGACAGGCGGCAGCAGGGGCGCGGAGGTCATAGGTGAGAGGCTGGAGGTGAGAGTGACGGCGAGATGCGGATTCAGAGAAAGGTCTCCCAACAGGGCCGATCCCTGTGGAGAATGCAAACCGACAAGTTCAGGCAGACGCGGAGAAGCCGCGCCGCTTGACTTCAGCGTTCGGACAAGAGAGATGACGGCACTCATCCATTGGGATGACGCATTGGTTCTCGCCGAATGGGCGCCTACCTATCGTAGGAACTCCTGGCAGGGAGCTTTGCGGCGGTGCGGCCGCGGAGGTGATGAAGGGCTCGCTACGGAACCCGGCGAGACGCACGTGCGGGAGAGATGCAAACGGCATGTTGTCTACGATGGTGTCCTGCCCGCGTTGGAACACCTTACCCCGGATTTCCCGGATAGAGACCTCCGTTCATGTATAATGAGGCGTCGTGTGGCCGCGTGGGCACAGGGCTTTGCTCGACGCCACGGACGGCGGAAGGCAGAGATGCAGTGGGTGAAGCCCGCAAGCCAAAGATCCGCGAGCAAGTCCGGCAGTGATCGACGCCATCGGATCCGCCTTGTCGCGGAAAGGAGTTGATTCGTGGTGAAGGCCTCCGACGAGTTGGCGATCGATCTGCATCACGTCGAGAAGATCTATCGACGGAAGGTGCACGCGCTGCGTGGCATCCGGATGCAGGTCGGACGGGGAGAGATCTTCGGCCTGCTCGGGCCCAATGGTGCGGGCAAGACGACGCTGGTGAAGATCATGCTGACGGTCATCCGGCCGACGCGTGCCCGCGGCACGGTGCTCGGGCGGCCCATCGGGCACAAGCCGACGTTTGCCCGCGTGGGCTACCTGCCGGAGGATCACCGCTTCCCCCCCTACCTCACCGCCCGCAACGCCCTGGACTACTACGCGGCCCTGTCCACGCTCGGGCGCCGGGAGCGGAAGCGCCGCGCCGCCGAGCTGCTGGCCCTCGTCGGCGTGAGCGAGGCGGCCGACCGGCGCCTTCGCACCTTCTCCAAGGGGATGGTGCAGCGGCTCGGCCTGGCCCAGGCGATGATGCACGACCCGGACCTCATCGTCCTGGACGAGCCGACCTCGGGCCTGGACCCCATCGGCCGCCGGGTGGTCCGGGGCGTGCTGACGGGCCTCCGCGATCGGGGCAAGACGATCTTCATCAACAGCCATCTGCTCGGCGAGCTGGAGATGATCTGCGACCGCGTCGCGATCCTCAATGCCGGCAAGGTGACCCGTCAGGGCACGCTGGACGAGCTGACCCGGCACGGCCTGTACTACGAGATCGAGCTGGGCTCGGGCGATCCGGCCTCGGCGGCGGACCTCGTCCGCCGAGCCCTGGCGCAGGCCTGCACCGTCAGCGTTGAGGATGCCTGCCTCCGCATCGAAGGCGCCGAGGCGGAGGCGATCCAGCCGGCCTTGGACGCCCTCCGCGGCCGCGGGCTGGTCATCTCGGCCGTCCGCCCCGTCCGGCAGTCGCTGGAGGAGTTGTTCATCGAGGCGTTGGGCGAATCGGGACCGACCACCAAGCCGCCGCCGCTCCCTGCCCGGCCGCCTGCGCCACCCGCGCCGCAAGGAGGCACCGCATGAGCCAGACGCTGGCCATCTTCTACGACGCCTATCGCGGCCTGCGGGCTCGAAAGATGTTCTGGATCGTCCTGATCCTCTCCTTTTTCGTCGTGGCCTGTTTCGCCTGCCTCGGCGTCAGTGACAAGGGGCTCACGCTGCTGACGTGGGACCTTCACGTCGGCCCGACCGCCACGGAGATGCCCCCGGGCGTGCTGTACAAGTTCATGTTCGCCGGTTTCGGCGTCGACTTCTGGCTGACGTGGATCGCCACGATCCTGGCGCTGATTTCCACGGCGGGCATCTTTCCGAGCTTCATCGCCAAGGGGGCGATCGATCTGGTGGTGTCTCGGCCGATCAGCCGGCTAAGGCTGTTCCTCACTCAATACGCGGCGGGGCTGCTGTTCGTGACGCTCCAGATCGGGGCGTTCTCCGCGGCGAGCTTCCTGGTGATCGGTCTGCGCGGCGGCCTGTGGGAACCGGGGCTCTTCCTGGCCGTTCCCCTGGTCGTGTGCTTCTTCAGCTATTTGTTCTCCGTCTGCGTGCTCCTGGGGCTGCTGACGCGATCGACGGTGGCCGCCCTGCTGCTGACGCTGTTGTTCTGGTTCCTCGTGTTCAGCGTGCATTCCGCGGAGACGGGCCTGCTGGCGGTGGAAACGATGGCCGAACACGAGCGACACACCGCTCGCGAGACCGTCGTGGAGGCTCACCAAGGCACTCGCCCCTCACGTACCCCGGCGGCTTCGCAACCGAATGTTCCGACGCTCGGAGGCGACGAATCGGACCAGGACAAGACGATCCGATACCTGAACACCGCCCACCGCATCATCTACGGTGTCAAGAGCGCCCTGCCCAAGACAACCGAGACCATCGACCTGCTGAAACGCGCGTTGATCTCCACGGCCGAGCTTCCCAAGGCGGAGGACGGTTCCGCTCGCGACGGGCACATGCAGGCGGCGGAGAAGGTGGGCCGCGAACTCCGCAGCCGTTCGCCGTGGTGGATCGTGGGCACGTCGCTGGCCTTCGAGGCCGTGATCCTCGCCCTGGCGAGCTGGGTCTTCTGCCGCAGAGATTTCTGACCCGCCGCGGGAAGGCATGCAGGCGAGCGCTTCGTAAGGCGCCCAAGCCGGTATCGAGGCCGAGTACTGCTCGGCCGCAAACCGGCGAGCGAACCCAGAGGTCGCGGTCACGTTCGCTGCGGCGAGGCGAGCGTCTCCTGCGGCACGCGTCCCGCCACGACGGCCCGTCAGGCCGGCGAGACAGGCAGCAGGAGCTTCGGGAGCGAGAGGATGTCCAGAAGCTCCCCGTGTGCGTCGAGGAACGCCGCCGGTGTTTCGCCGGTCGCCTCGATGGCGTCCTCGCTGCGTCGCATCCTGACGAGGACGGCGCCAGCCGACAGCCGTGCCGAGGGTGCAGCCAGGGCGTCCGCGACGGGGCGAGTTGCCGGCCGCGCACGCCACCCCCCTCGCCGCAACGCCGCCCTGGCGGCGATGCGCGCTGAGAGCCTCGGTCCACCCCCGGCAGGTGGGCCGATCGCGCCCGCCTCCTCCGCCATCCCGCGAGCCCGTTGCCGCCCGATCTCGACCGGCCGTTCCTCGCCTGCCGGGGCGTCCGTCTGCCCGGCGACGGATGACGTCGGACCTTCGGCGGGGGTCGCCGGCTCCTCCACGTCCGAGCCTGCGGGTCCGACACCGAGGCGATCTTTGATCGTCCAGCCAAAGAAGCTCCGGAGGATCACGAAATCGTAGCGATCGGCGTCCACATCCTCGTCGCCGTTGAAGTTGCCGTCCTCCCACGCCGCCTCGGACATCTTGCCGATGTTCCGCTTCAGCCGGATGTAGTCGAGATGGTCCACCGCGCCGTCAAGGCTCGCGTCGCCGGGGTACGTGATGAGGAAGTTCGTCTCGTAGTCACCGCCGCTCCTGCCGTCGCCGTCGCCGTCGAGGCCCTGGCCGACCATGTCCATCACCAGGTCGCCCACCAGCGTCACGTCGTATCGCCCGACGTCCAGGCCCAGATCGCGAACGTCCCAGCGAGCGGTGAACGTCTCGTCGAAGTACCTGAATTCCGCCGGGCGCATGCTGATCTCGTCGCCCGTCATGTGATCGCGGAGGATCAGGCAGTCCGGATCGACCTCGACGTTCTCGGAGAACTGGACGGCAATGGAATCGACCTTCGACCAGAGCGAGATCCCGTCGTTGAAGACCGCGGGCTTGGCGATCTGCGGCGGCTTCGTGTCGGTCTCGAACGTGGCGAGGAATGCGTCTTCGTTGTTGTAGTCGGTTACCTCCAGGATCTGCTGGAGCCGGTCGGCCACCACGCTGATCTCCACCTCCCCGACCAGCTCGGACGTGTCGATGGCAATGGTGACGACCGCGCCGGTCAGGGGGTCGATCGCGTCGAGGACAGTCTGGCCGACGATGAAATGGTGTTTCGCGGCCGTGGTGGCGAACACCTCGACGACCACGTTCTCGGCCGCGTCGATGCCCAGGTTCGAGACGTCCGCCAGCACGCAGACGGCGTCGTTCTGTGCCGGCGAGTCCGTGTCGAGGTGCGCGTTGGCGACTTCCAGATCGGGCAGGCCCTGGAGCACCACCATCGTCTCGCGAAGGTTGTTGGTGGAATCGCTGTCGGGTTTCTCCATGGCCGGGTCCACCACGACCCGGTAGCGGTTCTCGCCGGCGAGCCCGTCGGCGAGCCAGCTCACCTGCGTGCTTGTGCCGGCCGGGAGGGAGCCTATGGTGGTGACGTCGACGCTCTCCAGGTCGCCGTCGTTGTACATGGACAGCAGTTGCACCGAGACGCCGGTCAGGTCCACGTGGCCGACGTTCCAGATCTCGGCGGTCACCTGGACGTTGTCGGTTCCCGTGTAATCGAGCACGGTGGCGACGGGCGCCTCGAGGATGGCGGCATCCGGCCGGACAATGGCCACCGCGTGGCCGTCGTTGTTGAACTCGGTGGCCTCGGTGATGGCTTCGGCCGAATCGGCGCGGGAAGTGAGGACGAACGTCCCGCCGTCGGAGGGAACGACCCAACTGGACACGACCTCGACGGATGCGCCCGGCGCGAGCCCGCCAACCGGGTCCGTGTCGAGCAGGATCACCGGCACGTGCGTGTAGGCGGGGTCACCCTGGTACAGTTCCACGTCGAACGCGCCGATCGGCTCGCTGCTGAGGTTGCGGATCGTCGAGGTCACGATGACGGTATCGCCGCCGCAAGGCTGGTCGTTCGACAGCACGACGCTCTCGACGGCCAGATCACTGAGACCCTCGAGCGCCGCGCTGGACGTGTTGTCGCCGTCGCCGACGACCTCGCCGCCACCCAGCGCGGTCAGCTTCATGGAATACGTAGCCGGCCCGGACGCCGCAACGAACGAGTGGCTGATCTCGTGCTCGCTGCCCGGGGCGAGGAAGATCTCCTCCGATCCGACCACCTCCGGGCCGCTGGTGGCGGCGCTGTCCTCGAAGTACTGGATGAGGACGTTGTCCCCTGCCGGCCCGTGGTTGACGATCCGGGCGGTCGCGACGGCCTCGGTGCCGCTGGGGGCCAGGCTGCGATTCGGGAAACCCATCTCGCGCGAGAAGCCGAGCTCCGGGAGCAGTTGGACGCTGCTGGTGCCGACCTCGCCGGCGGTGGGCATGCCCACCGCGGGATCGGCGGGCGACGGAGGCGGCTCGCCGGGCGCCGCCGGCACGGGCGCCGTGGCCTTCTCGTAGACGACCTGATACGTGCCGTCCGTGTCCACGGCCACCGACGGGGCGAACTCCAGGTCGTCGCCGGAAGTCAGGCGTATCGGCGCCGACCAGGTGGACGACCCCGCGGGCACCGGGCCGATCCGCGAGGCGAAGATCTCGTTGGTCACGCCGTCGCCCTGCTGCCAGTAGGCCACCAGTGCCCCGTCGTCGGCGGCACGCACCGTCCTGAGATGCGAGAAGTTGGCGTCCTCGGCGACGATCTCCAGGGCGGTCGGTGAGGCGAATCCCGCGATGGTGCTCGGCCGGTTGTAGAGGCGCGACTCGACGGAACTGTCCTCGAACGTCCGCGAGTGGGTCAGCAGGACGTCGATGCGCCTGGGGCCCTCGCTGCCGATGGCCACGCTGCCGACCTTTCCTTCCTCGGGCAGGCCCACGATGTCCAGAGCGGCCGGCACGCTCCACCCGGACCCGCTATTCGTGCTGTACATGACCTCGTTGCCCGCGAGCGTGTCGCGCAGCCAGACGACGTACAGCGTGCCGTCGTCGTCGACGAACACGGCGGGCTTGCTGTCGGCCACGGCGTCGGAGGTGAGCGTCTGGGTCGCGGTCCAGGCGTGGGTGGCCGGGTCCCACGCGGCCACCTGGATTTCGTTGGCCGAGCGATCGAACTCGCCGCCCTCGCTCAGCGGCACGGCGTAGGTGTTGTGCACCCAGGCAGTTACGCCGCGGCCCATGCCGTTGAACGCGACGACGGGTTCGGCGTCGTACAGGGCGTCGCTCGTGAGCGATTGCTCGGCCAGCCACGTCGAGCCGTTGAAGTACCGCGAGCGGATGTCTTGGCCCGTCAGGAACTGGTTTCGCGTCTTGCCCGCCGGGTCGCCTTCGACGACCAGCGACTGGTACACGACGACCGCCGGCGTGTCCTCGTCATCGTGCGTCAGGGACAGCACCGGGGCCGACACGTGGGCGGCGTCGGGGATGACGGTGAGCGAGCCCCAGGATCCCTGGCGCTGCGAGAAGGCGAGGTTGTTCCGAGTGATGTTCGGGTTGGCGTCTGCGTCGACCAACTGGAGATAGATGGCCTTGGCGGTGATCGGATCGATGACGAGATTCGGCGCCGGGTCTCCCTCGATGTGCCCGACCAGGTCGCTGCCGCCGAGGATCGTCACCGTCCATTCGGGCCCTTCGTCCTGCGGCTTGACGACGGTGCAGCCGCTACTGAAGTCGAAGGTGGCCGAAGGCAGGTCGAAGCTGAAGACCTTGAAGCCGAGTACCTCCGCAGCGATCTCTCCGCCGAGCTCCCCCAGGACGTCGAGGCACGAGTAATCGAAGAAGTCCTGGAAGGGCACGAGTTGGCTCGGCGGCGTGCTCAGCCCGTACGCCGGCGTGATGCCGAAGTCGATGGTCCCGGACAGTTCGGCAATATCGAAGCCGAGGATCTCGATCTCTCCGGCGATCTTGAGGCCGGCGGTGACCGTGGGCGCGACGAAGCTCGGCGACATCAGGCCCGGGACGATCGGCGGGACCATCGGGATGCCGATCGTGACGGCGGCGTCCAGCGTTGCGTCGAGCAGGAACTGGAGGTTGGCGTTGATGCTCGCCACGCCCGGCACGCCGTAGGCGAACAGCACGATCTCCGGGGACTCGAAGTTGAACAGCGGCAGATCGATCAGTTCGAACGTGACGGCCAGCGTCTCGGCCTCGAGCGTCTCCTTCTTGACGTACAGCAACGCGCTGATCTTGAAATGGTCCGTCGGCTCGACCGAGCCGCTGTACGTCTCGTTGATGATGTCTTGCCCGAGGATCGTCACCTGCCCGTGGGCGGTGACGCTGGCCGTGACGACCTCGTTTGGGTTCAGCGAGGCCGTGCCGTCGGCCGTGATCTCCGCGAGGATCCTGTTGTCCAGCCCGCCGATGAAGGGAACGGACACGCCGGTAAGGCTGTCGATCGTCCCCTGGACGTCGATCAGCGTGTTGCGGAACGCCATCACGTAACGGTGATTGGGCTCGTCGAACGTCAAGCTGCTTTCAGAGTCGTCCAGCCAGCCGGGAAAAGCCTCGACGTGGATCGCCATGCTCGCCTCGTCGCTCGGCAGGCCGTACTCGTCCTTCACCGTCATGTGGATGATGTTGGGGTTCGCCTGCGTCGTGGGGCGGAGGTTGCCGAAGCTGTAGCTCACGATGTTGCTGCTGTCCTGCGAGCCGTTCATACCGGCGATGAGGAACTGGCCGACGGAGTAATCAACGGTTGGCGGCGGGTTGAAGGGCGGGAAGTGTCCGGTGACACGGAACAGGTCGCCGTCAACGTCCTGGCCGGTGATCAGCACGTCGGTGGTCGCGCCGGGCACGCCGGAGATATACCGCCCCCATACACCGTCGCTGGGGCTCGTGCCGTCCATCAACGGGTCGGCCAGGGCCAGCGAGACGGTCGGCCGGTGCGGATCGACCGTGGCCAGCATCTTCGTCGATTGGTTGTTGGTCTCGTCCAACTCCTCGATGGCGCCTCCCGGGACGCCTTCCAGGAAGTCCACGATGTAAGTTCCCTCGTCCTCGGGGCGCTGCGGGTCCTTCCAGTCCAGCGACCGGTGCCGCGAGCTCAGCGGACCCATGGGCAATTCCGGCAGGTCCGAGGTGGTCAGGTGAGCCGGGTTCTGCGACGTGTCGGTGTACTGGAACCGGGAACCGAAGAAGGACGTACTGGCGAACCCGATATTCCTCACGGTGGCCTTGGCGAGGGTCTGGCCGCTGTTCGGCCAAAGAGTCAACGAGTCCACGATCAGCTCGGGCGTGCCCGACTGGGGCACCACGAACTCAAAGCCCACGCCGATCTTGTGCTTCTCCTTCAGGTAATCGCGGTTCAGGGCGACCCAGAACTCCCGGAACGGGTAGACCAGGCCCGGAGAGAACCCAGTGCTTATGGTGTGCGTGCTCGGCGGATCCAGGTTCATACCACTGACGATGCCGGTGAAGTAGCCACCAAAATCGTCCCATCGATAGATCTTGATGCGGGCCGTGCCTTCCTCGTGGACGGCCGGGATGTGCGAGGAGGGAACCAGGCTGTTGTCAATCAGCGTGGTGGCCAGCGCGGTTACCCCCGCCTGGCTGCCTGCGGGCGTGACGACGTGGAAGAACGTCGTCCGGTAGGCCACGAACTTGTTCGACTCGTACTGGCCGAACCCGTCGCGCGTCGCGTCGATCGCGAGGTGCCTCTGCTCCGTGCTCGAGCCGCTGTTGGGATTGAGCACGATCTCCTGAGGCACGTAATCAGGAATGTCGAGCGAGTAGGAGGGCGTCCCCGTCCCGGAGGCCCGGCCGGCCTTGAGGGCGTACATCCCCGGCTCAACGTAGGCCGTCAGATGGTACTCGTTGCCGTTGACGACGTTGGCGCCGTTGACGTAGTCCACCAGCTCCAGGCTGTATTTCGGATTCTCGCCTGGGTTGTACTGGGCACGGCCCCGATAGAGGGCCAGGTACGGCCGGACCGAATCCGACAGCTCCATGCTGAAGGTGGCGAGCCCGGGCGTCCCCACCCAGAACGCTTCGGAGATCAGCCAGCCGGGATGCGTCCCGTCGAACGGCTGAACGACCGTGCCGCCGAGCGTGCCGTCCGGATCGATGGCCTGGTGGCGCATTTTCTCTTCGAGCAGGCTCCGCGTGGCCGGGGGCACGGCGAAGGAATCCGGGTTGGCCTTGGGCAGCACCGCGGATGCGGTCAGCCGCAGGGTGTTGTCCGCGTCGTTCACCACGCCCGCGCGAACGTAGTAGCTTGCTCCCGCCACGACTCCGGCCAGACCGAACGTCACCTTGCCAAAGACTGGGGGGTCCGTTGACTGCGTTCCGGACGATACGAAGCCGCCGTCCGTGTCGTACAGGTCGTAGCGCATCGGCGTGCCGCCGCCGTCCATGCCCCACATGGCCACTTCCAGGGACACGTCGCCGGAGACCCCGTACGGCACGTCCAGCCGCAGCCAGTCCTTGCCGTCGATCCCCTCGCCGAAGCCCATGACGGCCGAGGCGAACATGGTATCCGGCGGGATCGACAGCTCGCCGTCGCGCATCGGCAGCTCCGCGGCGCTGTCCACCTCCACGGTGAACGCGCCGCTCTCGCCCGGTGCGTTCACCGCCTGCACGTAGACGATCACGTCGTGGTAGGCGGCCTGGTCCCAGGCGTACTGCGGCGTCGCAAGCGGCGGGCGCAGCTCCGGCAGGATCAGCGTCGTCGTCGTGCCCTCGCCGACCGTCAGGCCACTCAACTGCGTCTGGTCCCACGCCCGCAGCTTGCCGCCCTCGTACACCCCCCAGCGCAGCGCCAGCTCCGGCGCCAGCACGAGACGGAAGGCGTCCACCGCCACGCCGTCCTCCCGCGGCGTCAAGCGAAGCGTGTACGTCTGCTCCGCCTCGAGGTCCCAGTCGGCCGCGATGTCCCCGCCGCCGCCGGACGTGCCCTCGAACTGGGCCGTCCCCTGGTAGCCCGCCGCGTCGAAGTCACTGAGGTTGCCGTGGGCATACCGGTACCAGTCGGCCTGCCCGCTGCCGATGCCGTCCCTCAGCTCGACGATCGAGGCGAACAGTGAATCGCTGCCGCCGTCGTGCCCGCCCCAGCGGACCTGGAGGTTGTACCTGCCGCCCACGGGAACGGTGAACTCGTATTCGACGGCCGGCCCGGCGTCGACCTGGCTGCCGTCGGATGCCTGGTAGGCGTTGGCCACGTCGGGCAGGACCTGCACGTACCGGTCGCCCGAGGCGCCGGCGAACTTGGCCTCAAGCCGCGGCGCGCCGGGGCTCTCGCCGTCGCCGACGAGGCCCGCGCCGGCCGTCGCGTCGATAATCCGCCAGCGCTGGGCCACGCCTGGGTTGTCCGGGTCCTCGCCGGCGACGCGCCGGGTGAAATCCTCGGCTTCGAAGTCGAGGATCGTCGTCTGGGGCGTGACGTCGACGGTCAGCGGCCCGGCGGCCGCCTGGAAGGCGAACCGGCGGGTCTGCCCGGCGGCGGTGAACGCGGAGTCGATACTGCCGTCGCCCATGGGCGTGGTCGGCAGCATGTCCGCCGGGGAGTAGCGAAGCATCGCCGGCGCAGGCGCGAGCCCCTCCGGCAGCACGAGGTCGGTCGAGACCGTTACGGTCGACCACGCGATGACGTTCTCGCCTATCTCGCCGATCCGCAGGTAGACGGTCTGGGGGCCCTCCGGAAGAGCGAACGTGCCCGTCGTAGCCGCGCCGTGGCTGACGGAGCCCTCCAGCGGCTGCCCGTCGGCGTCAAAGACGTCCACGTTCCAGTAGGCCCACGGCGACGTGAAATCCAGCACCCCGTCGTGGTAGTCCGGCACCTGGACCGGGAAGACGCCGACGAACTCGGCGATCTCCTCCACGTAGGCGATGTCGATCTCAGCCGCCCCCCCGGTATGCGGCGGGATGTACGCTGCCTCGGCCACCAGTGCGTCGGCATAGTCGTCGGAGTCCGTCCCGCCCAGCAGGGGAAAGCTGGGCACGTCGACCTCAATGCGGTATCGGCCCTGGGTGCCCTGCTCGTTCTTCACCACCACGTAGTACATGGGCCCCTGCGATCCAAGGGCAAGCGCGTCGAAGTCGTTGATGTAGGTCTGATCGTCAATCACCGACCGGTCGGCCGGGAACCAGTCGCCAAGGCCCGGGTCCACACGTGTGCTTTCCGCGAGATAGCGGACGGTCCCGGTTTCGCTCAGCCGGGCCTGGTAGACCTTCAGGTTCGTGTTGACGTTCTCGTCGATCCACACGGTCCGGACACTGATCGGGCCGGGGGTAAGGGCCAAGAAGCGGTACACGTCGATCGAGCCTTGGTTGCCGAAGAGCCCTTCGTCGTGGGGGTCGGAACTGGTGAACTCGCCCTCGGCCCACCCGTCGCCGAACTGGTTCTGCACGATATCGACCACCGACTCACCGCCGGGCAGCATGTTGACCTCGCCGGCATCATCGGGGTGGATCAGCGGGAACGTGTTGTAGAACGTCCACGCCGTCTCGGTCATGAGGAACGGCATGGGGTCGGTCGTCTCGATCTCCATCTCCAACGTGTACAGCCCGTCGCCGATCGGCTGGCCGGAAACCGGCTCGACGCGGAAGAGCATCGCCCCGCCCTTCATCTCCTCCAGCGTGGAGGGACTGAGGTTCAATTGGATGTCCCCCGACTGCCCCGGCGAATTCGTGACGCTGTCGAGGACCGTTCCGTCAGGCTTGTAGACCGTCAGCTTGGCCGTCAGGTCGTCGCTGGTCGGCGTGAGCCTGATAGGGAACGACAGGCCGGGGATGATGTTGTACGGAATCAGCGTCTGCCACAAGTGCTGCTCAATCTCGCTCCTCAGGACGACGTCCCGGATCTTCAACACCGCGCCGAACGGCGGCGTGGGCGGCTTGTCCGGGTCGGGAACCTGGTCGGGCACCATGCCCACGCCCACGCCGACCGCATCGGGGGCGTCCCAGGAGTAACCGATCTGGCCCTGGCCGTCGAAGCCCAGCGAGATCCCCACCAGGCCGAGCAACTCGCGCCCGGGCAGGTAGGCATGGATCTCGGCCAGGCCCGACGCGTCGGGAAGCTCGTACTCCACCAGCCGCAAGGCGTTGCCGTTGGCCCGGTACAGCGCCACCAACGGGATGGCCGCGCTCGCCTGGCCATCTGCCGCCATCACGGCCGGCGGGGCGACCGGATCCATCGTGAATTGATAGGCGCGGACGCCGCCGATCGTGCCAAACGCCCCGGCCGGCTGCATCGCGGCCAGATCCCCGGCCAGGTCAAGCCTGCCTTCCGCCAGGACCGACGGGGCGATCTCAAAAGGAACGTCGAGCTGGCCGATGCGCAGCGTCGCCGTCGCATCGCCCGAGGTGGCCGCCACGTACAAATCCACTTGCCCGTACGCCCCGGCGAGGTCGACCGGCAGCAGCAGCGTTTGACCGGCGAGCACGTCCTGACGTACCGGCGGGAGGTCCTCGCCGATGAGTACGACCCTCGCCGCGGCGGGAGAGTCCGGCTCCAGAGCGAGCATCAGCACGTCCGTCCCGTACGCCGGCTGGAAGCGATAGAAGTTCGCCGTTTGAGACGCACCGATCTGCACGCCGCCGATCGTCGTCACGTCGCCCGTCAGCGTCAGCGGGGCCGGCGAGTACGGCGAGCTAACGGTCAGCGTGAACTCGCCCTGTTCGTCCCCGCCCACGTCGCCGACGCAGACCACGTAGACCTCCCCTGCGGCGACCGGCAACTCCAGCGTGTTCGTGCCCGGCGCCGTCAGGCTGCTCACGGTGATCAGGTCCAAGCCGGTCTCGTCGAAGACGCTGATCACCGGCTGGAACGCGGCCGTCTGGAGCGTCACCGTCGCCGTGTCCGTCACCGGCGCCCGGAACTGAACCAGTAGTTGCTGGCCGCCGGTCAGCGTGGAAGTGCGACTTGCCGACGCGAGGCCCCACGACGAGGGAGGAAGGGTGAGGAAGTCCTCCGCGACGGAGATCGGATTGACGCCGGCCGGGCCCAGCGGCGCCGCGGCCGCCACGGAGACGTCATACGATCGCGCCGCCGTGTTGTAGCCCACGGGCGCCACGGCCAGAAGATACTCACCGTCGGTCAGGCTCCGGCCCGGCGGCGGCGTAAGCGACAGTGCGACAGGCGCCCCGTTGACGTCGAAGCCGCTGTCCATCGGCTCCCAGGGCTCGGCGGCGTCGGCCCGCCGGAACAGCGTCGCGAAGGCCTGCACGTCCAGGCCGGTCGGCGTCACCGTCACCGTGCCGCTCGCTCCCGCGTTGAGCAGGTCCAACTCGTAGTAGTCCACGTCCGCCGGCGTGTTGAACGTGTCCTCGGGCGATCCGGCCTGAAGCTGGCCGACGCCCGTTGCCGGATCGACGGCGATCGCCGTGTTGGCCGCCTGCGGCCCGATCGTCACCGTCAGGTCGTAGTCCACCATCGAGGCCGGTCCGAAGTAGATGCCCAGCACGTATAGCTGGCGGCTTACGATCTCGGCCAGCATCGTCTCGATGGCCGGCGTGGCGACGAGAGGGTCGGCGTCAACCGTCATCCGCAGGTTGCCGTTGGCGTCGTACAGCGCCAGCGCCGCGTCGCCGCCCCAGCCCGTCTCGGCCGGGGCCAGGTCGAACTGCGCCACGTCGCTGAACCCCGTGCCGTCCAGCGCGAACGCCAGCAAGACGCTCGTCGGCCCGTCTACATCGGGGATCTGACGGTGTGACGACCCCGGAGCAAAGACGATCTGGTCGGCCATCGCGGGATCGATCAAGGCGGGAATCGGGCCGATCGCGGACCCCTCCAGCAGCAGCCTGGGCTCCAGCCGTTCCGTGATCGGGGCATCTTGAGGCAGACGGCGCGTGAGCGGACGCATGGTGGCCTCCTTTCGCCGCGAGCGATATGTGACGGGGGACGAGAACGAGCAAGCCGAGTCGCACAGCGACCCCGGTCCCGCGCACAGATGTGAGCTATCCTACCGCGCTTCCGGCAATCGCCGAAGCCTTTCGAGAAAAGGGCTGCGCGGCGGCGGGCGAGCAGGAATCCTGGCCGGCCTATGCGCCGGGGGTGCGGGGGAGGGTCGGCGGACGGGTCGGGCGCCCGGCGCGGGCGAGGATGGAATGAGCCGCTCCCCGACCCGGCCGGGACGCTCCCGCGGCGTGGCGCGCCGGAGAGGCCGCCGCGCGGGGCGACAATCCGCATTCTCCGTGCCCCATTCGATGGCGACGAGATCAACGAACGTGTCGTTTTGTGTCGGTTGGCGCGCGCAGTGCAATGATAGGATTAAACACCTTACTGCCTTTAGTAACGGTAGTTCAATCTCTATTGTGATTTGTCACATTCTCGGCTCCCGTACAAGACGGCTCCCCCTCCAAAATGCACACATAGCCATAGGAAATCGCGGCCGGGTTCGGGGCCTCAGAGCCAGAGACGCACCGTCCACGCAACGGTCCGGCCCTCGCCCGCCACCGCACGATCGAGCCGCCTTCGCGCGGCGCTACGGCGGCCAGGCCTGACGACGCGTCCTGCGAAGCCTTGGCAAAGGAGGACGAACGTCTACACCCACGTGGCTATGGACGATCTGCACAACGACGTCGAGTCGCTCCCGGGCGTTCCGGGCAGCAGCAGGAAGACGAAATCGGCAGGATCCACGGCGACCCCCCAAGCTGCTGCAGCCGCATCCTCTGCCGAGCTTGCCGGCCTCATCTCCGCCTGGAACGACTTGCCCGAGAACATCCGCTCCGTCATCGCCTCGCTGGTCAAGGCATACGCTATGACTCCCACCGGCCACGGCGAGGCGCAGATGGCCGCCGCCATGAACCCGGCCGGGCCGGGACTATCGGCCCAGAGGCAGCGTGAGGGCTGAAGCAGTGAGGACATCCAGCATATCTGCGTCGAGTTCAGCCGGCTCGATCCGTTCCTCGGCCGACCAATCCTCTACCAACACTTCCGCAGCACCCGCGGCGGGCTCCAGATCGACTGGGCTCTGTGGCAGTTGATTGCCCGTGTCACTGACGGCCGGGGCGGGCTCGTCCAACGCCAACGGCTCGGAAGCGGACACCACCATGGACAGCGGTTGATCGGGTCGCCCGGCCGACACAAGTAACGCCGTCGCGAGCAAGCCAGCCGGTTCCTCTTGAGTGGCTGGTACCGTCGAGTTCCCGGCCACCGCGCCCCCAGCCGACCGGGCCGTCTCGCTTTCGGCGTCCGCCTCAACCTGACCACCGTCCGGGGCGACGGCTGACGGGGCCGGGACCTCCCCCGCCGCGGTGGGAGCGGGGTCGGCGCCGGAACCTGCTGCCAGGGCTGCGTCGCTACCGAGCGGGGACCCCGTGCGTCCCAGGCCGAATCGGGCCTGCGGCCGCTGGGTGTGCTGGCGGGGCCGGGACTGGGAGCTGGCTGCCTCCAGCCGCTGCGTCTGCGGGGGGCCCTCCGGGTCCATCGGTAGGCCGCCGTGCCGCGAACGCGATCAATGGCAGCAGCTCGGCCGCCCGGGCAGCTTCAGGGGGATCGGTACGGCTTTGAGCTTGCGGGCGCTCGTGGCGTCCCTGCTGCCGCCGGCCGTCTTTGCCAGGCCGTAGACCTCCACCTCCGCATACCGGTTCAGGTCGCAGCTGGTACTGCCTTTCGAGTAGAGCCGCACGTAGCGGGCCCGCTGGCCCTTGGCCGGCACAAGAAGCCCCTCGAACGTCTCGTAGTACTCCTTCCAGTCTTCACCCACCCCGAGGCCCGCGGAGTTGTCGTGATCGTTGTGGAACAGCGTGCGGACGTTCTTCCGGAAGCCCTTGTCGTCGGCGATCCGGACCACCACGTCGTGGTAGACGACGAGTCGGTGGTGCTCGTGCCGCACGACGACGGCGTGGATCGCGCAGGGTCGGCCAAGATCGATCTGGACCCATTGCCGTCCCGGGCCCAGCTCGACGTACGCGTCCCAGGCCCCCTCCTTCACGCCGTCTGTCACCTGCTTCAGGCTCCCGATGATCGGGTCCATGTCGCTGCTGACGACGGGTCGCTTGAGGGCGACATTCTCCACGCCCCTGGGAGCGTAGAAGGGCTTGCGCGGCTTCCAGGGGCCCCGGATGAGCCTGATCCGGCCGCCGGGGGGCGCCAGCGGCGGGGTGCACGCGAGCCTCGGCCGCGGCAGCTTCAGCGGCAGGCGGGCGAGGCCGCCATGTGCCTCGGCGGCGGGACTCGCGGCCTTCCCGGTTCGGGGGTCCGCCGGCTTTCCCGCCCGCAGATCGGAAAGGGCGACAGCAGCCGCAGCGATGGCAGCAACAGCCTGCAGTGCACGTGCGCTTCCCATGAATCCGCCTCCCGTGATGATCCCGGACCTGCCGGGGGGGCGGCCGGTCTGTCCCGCGCCGGGCGCGGTGCCCGCCTTCCGTGACATGACGAGCGACGGGCGTGTTTCTTACGGGATCTCCGCAAGGGACGCAGCGCTCCGCGAGGGAAGCGCCGATGCGGCGGACGGCCGCGCGCGCCCGCGGGTCTGGAAAACCGTGATTCCACCCCCCGCCAGCCGTTATACATGTGGAATCGCCCGTCTCCGTCCCGCCCGGCTCCGGGGGGCGGTGGACGGTTGCGGCCGGCCGCCCGGGCTTCGGCGTGGATGCGGGCAGCCCTGCATGGAGATCGCCATGAAACATCGCGTTACGTTCGTCGTGGTCGGTTGCGTGGTGCTGCTGCTGTCGGTGGCGTCGCGGGCGGAGGTCCGGGCCGTCTCGGACCGCAATGAGGGCGGCGCGGCGACGGGGGCGTTCAAGTTCAAGAACGTCCCCTCGCCATCCAGGACCGACGCGGCCACCAATGCCACGTTCTCGATCGTCGACGGGCGAAGGGACGTCAACGGCAGCGGGACCCGTGCGCTTCACGACGGCAGGGGCCCCAGGGACGAGGACCAGCCCGGGACGAACTTCTTCTTCGCCGCGGGCACGAAGGGCGGCCGCCTCCTGCTGGACCTCGGCAAGCCCACGGAGGTCAGGCAGGTCAACACGTACTCGTGGCACGTCAGCACGCGCGGGCCGCAGGTGTACCGGCTGTACGCCGCCGCCGGGTCCGCCAAGGGCTTCCGCGCCAGGCCCGCGCGGGACGTCGCGCCGGAGAAGGCCGGGTGGACGTTGATCGCGTCGATCGACACGCGCCCGAAGAAGGGCGAACCCGGCGGGCAGTACGGCACGAGCATATCGGACTCGGCCGGCGGCGCCCTGGGGACATTCCGGTACCTGCTTTTCGACGTCTCGCGAACCGAGAACACCGACCCGTTCGGCAACACGTTCTTCAGCGAGATCGACGTGAGCGACGGCAGGGAGCATCCGGCTCCCCCGGCGCCGGAGCCGGAGACGGTCTCCGTGGAGGGAAAGTACGAGATCGTCTTCGATTACTCCGAGATGCCCGAGCTGAAGGAGTGGATCCACACCAGGCTCAAGCCCGTGTGCGTGGAGTGGTACCCGAAGATCGTGAAGATGCTGCCCAGCGAGGGCTACACGGCTCCGAGGCGTTTCAGCGTGACGTTTCTCGCGGACATGCGGGGCGTGGCGAGCACGGGCGGGACGCGCATCCACTGCGCCGGCGGCTGGTTCAGGCGGAACCTGCAGGGCGAGGCGGTCGGCGCGGTCGTACACGAGATGGTGCACGTGGTGCAGCGGTACCGCCGCGTCCGCGGTGGCAGGCGCAACCCGGGGTGGATGGCGGAGGGCGTGGCGGACTACATCCGCTGGTTCCTGTACGAGCCGAAGTCCAAGCGTCCTCGCCCCAACCCCGCTCGGGCCAAGTACACCGACAGCTATCGGACGACGGCGGCGTTCCTGAACTATGCCGTCGACACCTGCGACAGGGATCTCATTCGGAAGTTCAACGCCGCGATGCGCCAGGGCAAGTACACCGCGGAGCTCTGGAAGGAGTACACCGGCAAGACCGTGGACGAGCTCTGGGCGGATTACGTCAAGACGTTGCGGAAGCGGTGACGACGGGTCCTCCTCGCACCGCGACCTGCTGCGATGTCCCGCGGCGGCCCGTCCCGGCCGCCGCGCGCGGGAGGCAGGGCACTATGGCCGTTTCGGTCACGGCTCGACGGCGAGGCGGACGTGCTGGATCGCGTTGCGCCCGGACTTCGGGAACGGGCGCGGCATGGGCTGGGCGTGTCCGTTGGCGTCGATGGTGCGGCAGCGGAGGTCGTAGTGGCCGGGGCGCAGGTCGGTCAGGAGGACGGCCCAGTGCGCGATGGTGTTGTGCAGCGGCCAGTTCCGCGGCTTGCCGGTCTTGGGGTCGAACTGCCGGGGAATCGCCGGCAGCTTCCCGCCGGGCAGGTCGCCGCCCCACTCTTCCGGCGGCGGGAGGATCTCGGCGTCTCGCCAGTCGGCCTTGGTGAAGTGGGGGTCGTCGCCGGGGAGCGGCGCGCCGGCGGGGTGCAGCCAGACCTGCACCTTGCTCAGGCCCGAGATGCCCACCTGCGCCAGGCCGGTGATCGCGACCGGCTGGGCGGCCTTGGCGCTCTTCGGCACGTGGAGGAACCGGGCGCACGTCTTGACCGCGCTGACGGTGTCGTTGTTCCACCGAGCGTAGGTGTCGTTGGCCTTGGGGTCGTTCGTCAGCACGACGCGCTGGAGCCACTTGACCGACTTGTTCCCGTAGGCGTTGGGAACGATCATCCGCACGGGCGCGCCGGCCTTGGGCGTCAGCCACCGGCCGTTGAGCCTGTAGCACAGGATCACCGGGTGCTCGCCGGGGGGGTCCTCCAGCACGCGCCCGATGGGCAGAGAGCTCTGGAACCGCTGGGCGGGATCGTCGTTGTGATAGCCGTAGTAGAAGACGCGCCGGACGTTGCCCGTCGGGCGGGCCGGCCAGATTGCTTCTCGCAGGGGCACGCCCTCCCAGAGCCCCATGCCCATCGGGCCGGAGACGTTCGTGCAGGTCATCACCTGCAGGTAGCGCACCGCGCGGGTCTCGGCAAGCTTCATCAGGCCCTTCCAGTCCAGGGCCGTGCCGCGCTGCTTCGCGAGGGGGTTGGCGACCTTGGCGTTGCTGTCCGGGTCGGCGATCACTTCGAGCTGCCAGGTCTCGCGGGTCAGCCCGACCTCGCGGAGCTTGGCCGGCGACAGCCTGTGCGGCGGGGGCTTGCCCCGCCCCGCAAGGCGGAAGTTCTCCAGCGGGGTGAGGTACTGGAGCTTCGCGACGGCCTGCTCGATGTGCCTTCTCGCCTAGCCGGGCCCGGCCCACAGCGACGACGTGGCCAGCGCCGCCGCCCCGGCAGCCCCCAGCTCGAGGAAGTACCTTCGCGTCAGCGCTTCGTGCTCGCGGGCCACCCTCTTCGGGTCTGTCATGGTGACGCGACTCCTCATTCGAGTTCCGACAGGCCGATTCTACTCGAAAGGCCCCTGTGTTGCGCCATATCGTGCCCGGCCGACCTCGGTCTCCCCGAATCGAGCAACGGCCTTGACCGCCGGTCGAGCTGTGATCGCCTGATGGGCAACCCGCCGAGCCGGCGAGGCGGTCACCGCCGCGGACATCGATTACGAGGACGCCAGCGGCCACGCGGCCGACGCCCATCCCGATGTACATCGGGACGCCACACGTTCATCTCGAACCTCGCCCGCGCCGGCGTGCATCCGCGCAACGCCCAGGCCCTCGCCCGCCACAGCACGATCGACCTGCCTCCGCCAAGGCTTCGGCAGGCAGGCCTGACCAGGAACGTCTACACGCACGT
>CAZXOC010000021.1:0-44520 GCA_964642165.1 uncultured Planctomycetaceae bacterium | reverse complement strand
GCGACGGGGCGGGGCGAGCCTGGTGAGGTCCAGGGCGCTTCCCGGTTGCAGCCGGAGCCGCAGACCGTCGCGGCCGGAGCGGCCCACGTTCACCGTCGTAACTTCCTCGAAAATCTTGCCTTGTGCCTCTCGCCTCCGCACGCGCCAGCGGCCCGGCGGGGGGTAGAGGAGCTTCCCCTCCGTGGGGCGGCCTGCGTCGCAAGTTACGTGGAGGCCGGTGCCAACGGCCTTGATCGTGAAGACCTGTCCGTGCCAGGCGATCCGCGTGACGGTGAGGCTCGGCCAGCCCTTGGGCAGGCGGGGGGCCAGGGCGAAGCCGTCCAGGCGCGGGCGGAAGCCCAGGAAGCCGTAGAGCATGACCTGCGGCAGCAGGACGCTCTCGAAGAACTCCTCGTCCATGCCGAGCCCGCCGGGGCGCCCGCCGCCCTGGAGCGAACCGCGCCCGGGCACCCGGTAGTACGCCCGGTAGCCGCCGGCGGCCTCGACCTCGGCGAACCACGCGAGCGTCTCGCGGAGCCGCCGCCAGGCGTCGTCCGGGCCGGTGGTGGCGATGCGGCTCATCAGGTCGTAGTAGGCGAAGCCCAGGACGGCCCCGCCGTCCTGCACCTGCCCGCCCCAAGGGAGGCTCTCGGGGGCGGTCCAGGCGCAGATGTAGTACTCGACGTTGCGTCGCGTCGTCGCCCGCGGGCCGAAGCGCCAGTGGTAGATGTCCCGCCCCCGCGAGGTGTCGCCGGCGACGAGCCGCCGGCCGCGGAGCCAGTCCACGATGCTCCGGGCCTGCTCGGGGGTCGCGAAGCCGTAGTAGATCGCCTCGCAGTTGACGAACGTGTAGCCGTAGTCCCACGCCTTGCCGTCGGCGTCGACGGCGGCGACGAAGCGCCCGGTCGTAGCGTTCCAGAACAGCTTGCCGGCGTGGGCCTTGACCTCCGCGGCGTGGCGGGACAGGTCCGCCGGGTCGAAGGGCTCGTCGGCGCGGGGGACCTTCCATTCCGGATGCGCGGCGACCTGCCGCTCGACGGCCGCCATGCGCCGGACGGCGTCGTGGTAGTAGATCGTCGCCAGGCAGTCCTTGCCGCCGAAGGGCAGCAGGTCCCAGTAGTTGTTGCCGATGCCCCGCCCGCGGTGGACGACCTTCCGCCCGCCGGGGCGGATCTCCAGCCCGCTTCGGCCGTCGTGGCCGACCCACGGCGTGAAGACGCACTTGCGCTCGCGCGTGGCGAACTCGGTCATGGCGAACCGCAGGGCGCGGCGCATGCGGCCGATGTTCCGTCGCAGGAAGTCCAGGTCGCCCGTCCAGTTGAGGTAGTCGTCGCAGCCCTGGAGGTAGACGGTGTTGTTGATGTTGTGGCGCGTGTCGGCGGCGGTGATGAGCGACTGGACGGTGAGGGTCGCCCCGGCCGCCCCGCGAAGCCGCAACCGCACGCGCGTCAGCGTGCCTCCCCAGCGTGGATGGCGATACATCGCCGCGTGGGCGAAGGCCAGGCGGTCCGTGCGGCGGAAGGTCGCGAAGGGCACGGACCGCCGCGCGTCGAAGCGGGTCTGCTTGGCGGAGGCCCACTCGACGGACAGCGCGGCCGCTGCGGGCAGGCCGGCGGCCTCGTACCCCAGGCGAATGAACGGCGCGACGATCGAGTCCACCTTCATCGGGGGCGTGGTGAGGGTCGCGTCGTCGGCCTGGATCTCCACGCGCCAGCCGCGCTTCGGATCGACGCCGAGGTCCCGGCAGCCGTCGAGCGTCCAGCCGTCGGGCGCGGTGCTTCGCGGCACGCCGAACGGCTGGCCGACCGTCGCGAAGTGCCAGCCTTTTCCGCCGATCTGCGTCCACAGGGGGAAGGGCCAGCCGTTGTTGTGGGCAAGCCCGCGGTGCTGGTGCGTGGAGACGTAGCCCTCGGCGTCGATCTTGCGTCCCAGCAGGGCCCCGCGCCAGGCGGCGCGCAGGGCCGCCCGGGACGACGTGGCGGGCCAGAGGGACGCCTTGGCAAGCCAGCCGTCCCAGAGGGTGGCCTTCGGCCCGGCGCCGGCGTAGTGCAGGTGGAAGAGCTGCCGCAGGCCGTCCATCTCGCGTTCGCGCCCGGGCACGACGAAGCGGGGGAAGTCCCTCGGCACCCGCCGAGGGAAGCCGCCCACCTTGCCCCACGGCGCGGCGCCCAAGGGCGCCACGACGCGCGCCGCGGGCCAGGCCGAATCGTCGAACGCCGGTGACTTCCAGCCGTCCGGCGGGCGAGCGTGGGCCTTCCACGTGGCGTCGACGGGCACGACGAGCGGCACGGCCTTGCCGGCGAGCGTGACGGTCAGCTCCCCCAGCAGGCCCGCGGGGTTGGGCTTGTCGCCGACGTTCTCGGCCTGGACGGCGATGGCGTTGCGGCCGGGGCGAAGGGCACCGGTCACGTCGAGCTTCGCGGCGGCGCGCCAGCCCTCGGTCTGCCCGCACGAGACGCCGTTGACCCAGACCGCGCAGCGGTTGTCGGCGGCGACGGTGAAGGTCGCGCGTTGGACCTTCGCCCTCGGCGGCAGGTCGAAGGCCTTCCGAAAGGCTCGCGTGCCGACCGGCGCGGAGGCCGAGGCCCTCGGCGCCTCCGGATGCCAGATCCAGTTCACCGCGGCCGGCTCGCCGCCGCTCGCGCCGGCAGCCGCCAGGGACCTCGGCGCCAGGGCCACCGCGGCCAACACAGCCAGGCCGAGCCACTCGCAGGGACGGGTGGTCATCTTCGCTCCTTCCCGCGGGAACGGCGGACGGCGGCATTCTAGCCCGGTCATCCGGCGGGTGCACGCGGCGAGGTCGGCCCCAAGCCGCGCCGGGCGCGCCCCACAACCTTTGGGCTCTCGCGGCGTTTATCCGCCTGTGAGGGCTCGGAAAGGACACGATCATGCAGCACGTGAGCCGACGTGAGTTTCTGAAGTGGATGGCCGCGGGGACGGCGGCGGCGGCCGTGCCGCGCTTCCTGACGGGCGCCGAAGGCGGCGGCGGTCGTCCCAACATCCTCTACATCATGAGCGACGACCACGCCTCGCACGCCATGAGCTGCTACGGCAGCCGCATCAACAAGACGCCGAACCTCGACCGCATCGCCGCCGAGGGCATGCGCCTGGACAACTGCTTCTGCACGAACTCGATCTGCGGGCCCAGCCGCGCCGTCCTCCTGACGGGCAAGTACAGCCACCGCAACGGCTTTTACCGCAACGGCCAGACCTTCGACGGCTCGCAGCAGACGTTCCCCAAGCTGCTCCGGAAGGCCGGCTACGAGACGGCGATGATCGGCAAGTGGCACCTCCGCAGCGAGCCGACGGGCTTCGACTACTGGAACGTCCTGCCCGGCCAGGGCGCCTACCACGACCCCGTCCTCATCGAGATGGGGCGGCGCAAGAAGCACAGGGGCTACGTGACGGACCTCATCACGGACATCACGATCGACTGGATCCGCAACCGCCGCGACAAGACCCGGCCCTTCTGCGTGCTGTGCCACCACAAGGCCCCGCACCGCAACTGGCAGCCGGACGCCAAGCACGCGCGGATGTACGAGAACGAGGACCGGCCCCTGCCCGAGACGTTCTGGGACGACTACCGGACCCGATCCGACGCCGCCCGCCAGCAGCAGATGCACATGAAGGACCTCAACCGGGGCGACCTGAAGCAGCCGGTTCCCGAAGGCCTCGACAAGAAGGCCGAACTGACCTGGCGCTACCAGCGCTACATCAAGGACTACCTCCGCTGCATCGCGTCGATCGACGACAACGTGGGGCGGCTGCTGAAGTACCTCGACGAGTCGGGGCTCGCGGCCAACACCTTGGTGATCTACACCTCCGACCAGGGCTTCTACCTGGGCGACCACGGGTGGTTCGACAAGCGGTTCATGTACGAGGAGTCGCTGCGGATGCCCTTCGTGGTGCGGTACCCGAAGGAGATCAAGCCCGGGAGCGTCAGCGACGACATCTGCGTGAACATCGATTTCGCCCCGACGTTCCTGGACTACGCCGGCGCGGCGGCGCCCGCGGACATCCAGGGGCGCAGCCTGCGCGGCGTGCTGGGCGGCAAGGCGCCCGCCGACTGGCGCACGAGCATGTACTACCACTACTACGAGTACCCCGCGGTGCACATGGTCAAGCGCCACTACGGCGTCCGGACGCAGCGCCACAAGCTGATCCACTTCTACCACGACATCGACGCGTGGGAGCTGTACGACCTCAAGAAGGACCCGCACGAGCTGAACAACGTCTACGGCAGCCCGGCCTGCGCCGCCGTCGTGAAGGAGCTGAAGGACGAGCTGGCACGCCTGCGGAAGCTCTACGGCGACACGGAAGACCCCATGAAGTACGGCGGCCGCCCGCCCCAGCGCCCCGCCGGGCCGCCCGAGAAGGGGCTCCAACTCCACCTCGCGTTCGCCGAGGCCGCGGGGACCAATGAGGCCCGCGACCAGTCCGGGAAGAAACGTCACCTTACCTGCAAGGGGACCAGGCCCGCCGCCGGCCGGAAGGGCGGCCGGGCCCGAAGCCTCAACGGCAAGGGCGACTACCTCGACCTGCCCAAGCCGCGCTGCCCGCGACCACATAACACGCCCGTGACCGTTCTGGCGTGGGTTCGGCCGTCCAAGCCCGACGGCACGATCCTCGGCCATGGCGGGGCGAGCTGGGGCTACATGCTGCACGTCGCCGGCGGCAAGGCAGCGTTCTCCACGCGTGTGGCCGACAAGCTCACGACGATCGTCGCGCCGGACAAGCTGCCCGACGGCTGGGTCCACGTCGCCGGGCAGCTCGCAGAGAAGGGCCGCATGACGCTGTACGTCAACGGCCAGGCCGTCGCGACCGGCAAGGCCCCGGGCCTGCTCGCCCAGGACCCGTTCGACAATCTCCAGGTCGGCGCCGACAAAGGCAGCAGCATCCTCGACAAGGGCGACAACTACTACGCCGGGCTGATCGGCGATCTGAAGGTCATCTACGGCAAGCTCGCCGCGGCCGAGATCGCCAGGGAGGCGGCGAAGTAGGGCGCGTTCGGGGACGCCCCGCACGGAAGAGAAGCCCCCCGCGTCTTGACCCGCCACGCCGGGGGCGGCTATGCTCCCCCTGCGCAGGTGGGCGCGGCGGAGCGGCGCCGGCGGAGGTGCGGATGCGTCCTGTTCACATAGGTCTGGCCGCTGTCGTCCTGATCGTTGCGGCGGTCGCCTACCTGGAGCCTCGCCCGAGCGTATCGAGCTTCGACCCGGCCACGCACGGCGCGTTCAAGGCCGACTGGCTGAAGAAGAACGCGGGGCGATTCGGCGACGAGGCCCGGGCGGCCGAGGCGTTCCGGAAGAACTGGGACGCCCGGGTCCACATCACGTACTGGGAGAAGTGGGGCAGCTTCGAGGCCGAGGCGTGCGAGGCCATGGTCGACGCCTTCAACCTCAGCCAGGAGGAGATCTACTGCCACTACCTCCGCACCAGCCAGGTCGACCGCAAGGCGATGCTGGCCGTCGTCGGGGGCGAGCCGCCCGAGGTGGTGGGGCTGTGGTCGAACAACGTGCAGCCGTTCGCCGAGGCCGACGCGCTGCTGCCGCTGGATGAGCGGATGAGGGACTCCGGGCTGACGGAGGACCACTACATCCTGAACTACCTGCTGCTCTGCCGGCACAAGGGCACGACGTACTGCCTGCCGACCACGCCGGCGACGATCGCCCTGTTCTACAACAAGGACCACTACCGGCGCAAGGCGAAGGAGCTCCTCGCCGCCGGGCTGGACCCCAACCGCCCGCCGCGGACCCTCCCCGAGCTGGACCGCTACGCCGACGCGATCAGCGAGTTCAACCGGGACGGCACGCCGAAGATCATGGGCTTCGTGCCCACCGAGCCCGGCTGGTTCCATGAATCCTGGGCGTACTACTTCGGCGGGTCGCTCTGGGACGAGGAGACCCACGAGCTGACGCCCAACTCGCCGGAGGTCGTCCGGGCGTTCGAGTGGATCAAGAGCTACGCCAACCGCTACGGGCGGCAGAACCTCACGCGCTTCCAGCAGGGCTTCGGCAACTACGACTCGCCCCAGAACGCCTTCATCGACGGCAAGGTCTCGATGGTGCTCCAGGGGGTGTACTTTCCGGCGTTCATCGACCGCCACCGCCCGCACCTGGACTACGGCGTGGTCCCGTTCCCGTGCGCCGACGGCGTGCCCGGGCCGAGGAGCCTGATGAACGAGGACGTCATCGGCATCCCGCGCGGCTCCAAGCACCGCGAGGAGGCGTGGCGGTTCGTGCACTGGGTCCAGACGGAGGGCCTGCCGATCATCTGCCGGCTCCAGGGCAAGCACCTGCCGATCCGGCTGGCGCCGGAGGCCGACCGCCAGTTCCGCCAGGGGCACCCCAACCGGTTCCTGGAGGTCTTCGACGGCCTGGCGAGGGAGCCGCACTCGTTCATCGTGCCGCGGACCACGATCTGGCGGGAGTACCGCGACGACTACCGGCGTGCGTTCGACCACGTCTGGCACTGGCCGATCCCCGAAGAGAAGCTCGCGGGCCTCTCCGGCGCCGAGCGCGAGCAGCGGGTCAAGGCGCTCTGCCGGGAGGAGATCGTCCGGACGCTCGACGCCATGCGCGAGCGGCTGGAGCAGCGCCTCGCGCAGCAGGCCGACCGCATGGGCATGCGCGAAGAGAGGGCCGGGCGGTGACGGGCAAGGCGCGGCGATACGTGACGTCGTACGCCTTCGTGCTGCCCTGGCTGTGCGGGCTGTCGTTCTTCATCGCGTATCCCTTCTTCGCGGCGGGGTACTTCAGCTTCTGCGACTTCCCGCCGCTGCGGGGCGCGATGTTCGTCGGCGCGGACAACTACGCCGAGCTGCTGCGCGACGGCGTCTTCCACACCACGCTGGGCGTCACGACGATGTACGCCGCCGTGGCGATCCCGATCGGCGTGCTGCTGGCGCTGTCGCTGGCGCTGTTCCTCAACGCCCGCATTCGCGGGCAGGCCGTCTACCGCGTGGTCTTCTACCTGCCGCACCTCGTGCCGACCGTCGTCGTGGCGATCCTGTGGATGTGGATCTTCAACGCCGAGGCGGGTCTGCTCAACCTGGTCCTGCGGGGCCTGTTCGCGGCCGGGGACTGGTGGACGAGCCGCTTCTTCGACATCGAGGCGCTGAAGGCCGGCACGGGCGGGGCGGGCCTGCGGACGCTCTGGCTGCTGGCCGTGCCGGTGCTGGGGCTGCTGGCCTGGGGCCGGACCGCGAAGCGCATCTGGCCGGAGGAGTCCCGCCTCCGGCACCTGGTCGGCACGCTCGCCGGCCTGGCGATCGCCCTGGCGGCGGCGGCGATCCTCAGCGCCGCGCTCTACCGTTTCGCGCCGGGCGACATGGACAAGATGCACAAGCCCGGCTGGCTGACGGACGGCGACATGTTTCCCGGCGGCCTGCCGATCGCGCCGTCCTGGGCGCTGTGGGCGATCATCATCATGAGCATGTGGGGGGTGGGGCAGATGGCCGTCATCTACCTCGCCAAGCTCCAGGACGTGCCGCTGGAGCTGTACGAGGCCGCCGAGATCGACGGCGCCGGGTGGTGGCGAAAGACCCTCAGCGTCACCATCCCCATGATCTCGCCGGTGATCCTCTTCAACGTGGTGATGGCCATCATCGGGGCGTTCCAGGTCTTCGCCGCGCCCTACATCATGACCCAGGGCGGGCCGGAGGATAAGACCCGCTTCGTGGCCATGTTCGTCTACGACCAGGCGTTCCAGTATCACCGCCTGGGCTACGCGTCGGCCGTCGCGGCCGTGCTGTTCCTCGTCATCGTCGCGCTGACCCTCCTGGCGTTCCGGATCTCCCGGAGCTACGTGCACTACGAGGGAAGGTAGATGTCCACCGTCGGCAACAAGCGGCCTGCCTGGCACCATCGCCTGGTGATCCACCTGGTGCTGGTCACGGGGGGGCTGTTCTTCCTGCTGCCGCTGGTGTGGATGATCGCCACGAGCCTCAAGCCGCTGGACCAGACGCTCCAGCGCCCGGAGGCCCTGTCCACGGCCTTCTTCGCCACGGGCTACCACGCGACGATCGACGGCGACGAGTACGAGGTCACGCGCGAGCGGCCGATCGATCTCGAGAAGGGCAAGCGGCTGTTCATCGTCCGCCCGAGGGACACCTTCAAGGCCGGCGAGCTGACGCTGCCGTTCGGGCCGGACGTCTGGCACGGCATCAAGTCCTTCACGAAGGCCGAACGCCGGCAGATGGACGCCAACGTCACGCCGCAGATCAAGGTGCTCGCCGACGAGAAGAACCGCTTCGACCCCAACACGGGCGAGATCACCCTCCAGTCCGGGCGCAGCGTCCCGGCCGAGATCGTCCGAGAG
The DNA here is from genome assembly GCA_964642165.1 of uncultured Planctomycetaceae bacterium. Classification (GTDB taxonomy): domain Bacteria; phylum Planctomycetota; class Phycisphaerae; order SM23-33; family SM23-33; genus CAYRVX01. The sequence continues at coordinate 36,222 of CAZXOC010000021.1, read as the reverse complement.
ATCACGCCGCCCGCCGACGGCGGGACGCTCTACGTCGTCCGCGAGTGGCGGCCGGAGGATACCGACACGAAGGGCGTCAGCTCCCCCTTCGTGAAGGTCAGCCGCGCGTGGGACATCCAGCCGGAGGGGCGGATCCGCACCGGGCCCAAGGTCATCCCGAACAACTACCCCGTCGCGCTGCGCCGGGTGCACTTCGGTCGCAGCCTGCGCAACACGCTGTTCCTGTGCGTGATGGCCGTTTGCGGCACGGTGGTCTCGTCGGTGATCGTGGCGTACGGTTTTGCGTTCCTGGAGTTCCCGGGTCGCAAGGCGCTGTTCGCCCTGACGCTGGCGACGATCATGGTGCCGTTCGTCGTGACGATGATCCCCGTCTACCTGATGTACCGCTCGCTGGGGTGGGTCGGCACGTTCAAGCCGCTGTGGGTCGCGAGCTGGTTCGGCAACGCGTTCTTCATCTTCCTGCTGCGGCAGTTCTTCCTGGGCCTGCCGAAGGACCTGCTGGACGCGGCCCGCATCGACGGCTGCTCGGAGCTGGAGATCCTCTGGAACGTCGTCGTGCCGCTCGCCCGCCCGGTCATCGCCATGGTCGCCCTGTTCACCTTCCTCGGCGTGTGGAAGGACTTCCTCGGCCCGCTGATCTACCTCAGCCACGAGAGGCAGTTCACGCTGTCGCTGAGCCTCCAGGCCTTCGCCAGCGAGCATGGGGGCACGCCGTGGCACCTGCTGATGGCCGCCTCCACCGTCTTCAGCCTGCCGCTGATCGTCCTGTTCTTCTTCGCCATGAAGACCTTCATCCGCTCCGTCGCCATGACGGGCATCAAGGGATAAGGGCTCGGCGACTGCCCATTTGCACTTTCCCATTCGCGGGTCGCGGGAGGTAGAATGCGGCCATGGGCTCCGTGGAGAAGGTCCTGGAGCAGGTCCTTCGTGGGACCTCGGATGCGAACATCGCTTTCGGGGACCTGTGTCGTCTGTTGCGCCGTCTCGGGTTCGCCGAGCGAACGAGAGGAAGCCACCATTGCTTCTGCAGGACCGGCGTCCCGGAGCTGATCAACCTGCAGAAGGAAGGCGGTAAAGCCAAGCCCTACCAGGTGCGACAGGTGCGCAAGATCATCGTAAAACACGAACTGGCGGATGGGATCTGATGGACAGATACGAAGTCATCATCTACTGGAGCGAGGACGACGAAGCGTACATCGCGGAGGTCCCGGAGCTCCCGGGCTGCATGGCCCATGGCGGCACCCACGAGGCCGCGCTGGCGAACGTGCGTGCCGCTACCGACTTGTGGATCGAAACGGCCAGGGAGTTCGAGCGTCCCATTCCTCCGCCGAAAGGCCATCGCCTCGTCTTCGCGTGACGTGCCCGCCGAGACACCCACTCTCGCCGGAGGAGACCCTTGAGCAGAATCCAGGTCATTAAGCCGACGGAAGAGCAGATCGACGAGGCCAAGGGCTGGCCGACGTGGGGGTGTGACGTGTCCAGGTTCGACTGGCACTACGACGAGTCGGAGACCTGTCTCGTCCTCGAGGGGCAGGTGACCGTGACGGCCGGCGACGAGCAGGTGAGCTTCGGCCCCGGCGACATGGTCGTCTTCCCCGAGGGCATGGACTGCGTCTGGGACGTCACCCGGCCCGTGAAGAAGCACTACAAGTTCGGATAGACCGTCACGCATCTGTCCCGTCTGGTCCCGTTTAGCGGGCCGGCTTGCCGGCCGCGTCGCAGCAATTGCATGGACCACGCCGCCCCCGGCAGAACACGCCTCGCCCCGTCCCTGCGGGATGACGTCCGCGCTCGCCCGGTGCGAATGTTCGGCGGCGTGGACCACGTTCCCGTCCGCAGGCGGCGGTTCCGTGGAAATACCAGCCCGCGCGGCGCGACTGACCGTGTGGTCCCTCTTCGCGGGAGAAGCGCGTCATGCCAACGCTGCTGAGGATCCTGCCGTACGTGGTGTACGCCCTGCTGGCGGGCTACGTGATCGCCTGGGCCGTCCTGCTGGCGCTCTGCTGGCGCCGCCGGCGGTTCTATCCGCTGCTGGGCGACGACCGCAGGACGCGGTGGTTCTGGCTGGCGAGCTTCGTCTTCCTCAACCCGATCCTGACGCTGCTGTACCTGTGGTTCGGCCAGCTCCGCCGGCCCGACGCGCGGGACGTGCGGATCGGCGCGGTGCCGGCGGGCCTGGCCGTCGTGGTCGTGGCCGTCGCGGGCTTCTTCGTGAACTTCCCCGGCCTGACGCACCTGTGGATGGTGCCCTTCCAGGGCGCGCCCCCGGACGATCCCGGCCGCCGCGCCGCCCTGAGCGCCCACGCCGCGACGATCGAGTCCCGCAGCAGCACGAGCACGACGATGGTCAGCACGTCGGGCACGCACGCGCGGGTCGCCTGCCGGACCGTGGCGATCGTCGTCGAGCACGACCACGCCCTGGTGCGCCTCGTGGGCGAGGCGCTGCGCGAGCGGTTGGCGGCGATTCCGTTCGTCGAGAACGTCTCCCTGCACGCCGACGGGCGGTTCCCCAAGGACGGGCAGCGCCGCCCCGACGTGTTCGTGCGGCTCGGGGCGGGGAGCATCCGCGTCCTGCCCGTGCCCTACGCCGTCAACCTGACCGCCGAGATCCACGTCGACGCCGGCAGGCATCCCTGGCGCGGCGTGAGCACCTACAGCGACGGAACCGACCCGCCGCTCGTGACGTTCCACTTGAACGCCACCATCGACCACAAGAGCCGGACCGTCGGCTACGAGTCCGTCCGGCACAGCCTCGCCGCGAAGGACATCGCCAAGGAGATCGCCGGCGGCCTGCTGGCCAAGCTCGAGGAGTTCCGGGCGAAGAGCGGCCCGCTGCCGGAGCTGCCGGCGGCGCTGTACGGCACGTACCGCCCGGCGAAGCTGCCGGCGCCGCTGGCGAAGCTCCCCTGCCGCCGCCTCTGCAGCTACAGCGGCCTGCTGACGCACAACGAGACGGTCTGGCGATTCGAGACGCCTCGCGACGGCGTGGCGGCCCTGCTGAAGCGGCTGGGCGAGGAGATGCAGGCCGACGCGTGGCGGCGGCGTTCCGGCGGGAAGCGCAGTCTGCGGATGGACCGCGACGCGGCGCGGGTCCACGTCTATCGCCTCGCCGAACGCATGCGCACCGGCTGGGTCGTCGCGGAGCCCGGCGCCGCCAAGCCCCCCGCGACGATGATCGTCCACCTGACCGAACGCTTCGCCGAGCAGGACCGCCGCGACGCCCTGGAGGGCCTCCTGGCCGAGGCGACGCCCGTCGACACGCTGCTGTTCCTCAGCAGCCTGTTCGACCGCGACCAGCGCCGGCGGATGTACGAGCTGTTCGAGAAACGCACCGGCCCCTCGCTGCCTGCCCAGGTGGAGCTGGTTCAGCATTACCTCGCCGAGAAGGACTACCCGAAGGCCCGGGCCGCCCTTCGACGGGGGCGCGCCATCCTCCAGGGCGCCTGGGAGGCCGACGACTGCCGCTCCAGGCTCGACAAGTCCGCCGCGAAGCTGGCCAAAGCGCTCGGCGACGAGACGCTCAAAAAGCCCGCGCCCCCCACACCCGAGGACTTCCGGGCCGCGGGCTTCCGCGAGGTCGACGCCAACACGCAGCCGTTCGAGCTGGCCGTCGGCCTCGACCAGCCCGTGGCGCTGTTCTACGTGGGCGAAGGGGACAAGCCCTGCACGGTCACGGCGCGGGCGACCCGCCCGGCGACGGCAACGCCCCGGACACCGTACGACTGGCACTGCGTCGAGACCTACGCCCGTGGCGGCAGGGGCAAGGGCGGCTCGCCCGGGGGGCCGGTGTCCGACGGCACGTGGTCCGCCAGCCACACGTGGTCGCCCGATCGACGAATGACCGTCGGACTGCGGGTCAACTCCACGCGGCAGAAGGACCGTTTCACGGTGGCCGTCCGGGTCCAGGCACGTCCGGCCGGGCGATCGGGCCGCTGAGGTCCTCACGCGCCGACGCGGCGCGGCCGGGGGTCGGGGGATGCCGTTTCGCCGGGGTCCCGCACGCCGTCGCCCAGCCTGCCGGTTCGCCTGGCACGACGGCGCCGCCGGGGGTAAGATCACGGCCGGCTCGGCCGCGCTTCCCCTCGACGACCAGGTGAGAAACGGAAGGAAGGGACCATGGAATATACGCTCCTGGGTCGGACCGGCGTGAAGGTGTCGCGCCTCTGCTTCGGGACGATGAGCTTCGGCGGCAACGCGGACGAAGAGACGTCCGCCGCGATGTTCGCCCGCTGCCGCGACGCGGGGATCAACTTCTTCGACTGCGCGGACATGTACTCCAAGGGGCGCGCCGAGGAGATCCTCGGCGGCCTGATCGCCGACAGCCGCGACGAGCTGGTCATCACCAGCAAGGTCTTCAACCCGTTGAGCGACGACGTCAACGCCGGGGGGCTGTCGCGGCGGCACATCCTGCTCGCCGTCGAGGACAGCCTCCGCCGCCTGAAGACCGACCGCCTCGACCTGTACTTCTGCCACATGTTCGACGCGAACACGCCCATCGACGAGACGCTGCGGGCGATGGATGACCTGGTCGCCCAGGGCAAGGTGCTCTACCCGGCCGTCAGCAACTGGGCCGCCTGGCAGATCGCCAAGGCCCTCGGCATCTCCGCCCGCCAGTCCCTCGCGCGGTTCGAGTGCGCCCAACCGATGTACAGCCTCGCCAAGCGCCAGGCGGAGGTGGAGATCCTCCCCATGGCGGCGGCTGAGCGGCTCGGCGTCATCCCCTACAGCCCCCTCGGCGGCGGGCTGCTGACGGGCAAGTACGGCGTCGACCGGAAGCCCGACAAGGGCCGGCTCGTCGAGAACAAGGGGTACGCCAAGCGCTACGCGGAACCGTCGTACTATGAGACGGCCGACCGCCTCTGCGCCCATGCGGCGGAGCGCGGCCTGCACCCGGCAACGCTGGCGGTGGCGTGGGTGATGCACCACCCGGCCGTCACGGCGCCCATCCTCGGGGCGCGGAACCTGGAGCAGCTCGAGCCGTCGCTGGCGGCGGCGGACGTGGACATGACGCCCGAATGGCGGGCGGAGATCTCGGCGCTGAGCCCCGAGCCGCCGCTCGCCACCGACCGCGCGGAAGAGAAGGGCTGACACGAGGGAACGCCACGAACCTGCCGGCTGTGGGAGCGTCTCTCGTCGCGGCCGAGCACAGATAGCGAAAGCAGGTGACACCATGCGGACCTTTCTGCTTCACGCTCTTGTGGGCGTGCTGTGCGTCGCGGCCCGGGGCGAGCCCGACCGCCCCAAGCTGCGCCGGGGTCACGCCCAGACGCCCGCGGCGGCGGCGGCGGAACTCGAGCAGTTCAAGGCGTCGTACCGCGACCTGGCGGGGTGGAAGGAGCGGAAGAAGCGGATCCGCCGGGGCATCCTCGAGGGCGCGAAGCTGGCCCCGCTGCCGAAGAGGACGCCGCTTCAGCCGCGGTTCTACAGGAAGCGGACCTACAAGGGGTACGTCGTCGAGAACGTCGCGTTCCAGAGCTGGCCCGGCTTCTACGTGACCGGCACGCTCTACCGCCCCAGCGACTTCGAGGGTTCGCTGGCGGGCATCCTCTGTCCGCACGGGCACGGAGGGCGGTTCAAGCCCGAGCGACAGGCGCGATGCGCCGTGCTGGCCCGGATGGGAGCGGCCGTGCTGCTCTACGACATGGTCGGCTACGGCGACTGGAAGGAGGCCGGCTGGTCGCACCGCAAGACGCCCGAGGTGCTGCGGCTCCAGACGTGGAACAGCATCCGGGCGCTGGACTTCATCCAGTCGCTGCCGCGCGTGGACGCCCGGCGCATCGGCGTGACGGGCTGCTCGGGCGGCGGCACGCAGACGTTCGTGCTGACGGCGATCGACGATCGCGTGGCCGTCGCCGTGCCGGTCTGCCAGGTGTCGGCCCACTTCTTCGGCGGCTGCGTCTGCGAGAGCGGCATGCCGATTCACTGGGGCCCCAACCACAAGACGAACAACGCCGAGATCGCCGCCCTCGCCGCGCCGCGACCGATGCTGCTCGTCTCCAACGGCAAGGACTGGACCCAGAACACGCCCAAGACGGAGTTCCCGTACGTCCGGCACGTCTACGGGCTCTACGGCGCGGCCGGGAAGGTCGCCAACGCCCACTTCGCCACGGAGGGGCACGACTACGGCCCGTCCAAGCGAATGGCGGCCTATCCGTTCCTGGCCAAGCACCTGAAGCTGGACATCGCCCGCGTGCAGGGGGCGAACGGCAAGGTCGACGAGTCGTTCTTCACGCCCGAGGAGTACAAGGACCTGCTCGTCTTCGGCCCGGACAACCCGCGCCCGAAGGACTCCGTGAAGCCCAACACGCCCCTGCCGTAGGGCGTCCTCGGCCGCCGATTGAGTGACCCGCGCCGGGGCCGTCAGCCGCTCGGCAGCAGGTGCTCCAGGCGGGCCAGCAGGCCCGTGAGTTTGCCGCACACGTCGCGCAGGTCGCTGTCGTCGGGTCGCCCCCGGATGTCGCCCAGGCGGCCCGAGACGTTCAGGGGGGCTTGCTTCTCGGCGTGGAACTCGCCCACGACGGGCCACTCGTCCACGACGCGGATGCCGGCGTGCTCGAGGAACTGCCCCGTGAACTTGAGCATGGGGACGGCCTCGCGGACGCCGGTGTGGGGGCCGCCGTACGTGCAGAAGACCACGGCGAGGCACGCCGGCCGCTCCGGGGCGGCGGGGCGGACCTCCGCGTGGGCCTTCATCTGGGCCTGGAGGAACGTGCGGACGGGCTCGGGCGGCAGCCACTGGTACACCGGCGCGCCGATCAGCACCAGCGCGTAGTCGTAGAGGTTGACGTCGAGATCCGGCGCGATCTCCGTCAGGTCCGCGTCGAAGCCCGCCTCGACGAGCGTGGCGTGAAGCGCCTCGGCCACCTTCCTCGTGTTGCCGCCCGCGCTCCAGAACAGCACGAGGGCGCGGCTGCGTGTCTCGCTCATTCGTCGTCTCCCGTGGGGTGGGTGTTGCGAGGGGCGATCATAGCCGCCGCGCGGGCCGTCGCGCAAGGGCGTTCTTGAAAGCGCAGCGTCTGCGGAGGTATGTTCCCCGCCGGGCGCCGTCGCGATGCCTCCCGGCCGCGACGTGCTCGTCTTGCCCCCGGGAAGGAAACGAAGATGCATCAGCCGAGGCATTCCGTGGCGTGGGCGGCGGTCTTCCTGGCAACGTGTCTCGCGCCGGTCGCTGCGGCGGAGTTCCGCGTGCCCCTCATGAAGGCGCGGCCGAAGATCGACGGGCGGATCGAGCCGGCGGAGTGGGCGCTCGCGGCCGGCTTCGACGGCTTCGGGCGCGACGGCGGCGTGCTCAATCAGCGGCGCGTCCGCGCGTTCGTCGGCGCGACGGCGACGCACCTGTACGTGGCCGTCCAGAGCCAACTGCCGGATAAGGGGGACCTGGTCGCGACGATCGACCGCGACAGCCTCAAGGCCGTCTTCGACGACGCCGTCGAGGTCTTCGTCAACCCCACGCCCGACGAGGCCGGGCAGGTCGACTACCAGTTCCTGGTCAACTCCCTCGGCAAGGGGGGCTACCAGGTACACACGCTGGGCGGGGCCGCCGAATCCGCCGCCTGGCGCGGCAGCTGGGCGCAGGCCCACGGGCGGCACAACGGCTGGTGGCACGTCGAGTGCGGCATCCCGGTCGCCTCGATGGGGCTCGTCGCCAAGGGGCGCAAGGCCACCGACGGGGCGTGGAAGATCAACCTCACCCGCGACTGGAAGTACCCGTGGGAGTGGTCGAGCCTCAGCGGCGCGGGCGGGGGCTACGCCTTCAGCGGGGTGCGCTTCGTCTTCGACCCCGCCGCCCCGGCCGTGCAGTACGCCTGCCAGAGCGACCCGTTTCTCGCGAGCTTCCGGGGGCGGCTGACGCTGCGGAACCCGGCGCCCGGGCCGATCGCACTGAACGCGGCGATGACGCTGGGGCGCAACCGCATGCCGGCCGTCCGCGCCGGCGGGAAGCTCACCCTCGCCGGCGGCGAGGCGAGGACGCTCGTCCTGACGTGCCCGCCCGACGAGGCGACGACCCGCTTCGAGCTGCACGTCCGCGTCACGTCGGCAGACGGCAAGGTCGTCTACTACGACCGCAAGACGAGCTGGCCGCGCGGCAAGCCCTACCGCTACGTCGCCGGCGAGGCCGCACGCCCCGCGCCGGTGAGCTTCCGCTTCGCCTACTATCCCTACCGCAATCGCATGCGGGTGCTGGCCGACATCAACGGCCTGCCGAAAGGCGCGAAGCTCACCAAGCTGACGGCCGAGGTCCGCGAGCGGCTCACCGGCAAGGCCGTGCACAGCGCGGCGTTCGATCCGGGCGCCTTCAAGGACGGTCGCCAGGAGATCGCCTTCGACCTGCCGCCGCTGGAGGGGCTCTACGAGATCGCGCTGACCCCCGAGGGGCAAAACGTCCCCGGCAAGGAGGTCGTCCAGCACTTCGAGCGGAAGGTCTTCCCCTGGGAGCGCACGCCGGTCGGGCGAAGCACGAAGGTCTACCCGCCGTTCACGCCCATCGAGCTGGACCGGGGCGCCAAGACGCTCAAGACCGTCCTGCGCACGCACGAGCTCAACGGCGCCGGCCTGTGGGACCAGGTGACGGCCGCGTCGGCCCACACGGGCATCGCCAAGCCCATCCTCGCGGGGCCCATGCGGTACGCGGCGAACTACGACGGGAAGGCGGTGAAGGCGGCGCCCAAGCCGCTGCGGATCGTCTCGGCCTCGCCGCACCAGGTCGTCACACAGAGCGACTTCTCGCTGGGTCGGGTCCGCTGCACGTCGAAGAGCACGTGGGACTACGACGGCACGGCGAAGGTGGAGCTGCTCATCGGCCCGACGGGCGGCAAGGAGCTTCGCGAGCTGACGCTGGAGATCCCCTTCCGCGCCGAGGCCGCCACGCTCATCCACGCCAACGCCGATCGCATCCGCGCGCCCGTGGCCCAGCGAATCCCCGCGGGAGACGGCGTGGTCTGGGACGCCTCGAAGGTCGCCTGCGACGAGATGACGCGGAACTTCTGCCCGTACGTCTACGTCGGCGACGCGATCCGCGGGATCTGCTGGTTCGCCGACAACGACCTCGGCTGGGTGTGGGACCGCGCGAAGCCGAACCTCACGCTGGTCCGCAAGGGAGCCCAGGTCACGCTCCGCGTGCACCTGGTCAACCAGCCGCACGTCGGCGACCGCTCGCGGAGGATCGTCTTCGGCCTGCTCGCGGCGCCCGTCAAGCCGCGGCTGGTCGAGCCCGGCGCGGGGAAGCACTGGTGGCGCTACCGCTATCTGCGCGATCGGTACACACTGCTCGGGACAGACATCAACTGGCTGGCCCGCGGCAACTGCGGCAGCGTCTACCCGGCCGGCAGGGATATGTACCTCTGGGAGATGATCGCCCGCGGCAACCGCGAGAAGCTCGGGCGCGAGGAGGTCCAGAAGGTCGTCGACTACAGCAAGCGGTACTTCAAGGACTACCCCGGGCGGGTTCCGAGCTGGGAGGCGCACGTCCGCCACAATCTCACCAGCCGCCACGGCAAGAAGATGGTGTTCTACTACAACCGGGCGAGCTGCCAGCTCTTCGAGGAGTTCGAGACGTTCAAGGACGAGTGGTGCCTGACCGATTTCCGGTCGGTGGCGAAGGGCAAGGGCACGGGCGAGATCAAGATCGTCCCGTCGGCGTCGTACATCGACCACGCCCTGTACTGGTACGCCCGGTCGTTCGAGGTGGGGGCCAACCGCGGCGTGTACTGGGACAACTTCTTCCTCGCCCCGTCCTTCAACACGCGGCTGACCGACGCGTACAAGGCCGCCGACGGGGCGATCGTCCCCGCGGCGGGCATCTGGGCGCTCCGCGAGCTGGCCAGGCGAACGTTCGTGATGATGAACGAGCGCGGGATGCCGCCCGTCACCTTCCCCCACATGACCAGCTTCAATCCGCTGGTGATGATGGCCTTCTGCACCGTCCAGTACGACTGGGAGTGGAAGTACTCACTCGGCGACGTCCAGGACCGCCACACCCGCGAGCTGATCCTGCTGATGAGCACGGGCGACCTGGCCGGCGTCTGGCCCGTGCCGCTGGGCGACCACGGCAAGCTCGCCAACGACCCGTGGACGCAGCGGACCTTCACGGCGGTGCGGCTGGTCCACGAGCTCGACGGCTACGGCGGCTTCGGCACGTCCTACATGAAGAGCCACCGCGCGAACCGCAGGCTCTTCGAGCCCATCGAGGCGCTGCTCGATGAGCCCGCGTTGAAGGTCTACCGCTACTGGGACGAGCGCCCGCAGCCCGTCGCGGCGACGAATCCCGACGTCCCGACCATCGTCTACAGCGTGCCGGGCCGGCAGGCCGTCGTCGCCGCGACGAGCTACGCGCCGCAGGACGTGCAGGTCACGCTGAAGGTGGACCTGAAGGCCCTGGGCCTGGCGCCCGGCTACCGCATCACCGACGCCGAGACCGGCCAGGCGATGGAGCTCGCCGGCGACGGGCTGACGTTCCCACTGAAGAAGCACGACGTGAAGGTCATCCGGCTGGAGGCCCCCAAGTGAGTCCCCGGGCGCTTGGGGAGACGACGAGAACCACGGAGACCACAAAGGGGAAGGGATGCTGATGAAGAAGAGATCGGGAAAGGTCCTCCCTCTACTTCGTGGTCTTCGTGATCTTTGTGTGCTTTGTGGTTTCCTTCTGTACGCCATCCCCCCCCGCGGCGCGCAGGCCGGCGCGTGTGACCGGTTCCTCTACGTCCCACCCGGCCTCGCCGACAGCGTGGTGTTCTACCACTCCTTCAGCCGCGGGCTCGGCCGGCCCGAGATCAACCGGCTGAAGGCGAGCGTCGCGAGCGCGAAGGACGCCCGGCTGGCGCCCGCGCTGACGGGCCGCGGCTGCAAGCCCGTCGGCAAGCGCGGCGCGCTGGCGCTGCGGGGCCTGGACCGGCCGCTGACCCGGCCCGTCACGGTCGGCCTGTGGTTCCGCCTCGACGAGCCCATGAAGCCCGAGACGTGCTTCCACCTCATCAGCCTCCGCGCCGCCAGGGGCTACCTCAGCAACTTCGTCCGCGGCAAGGGCACGTGGTGCGCGCTCACGCAGCCGACATTCGTCGTGCAGCTCTACGGCTTCGACGGCATCAGCAACGTCAACGGCATCCGCTTCGGCCACGCCTGGCTGGCCGAGAAGCGCTGGCACCACGCGGCGGTGACCGTCTCGCAGGGCAGCCGGGTGAAGGTCTACTGGGACGGCCGCCTCCGCAGCGAGATCGTCGCCAAGGGCCGCCTGTTCCAGTCGCGGGACGTCGTCAAGGAGATCCAGCTCGGCCCGCACTGGCTCGGCCACCCCATGACGATCGACGAGGTGCTCGTTCTCGACCGCGCCCTGACCGGCGAGGAGGTCCGCGCCTACGTCCACGCCGTCCGCCGCCTCGCCGAAGCACGCTTCCCGTTCCAGGCCACCCCGCGCTGACGCTGCCCAACCCAAAGGCCTTGCTGCCCGACGCCCCCGCCGTCATGATGTGGCCAGACCTCAGGAAAGGACGGGCTGAGCTATGCGCAACTGCGACCTGCTTCTCGTGTCGTTCTGGCCGGTGCTGATTCTTGCCGGCATCGCCTTCGCCCAGCGGCCGCGAACCAACTACGACGAGTCCAAGGTGCCCAAGTACACGCTGCCGGACCCGCTGGTGACGGCGGACGGCAAGAAGGTTACCGACGCCGAGACGTGGCGCGCGAAGCGGCGGCCGGAAATCCTCGAGCTGTTCCGGGCGCACGTCTACGGCCGGGCGCCGGGGAAGCCCGACAAGATGACCTTCCACGTCTTCGACGAGGACCGCAAGGCCCTCGGCGGCAAGGCCACGCGCCGGCAGGTGCGGGTCCGCTTCACCGGCGAGGCCGACGGGCCGGGCATGGACGTGCTGATCTACTTGCCCGGCGGCGCGGCCAGGCCGGCGGGGGCCTTCGTCGGGTTGAACTTCGGCGGCAACCACGCGATCCACGGCGACCCGAAGATCAAGCTGCCGACGAGCTGGATGCGCGGGCGCGGAGCCGGCGTCGTGAAGAGCCGCGCGACGGAGGCGGGGCGCGGCAAGAGCGCCTCGCGCTGGCCCGTCGAGATGATCCTCGCCCGCGGGTACGCCGTGGCGACGATCTACTACGGCGACATCGACCCGGACTTCCACGACGGCTTCAAGAACGGCGTCCATCCCCTGTTCGACAAGCCCGGCCAGCGCCCCGCCGACGCCTGGGGCTCCATCGCGGCATGGGCGTGGGGGCTGGCCCGCGCGATGGACTACTTCGAGACGGACGGCGAGATCGACCACAAGCGCGTCGCGGTGATGGGCCACTCGCGCCTGGGCAAGACGGCCCTGTGGGCGGGCGCCCGCGACGAGCGCTTCGCGATCGTGATCTCGAACGACTCCGGCTGCGGGGGCGCGGCCCTGAGCCGGCGGGCCTTCGGCGAGACGGTCCAGCGGATCAATACGAGCTTCCCGCACTGGTTCTGCGGCCGCTTCAAGCGGTACAACGGCAAGGAAGGCGACTGCCCCGTCGACCAGCACATGCTGATCGCCCTGGCGGCCCCGCGCCCCGTCTACGTCGCCAGCGCCGAGCAGGACCGCTGGGCCGACCCGCGCGGCGAGTTCCTCTCCTGCCTGCACGCCGATCCCGTCTATCGCCTGCTGGGTACCGAGGGCCTGCCCGTCAAGGACATGCCGGCCGTGGACAAGCCCGTCCACGGACGCATCGGCTACCACATCCGCACCGGCCGCCACAACGTGACCGAGTTCGACTGGACGCAGTACCTCGCCTTCGCGGACAAGCACTTCGGGCGCAAGGCGCGGTAGGGCGCGGGGCGCGGTAGAGCGCGGAGCGGGAAGAAGCGGCGGGCAAGCCCGCCCGCTAAACTACGTTTTTGCAGGCGTTTGCTGCGCTCTGTTTAGCGGGCGGGCTTGCCCGCCGCTTTCGTCGCCACCGACGACCGCACGCCGCCGGCGGGGACGTCGACCTTCGCGACCCACAGGATCGCGTTGAGGACCATCGTGCGGAACTCGGGGATGTACCAGTTCTTGTGGAAGTGCGCGCCCGTGAAGCCGAAGCCCCGCCCGCCGTCGCCGCGCTCGAGGGCCCAGGCGACCACCTCGCGCTTCGGGCTCTTCGGCGGCAGCAGGGCGGTCATGATCGGCGTGGCCTTGCCGCCGTCGCCGCCGAACCAGATGCGGTAGTACAGCTCATCCTTGACGGTATAGGGCTTCCAGCCGCGGCAGATCGGGTGCGCGGGCGTCGCGGGCCGGACCTCGACCGTGTTCATGGGATTCTTCGAGTACCCCTGCTTGTAGATGCCGCCGATCCACGCCCGCAGCGTTTCCTCGTGCGGCGGCAGCGCCGCTACGGCGTAGTGGATGCACGCCAGCCCCACGCCGCGCCGCATCAGGCGCTCGACGTGCGCCGCGCGCCGCAGGACCGAGAAGAACGGATGCCCCCGGAAGCCGTCGGACAGCAGCACGATGGCCGCGGCGTCGTTCAGCGTGTTGGCGTCCTTCGGCCAGCCGTCGAAGTGAACCTCCGTCCGCACGCCCTTCGCGTCGGGCGACGTGTCCAGGCAGCGTTTCAGCAGGCGGGCGTCCTTGTCCCACGCGTGCGTGTCCTTGCTGTGGCTGGGCCGACCGGCGATGAGCACGATCTTCCGCGTTTCCCTCGCCGCGGGCGGGGCGTCGACGATCCGCGCCTCCGCCGGGTGGGCGTAGTCGTTCCAGAGCGCCTCGGCGACAGCCGGGGCGAGCCGGCCGTCGTGCACGTAGAAGCGGTACCGCGAGACGTACGGCTTGCCGGGCTCGATGCGGAACGCCCCCAGCACCATCGGGGCGAAGCAGAAGTACGGCTTGTCGGGGTGCAGCCGCACCGGCTGGGGGAAGCGGAAGTTCGACGGATGGCAGAGGATCGCCGCGCCGGTGGGCTTTCCGCCGATCTTCCCGTGCACGTCGACCCACCTGGGGCGGGTGTGGTTGCCGTCCTTGCGTGTCCGGCCCTCGCTGGTGAGGAAGTCGCCCTTGCCGATCCACTCGCGCCGGCAGCGGATCGCCATCCCGCCGTAGTGGTACTTCTGGATCTCCAGCGGGGCCTTCGTGGCGCAGGCCTGCGCGGAGTCCAGGTCGAACAGGAAGCCGTCCGTGCGGCGGTACACGCGAACGCGCCACGTCTCCCGCAGCGCGGCCTTCGGCCCGCCGGGGGCCTTCAGCGCCACGTGACGCAGCGTCGCCGCGAAGTGGCCGAACACCTCCCCGCCGCCGAAGCCCTCGAAGCGGGCGTGCTCCACCGTCCCCAGGCCGAGCTTCTGGTTCCAGAACTCCGCCGGCCGGCCCTCGAACGTGCACTTCGTCCAGGGGAACATGACCCCGTGCTGGTGGGCGTGGTCGGGGGCGAAGTCGTCGGTCAGCACGTCGCCCCGCGGGTTGCGCAGGGGGTGGATGTGCCCGCTGCGGCGGTAGCGGGTGTCCATGCCCTCCGGCGGCTCTACGACGGCGTGGTTGTAGGTCAGCACGCCCTTGCCGTCGACGGCGACGCTCAGGCGCTTGCCGTCGTCCCGGACCGTCACGGCCGCGACGCGTCCGGCCGAGGGCGCCGCAGCGAGCGCCTCCAGGCGGTAGCGCCGCACCTGCCCGCGCCGCAGCGGGTCGGCGAGCATCCAGACCAGCGCGGGCGGCTTGCCCGGGGCGAGCTGTGCGGGCACGGCCTGCTTCGTGTCCAGCCGCGTCAGCCGGCAGCGGGCCGCGCCGGCGAGGGCCTCGGGCAGCGCCAGCGTCACCGGCACGTTCGCGCGGTCGAACTTGCCGGCGCGGACCTCGACGGTGACGCCCGCGGGGGCCGCGGCGCCGGTCCAGAGGACCATCGCGGCCGCCAGGAGCGCCGGGAGCTTGTCGCCCATGTTCCTACCTCGCTCACCCCGCGGCGTCACAGCGTCCAGCCCTTGCGGTACTTGCGGCGGACGAACCGGTTGGCCTCCGGCAGGTTGGTGCACTTCATGTTCGCCCCGTCGTACTCGATGCGCTTGCCCGTGCGGACGGCGAGGTTGCCGGCCAGCACCAGCTCCGTCAGGGCGCCGGAGAACGTGAAGTCGGCGACGGTCTTCTCGCCGCCCTTGCACGCGCGGATGAACTCCGCGTAGATGCCCGGCGATCGCTTGAGCACCTTGGGCGGCGGCGTCCGCATCATCTCCTTGTACTTCGTCTCGGGGATGATCCGCCCGTTGAACAGCGTGCCCTTCGTGCCGATGATGAGGTTCCCGCCATTGCCCATCGTGCGCGTCGGCTCCAGCTCGGCGGGGCGAGGGGGGATCTTCCCGCCGTCGTACCACACCAGCTTCAGCGGCGGGCGCTTCCGGCCGTTGGGCATCTTGCCGGCCGGGATGTCGTACCGCACGATCGACCACTTCGGGGCCGTCTCCTCGTAGCGTTGCGACGTCTCGGCCTCGATGCTCGTCGGGTGCCCCAGGTTCAGCGCCCAGAACGCCGCGGCGATGGCGTGGCAGCCGATGTCCCCCAGCGCGCCCGTGCCGAAGTCCCACCAGCCACGCCACTTGAAGGGCGCGTAGATGGGGTGGTACGGGCGGACGGGCGCCGGGCCCAGCCACAGGTCCCAGCTCATTCCGGCGGGCACGGGCGGGGTGTCCTCCGGGCGGCCGAGGCCCTGCGGCCAGATCGGGCGGTTCGTCCAGTAGATCACCTCCTTGACGTCGCCGATCCACCCGGCCCAGATGGTCTCGCAGATCAGGCGGGTGGCTTCGCTGCAGTGTCCCTGGATGCCCATGATCGTGGCGACCTTCTGCTGCTGGGCCCTCTCGGCGAGCAGCCGGGCCTCGTAGACCGAGTGCGTCAGGGGCTTCTGGCAGAAGACGTGCTTGCCGCGTTCCAGCGCGAGCATCGCGGCCGGGGCGTGGTGGTGGTCCGGCGTGGAGACGGTCACCGCGTCGATCTTGTTGGCCATCTTGTCGAACATCACGCGGTAGTCTTTGAATCGCCGGGCGTCGGGGAACTTCCGCAGCGCCCCGCCCGCGCGGTGCTCGTCCACGTCGCACAGGGCGACGATGTTCTCGCTACCCATGCCGACCACGTCGCTGTGCCCCTTGCCGCCGACGCCGATGCCCGCGACGTTCAGCCGGTCGCTCGCGGCGGTGTGGCCCTGGCCCCCCAGCACCCGCCTCGGAAGGAAGCGGAACCCCAGCGCCGCCGTCGCTGCCGTCTTCAGCACCGTTCGTCGTGACAGGCGCTTGCGTCGCATCGCACACTCCTCTCGAATGGTCGCGGTCCCAGTCCTTCAACGCCGCAGCAGGCGCCGGCGCCCGCGGATTGTCCGCCCGCCGGCCGCAGCCCGCCAGGAAAACCGCCCTGTGCCCCCGGGCGCCTTCCGGTGGAATGCCCGCCGGACCGAACCGGAGACCCACCCGTGCCCCCCGACGACCGGACATACTGGACGCGGCAGATGGACGCGGCGCACGCGTTCATGCAGCGGCTGCTGGACTACCCCGTCGCCGAGTGCGGCGAGCCGCTCCGCTGCCTGCGCGAGATGCTTCGCGAGCGGCTCGCCGAGGAGGGCTTCCTGCCGTACCCCTACGAGTTCCGGCATTTCAGCCGAGGCGACGCGGACTGCGAGCTGCTGGCGGGATCGGGCCGGCCCGCGCGCTTCGGCCCGGTGCACTGGAGCGGCGACGACATGCCCGCTGCGGCGCGGGACCCGCTGGAGCCCTTTATTAGCCTCCAGGGCATCGCTCGCCGGATGCGCGCAAGGGAGCCGGGCTCCGGGCCGCTCTCCTGAACGGGAGGACCTCCCGCGAGCTTCCACGTCTGCTCCGGCGCCGTCCTGAGGGCGGCGAACGCCGCGGCATGGCCGGGCGGCAGCTCGCGCGCACATATCCGAATGAGGGTGGTCAATCCGTCGGCGCGGTGCTACCATACTATCGCGGGGCCGGGATGGGGGGCGCCGTGGGGCGCCCGACCACCGCTAGCTCAGCTCAACAGGGTTCGGAAGCCGCGGGAAAGGAGAACAGGTATGAACCAGAGAACGCACTCATGGATTGCCATCCGGGCCATCGCCCTGCTGGCGGACGAGGACAAGGCGCTTAACAGGCGAAGCGGCCTGGTCCGGCTGCTGAAACCGCACGCCGGGATGGCCACCGTCGGGGCGTGGATCCCCGACCAGACGGATGCGCGCCGGGCCGGAGGCCGCGTGGACAACCACGTGCTGAAGATCGAACCGTACTGCGGGAAGGACAACGTCGAGCGCTTCATCGCCCGCAAGGACGTCCTCCTGAAGCGCGTCGGGGCACGCCGCAAGCTGGGCCGCCTCGTCAAGGCCGACAGCAGCCTCCCCAAGACGTGGTGGGCCCAGCCCTACAAGGGCGACGTGAAGAAGGCCGGCCAGCACCTGCCCAACCGCGCGATGAGCATGACCACGATGATGAAGGACCTGCTCGTCCTGGGCAGCGAGGCAGTGGACAAGCTTCTGCCCGGCAAGATCGACTTCATCAAGTACGTCGGCCGGAAGGCCCGAACGCGCGAGGAGGCGGCGGCACTGTACTTCTTCATGCTCAGCCATTTCCTCGCGGACATGTGCATGCCCTGTCACTGCGACGGGCGGAAGCTGTCGTCCTATGGCGGCGGCATCCCCGAGAAGCAACACAAGAACAAGAGGCCCCTGCACAAGACCTGGGAGCACCACTGGGCCGCGAAGGTCGGCCCGTACTTCGAGAAGGAGAACCTGCTGAAGAGCAGCGGCGCGCCCAAACCCGCCACGGTCCTCAAGAGGGCTCGCGCCGTCGACGCCGCCGTCGGGCTGGCGTTCTCGCCGAGCGTCCCTCCCCTGGCCAAGAAGACGGACGTCTGGCTCGACTGCATCAACGTGTGCCGGCTATCGTTCGCCGTCGCCAGCATCGCCGCGCCGCCGGGGAACTACCCGTATGACGACCCCAAGGCGAGAGCGACGTTCGACGAGTTGTTCAACGGCTCGACGGGACAGGATCTCCTCCGGGCGATGGACCGCGCCGTTCTGCACGACGCGGTCCTGAACACGGCCATGGTCTGGAGACACATCTGGGGCGGCGTGTCCGCCAAGTCCTGACCGCCGGCGGGGGGCCTCGCGCCGCGGCGAGGCGCATGGCGTCATGCTCGGGGACCGATGCGCCGCGCCCATTGCCGACCCGCTCGGGCCGTTCGTCAGGCCCGACGCCGTTCGGTCGCGCCTCGAACGGCACGCCCTCCCGCGGCCGCCGATGGGTTCAAGCCCGTAGCGGACCTTCCTGCCATCGCGCAGAATCATGCGGAAACCGTTTGGCTGCACGCCCCGCCAGGAGAGTGACACGATGCAGATGAGATCGCGCTGGGCAGCTCTCGGCTGCCTTGTCTCTGTCGGCGCAGCCGCCGGGGAGGCCCCGCCCCGCATGCCGATGCCGATCCCACAGGAGGATTCCGCGGCACGGCGCTGGCGTGCGAAGAAGGTCCTCCAGAGCCGACAGATCGCCGACATGGAGAGCCTCGACCCCTGGAAGATGAGCTTCTGGGCGCAGGGCAAGGGCGACATCGCCCTGACGGCCGAACGCTGCAAGGACGGCAAGCGATCCCTCCGTTTCCGCAGCCGCACCAAGGGCGCCAAGCCCAGTCCCGGCGGCGGCGTCTTCGGGTCCACCTCGGCGGTGCGCGCCTTCGGCGGGGCCGACTGGCGCGCGTACAACCGCCTGTCCTTCTGGGTCTGGCCCGATCTGCCGGGCCACCACGCCGTCGCGCTGAGCGCGAGCCTGGGCAACCGCGGCAGGAAGCTCGGGCGCGACACGCATCACTTCCTGCTCGAGAACAAGCGCTGGAACCGCGTCGTGTGGGAGATCCCCGACCTCGCGCGCGACCAGGTGACGGAGGTCGCCTTCACGTACGTCATGAACGGCAACGAGGAGGGCGCGGCCGAGGTCGCCACGTTCGACATCGATCACCTCGAGCTTCAGCGCGTCGCGGCGGACCACTACGAGGGGTGGAACGTGGCGCCAGGCAGGATCGCCTTCAGCCACACCGGCTACCCGACCGTCGGCACGAAGAGGGCCATCGCCGGCGACCTGGCCGCCGAGCGCTTCCAGCTCGTGCGCCGGGGGGCGGATCGGCCCGCGCTGTCCAAGGCCGTCCGGACGGTAAGCACGGGGCTCGGGCGCTTCGGGGTGATGGACTTCTCCGAAGTCACGACCCCGGGCACGTATCGCCTGCGCGCCGGGGATGTCGAGACGCGGCCGTTCCGGATCGGCGACGACATATGGGAGCGGACGATCTGGAAGGCGATCAACTTCTTCTACGTGGAGCGCTGCGGCGACGCGATCCCCGGCGTCCACGACGTGTGCCATAGGGACTGGCAGGGCGAGCACGACGGGAAGCGGATCGTCATCAACGGCGGATGGCACGACGCCGGCGACCTCTCGCAGGGCCTGGTCAACACCTCCGAGGCGGTCTACGCGATGTTCGACCTGGCCGGGCGGCTGCGCGATCGGGGCCGGCGCGGCGCGCTCCGGAAGCGCCTCATCGAGGAGGCCAGGTGGGGCCTGGACTGGGTGATGAAGACCAGCTTCCGGGACGGCTACCGCATCGAGTGGGCCACGCATCGCTTCTGGACGAACAACGAGATCGGCGACGTCGACGACGTGGTCGCCAAGGCGCGGTGCACGGCGCAGGGCAGCTTCTACGCCGCCGCCGCGGAGGCCATCGCCGCGCGCGTCCTGCCACAAGGCAAGCCCCCGCTGGCGGCCAGGGCCCTCGACATGGCGAAGGAGGACTGGCAGTTCGGGGTGGACCGTCTGGGGAAGAGACCGGCCGACACCACCCACGTCGAGCACGCCTCCATCGGCGCGCTCGCCTCGCTGGAGCTGTTTCGCGCCACCGGCGAGAAGCGCTACGCCGACAAGGCCGTCGAGCTGGCGCGGGTGATCGTCCGAAGCCAGCAGCGGGAGTTCCTGCCCGGCCTGAGGGTGCCCATCACCGGGTTCTTCCACCAGAACCCGAGGAAGGCGGCACGTCTGCGGTACGTGCATCGCGGCCACGAGCAGGCGCCCGTCGTTGCGCTCGCCGGGCTCTGCGATGCGCTTCCGGACCACCGGGACTGGATGGACTGGTACGCCGTCGCGACGCTGCATTCGGAGTACTACCAGAAGGCCATGGCGCAGCTCACCGCGCCCTGGCGGACGCTGCCCAACGCCCTCCACCACGTCGATGAGCACAAGCGCTGGCGGGGGAACCTGAAGGACGCGGTGAAGGAGCAGATCCTCAACGGCCTCGATGTCGGCGGCGGCTGGCGGGTGCGCGTCTTCCCCGTCCAGCCGCGGAGCACCTTCCGGGGCCATTACGGAACGGTGCTCTCGCAGACGAAGGCCGTTGCGGCCGCGGCCCGTCTGCGCAGGAGCCCCGAGCTGCTCGAGCTCTGCCGGGAGCAGTTGTACTGGGTCGTCGGGAAGAACCCCTTCGCCCAGAGCACGATGTACGGCGAGGGCTACGACTTCGCGCCGCAGTACACGGCCCGGTCCGGCGACGCCGTCGGGTCGCTCCCCGTCGGTATCAAGAGCCTCGCCAACCGCGACCTGCCCTACTGGCCATTCACCAACGTGTGGAACTACAAGGAAGTATGGGTGCATCCGGTGTCGCGGTGGATCTGGCTGATGTGCGACCTCGCCGCCCCGCTCGCAACGCCCCGGGGCGACCCGGGCCTGCGTGTCGCGCACACGACCGGGCCTGACGGCCGCGTCACGATCACACTGGCGGCGACCGGATCCGGGCGGCATCGGTTCGCCGTGCGGGCGCACAACCTCAGGGTCCCGGAGGCGGAGAAGACGGCGGACCTGCAGCCGCGCGGTTCTCGGAAGCTGACCTGGGAATGCAGGATGCAGTCCCTGAAGGCGCCGTGGGTCGTTGTGATCGTGCCGGACGGGAAGCTGGATCAGCGCGTCGAGGCGACGGGCATCCTCCGGGAATAGCGGCTCCGAGGGCGACGTGTCCTCGCGCCTGCCCTGGACCTCGGCAAAGGGAGATCGAATGTTCTACAAGAGCGACGTGGCCGGCTACGTGCCGGCGCTCGAGGGCATCACGCGCAAGACGCTCGTTCACGGCGACAGGACGCTGCTGACGGAGTTCCGCCTCGAGGCCGGCAGCGTCCTGCCGCGGCACAGCCATCCGCACGAGCAGGCGGGCTATCTCGTCTCCGGCCGGATGCGCCTGTCCGTCGGCGACGAGCAGTTCGACGCGACGCCGGGCGACGGCTGGTGCATCCCCGGCGGCGTCGAGCACGGGGCGGAGGTCCTGGAGGACTCGGTGGCCGTGGAGGTCTTCTCGCCCGTGCGCGAGGACTACCTGCCGTAACGCCCCCCGCCCCGCGCCCTGCCGGGCCGACCGGCGCCCCCGCCGCGCGCGAGATCGGCTTGGATTCCCTCGCTGCGCCTGCTACAGTGGCAGCGACGCGCCAGGTGCTCGCTCGGCTCGCCGCCGACGTGGGAGGACAACCCATGACTTCACACCGAGACTGCGGAACGCGCCGGACCGCGGGGCCATGCCTTCTTGTCGCCGCGCTGCTGTTGGCCCCGGGCGTCGCGCCCCCGGCCGCGGGCGCCGACGCCGCCGCGCCCACCGACTGGCCCCACTGGCGAGGCCCGGACTGCAACGGCATCTCGAAGGAGACCGCCTGGAGCTGGACCTGGCCGGCCGACGGGCCCAAGGTGCTCTGGCGGGCGAAGGTCGGCACGGGCTACAGCTCCTTCGCCGTCAGCGGCGGGCGGGCCTACACGATGGGCAACGCCCGGAACAAGGACACGGTGTTCTGCTTCGACGCCGCCACGGGCAAGGAGATCTGGTCGCACACGTACAACTGCCCGCTGGACCCGAAGTTCCACAATGGCGGCCCCAACGCCACGCCGACGGTGGACGGCGGCTTGGTCTACACGGTCTCCAAGAAGGGGCACGTGTTCTGCCTCGACGCCGCCGGCGGCAAGGTCAAGTGGTCGCACAACGTCGCCGCCTCCACGCCGACGTGGGGCTTCGCCGGCTCGGCGCGGGTGCTCGGCGACCTCGTCGTCCTCAACTGCGGCAACGCCGGGCTGGCGCTGGACAAGAAGACGGGCAAGCCCCGCTGGCAGAGCGGCGGCGGCGGGGGCGGCTACTCCACCGCCCTGCCCCTCACCGTCGACGGCAGGGCGTGCGTGCTTCTCGCCCTGAAGGACACCATCGGCCTCGTCGAGGTCGCCACGGGTCGGACGCTCTGGACGTTCCCCTGGAAGACACGCTACGACGTCAACGCCGCCGACCCCATCCCCCGGGGCGGGCGGATGTTCATCTCCTCGGGCTACAACCACGGCTGCGCGCTGGTGGACTTCGCCTCCGGGGCGCCGAAGGCCGTCTGGCAGAACCGCGAGATGCGCAACCACTTCAATAGCTGCGTCTTACTGGGCGGGCACCTCTACGGCTTCGACGAGAACATGCTCAAGTGCCTGGACTGGAACACCGGCCGGACCGTCTGGGAGAAGAAGGGCCTCGGCAAGGGCGCCCTGATGGCCGCCGCGGGCAAGCTGATCGTCATGGCCGACGATCCCCTGCGAGGCTCGCGGGGCCGCCTCAAGATCGTCGAGGCCTCCCCCGCTGGCTACAGGGAGCTGGCCAGCGCCAAGGTCCTGCCCGGGCGCAGCCGCTGCTGGAGCACGCCCATCCTCTCGGGCGGGCGGATCTACTGCCGCGACACCCACGGCAACGTCGCCTGCGTGGACGTCCGCGGGAAGTGAGCCGGCGCCGAAGCCGGCGCCGGGCAGGGCGGAGCGCGGGGCGGCAATCCGCATTCCCCTGTGCCAGATTCGATGGCCTCGGCGCCCGCGACGCGTTCTGATTGTGTCGACATTAAAACCGACTGACACAATCGCCTAGCGTTGTTACCATCTGTATTAACGAGAGTTGCATATCCTATACCTCAAGCGGTCTTCCGGAGGATCGGACAATCAGCCCCGATCTCCGGAATTTACGACATATCACTGGGAATCCCTCCGCCGAGGCGGTCATAGGCCTTGATTGATTGTGTCAAGACTGTCCAGGATCCGGCGCTTCCCAGGGCCACGGGCCGACATAACACTTTGTTAGTACAGTATTTACGGCGTCAGGGTCCCGGGCAATCCGGCCTGGTTCCATCGAGGGCAACACTTTCCCACGTGGCCTCCGGGCTCGCCAGAAACGTATGCCTTTGTTACGCCGACGCTTACGGGAAACGTGCCCGGGGCACCCGCTTCCGGAAGTGTTCCCTGCCGGCAAGCAGGACCAACCAGCGTTGATTCAAAGAACCAGGCCCCAGAATCTGTAGAATCGCCCTGAGTTCGGGCCATCACCCGAGACGCACGTGAGTCCTTGTTTTCCGTTGCCCCCGCCCGGGCGTCTCGCCCGGGTGGCGCCCCGTCCGTCACCGTGCCGAGGCATCGTGCCGCCAACCGGCCCGGCCGGCAGCCTTCCGCTTCCGCCGCCAATAGAAACGCCCCGCCGGCGCTGGGCCGGCGGGGCGTGAGATCGCTTTTCCGCTCGCGCGTGCGGATCAGCCGCGGCGGCGTCTTCGCAGGAGGACGCCGGCGGCGCCGACGAGCAGCAGCCCCATCGTCGCCGGCTCGGGAACCAGGTCGGCAATCACATTCGACATGAGCGTCTTGTAGTCGTCGGTGAGGAAACTGTCCCAGCCGTACACGTCGCTGTCGTAGCCCCACTGGCCCAGCAAGGCGCGGCGACCGGCGGCGACACCATCGCCGGGGAACGACGTGCCTGCGGGGATATCGACGAGAATGTCGCGGCCGTCCAACTTGGCGATGACCGTCGTGCCAGCAGGCCAGGTCCTGTCGGTATTGGGCAGGTAGAACGCCTTTGGGAGTGTGCCGGTAACGGCGGCGAAGGCATTGCTCCCATCCAACGTGATCCCATCCAGCCACTCATGACCCGTCTGGTCGGCTTCGACGACGATATCCAGTACCGCCTTGTTTGCGTCGCCACTTCCCTTGTCGCACCATTTCCACCTGGTGTTGCGCGTCAGGTAGCCGCTCTGGAGGAGCAGGGGAGTGGTGATGTCGGTATTCCAGGCGGTATTGTTGTAGGCGCCGCTGTTGGTCCTGCGGGAGACGATGACCAGGTCGGCCGCGTTCATCGCGTCCTTCTCGGTCTGCGTCAGCGTCCCTTGGTACTGCCCGTTCATCCCGCTGGTGTCCACGTCGTAGCCGAGGTCGTCCGCCAGCCACGTGACGAAGTTCGCATCGTTGAACGGGTGGTTGGGCCCAACGGAATTCGAATCGCTGACCACCAGGATCGTCTCGGCCTGAGCCAGGCCGGCCGACATGCCCAGAACCGCAAACACCGCCACAAGTGAGAGACCCAGCACCTTCATGTCATTGCCTCCTTGCCGCCTCGACCATACGGCAACGCACCCGCGCCTTGTCAGGCGCGCTCAGCCTTGGGCGGCGACTTGTCTTCTGCTTGAGATGAACTCCGTTCGCAACCGTATGTTAAGGCAGTTCTGCCGTTTTGTCAAGGGGCAATGCGGATGGATTCGTGCGCCATCGCATGGGGAGCGGGCCTCGATGGCGGCGGGAGGGGACGCCCGCCAGCGGCTAGAGGTCGCGAGCGCCGGCCAGGTACGTGTACAGCGCCGCGCGCGCGGGGTGCGTGTCGAGCCACTGCTTGAGTGCCTTGAGGCGGCCGACGTCCGCCTCGCCGACCTGCCGCCGCAGCCTGCCGTCCAGGACGCGCGTCACGACGCGGCGGTACTGCCGCCGGCGCCGCTGCCGCTTGACGTGCCGCTGCCAGGACGTCGAGCAGACGTGGTGGACTCGCCGGTGCAGGCCGCGCCGCCGCAGGCTCGCCCACTCGCCCGCGTCCAGCCAGAAGCCGCCGCAGCGCCCGCAGCGGTCGACGTGGAAGCCCAGGTCTTCGCCCACCTCGTGCCGGATCAGGAACGCGCCGCAGGCCGGACAGAGCTTGCCCGGCCCGCTGTCGGCCACGGGCGGGCCCGCTGCCATCGCGCCGCCGCCGTCGGGCGAGTCCGCCGGGTGTCTCCGCAGCCAGGCGAGATACCGCTCGAGTCGTAGGAACTGCCCGCCGCAGGTCCCGCAGCGGCGCGCCGGCAAGCCCGACTCCAGCTCGCCCGGCTCCAGGCGTGTCGTCTTGCATACCGGGCATTTCACGGTTCGCCACCTCCCACGGAATGGACGGTCGCGGGCACACGGCTATTCGCTCGATTCGCTGCCGCGCGCCCATCCGGAGGCGCGGGACCTTCGCCCGGTTGCGGTCGTCGGTGCAGGCTCCCTATCCGTCCCCGGCGAAGGCCGCCGCCTGGCGCTTCGCTTCCAGCAGCTTTCGCTCACGTCGCCATCGCTCGCGCTGCTCGATCATTCGCCGATTGCTGGCTTTGCGCTCTTCGAGGTCGCGCGCCCACGATGGCAGGGAGCGAATGAACGGCCAGTTGTCGGTCCGGAACGGCGCGACGGGCAGGCCATGCAAGCCATAGGCGTTGGCGTTCGGCTGGTTGGCCCAGGCGTAGCGGACCGCGACCGGCTTCGGAACGTCCCGGCTCCACACTTCGAGGCACTCCTCCCGGATGTCCCGGCCGTCCTTGACCGGGCGCACCTTGGCCTCGGCGGGGAAGAAGCGCCGGTCCGCGCCGGCAACGAGGAACCCCCGGTACTCTCGGGCACGGTCCGGCAGCGGCAGGCGCTTGTACCACTTGCCCGCCCGCCGGTCGTCGATCGTCGGGTCGTAGTCGAAGTAGAGCAGGGCCTTGCCGCCCTCGACCTTCATCTCCCGGTAGACGGGTGCCGTGTGGTAGACGCCGCCCTTGCCTGCCGGCTTGTTCGCGAAGCCGTACGCCGTCGCCAGCGCCCACCGCGCGGCCCGTTCGCCGACGTCCCGTTTCCTGCCCGGGTGCATCGTGTCTTCGCCGAGGTCGTGGATCGGGATGAGGCCCGTGTTGGCCGTGGCGCGAAAGGTCCTGAAGTGAACGTCGCGAATGTGCGTGTAGCTGTGACGGTGGACCATCTCCCGCTCGGGCTCCGGGTCGCGAGACATCGCCTTGTTGCCCGCCAGCGAGATGATGCCGAAGGGCAGCTTCGGGTCCCCGAAGGCCTTCCGCCAGTCCGCCACGACGTTGGGGAAGCTGTGGGCATATGTCTCGTAGGCGTCGAACGTGTTGTTCTCGCCCTGGTAGAACAGGAAGCCCCGGATGGACAGCCGGGCGATGGGGACGATGGTGCCGTTGTAGAACGCGCCGATGTCCTTGCCGCGGGCATCGAGCAGGCCCTTCAACTGGGGGTACCTGCTCAGCGACTCGCGCGACGCCCATACCTCCGCCGTGGTCCCCCCGATGGCGGTGTTCACGATCCCGACGGGGACCTTCAGGAATCGGCCCAGGCGCACGCCGAAGTAGTACGCCACCGGGGCCACGCGCCGCACCTCCATCTTCCCGTCCACCAGGGGCATCCACGCGTCGCGAGCGGGCAGGTCCGCCAGCGGCTCGTGCGCGACCTTGCCCTCGACGCGCGTGTACCGGACCGCGGAGCTGTCGGCGCTGGGAAACTCGATGTCCGCATTGTGATGGCCGCCCGGCGCCATGTTGCTCTGCCCGCCGCAGACCCATACCTCGCCGATGAGGATTCCCTTGTACGTCACGGCCTCTTGCCCCGAACGGGCGGTCAGCGCCAGCGAGCCAAAGCCGGCCTCCATCGGCGCAAGCTCAACCAGCCACATGCCGTCGGCCATCGCTACGCCTGACTTGCGTCGATCGCCAAGCGTGACGTCCACCTTCGTGCCGGCAGCCGCCCACCCCCACACGCGAATGGGCTTGTGCTGCTGGAGGACCATGTTGTGGTGGAAGATGTTCGCGAAACGAAGGCCCGCTACGGCTGGACCGCCCGGTGCCGTGGCGACCGCCGCCGCAATCAGAAACGGCATCGCGCCGACCGAAACACGGGGGAAACGACGGATCATCCTCATCGCATTTGCCTCGCAGTCTCTCTACCCTCTTCTGGCGCCCTTTTCTGGCCCAGGAACGGGACGCGCTCGAGGGGCAGGCCCGTCGCTTCCAGTTGCGGTGTCGGGGGGATCCTGCCGTTGATCGTCTGGTAGCGGATGCCTTCGGTCGCCGGGTTGTACTCCATCTCCAGGCGGAGCCCCGGCCGGGCGTAGCGGACGTGCCTCGTATAGGCGCCGCGGGAGTGGACGGTCCGGCGGTGGAAGTCGCGGACGGCCGGCCTGGCGAGGCGTCGGCGGAAGGCCTCGAAGCTCCCGTCCTCGTCCCGCGAGCCCATCTCGCAGACGAAGCCGTTGCCCACGAGCGTGCACTGCCTCGGGTTGAGCCGCAACTCGTCGCCCTCGTAGTTGTAGAAGGAGATGCCCAGCGCCTTGCCCTCGGGCCGCACGCGCACGGCCGCCTTGCGGGTCAGCTTCAGCTCGCCGTGATCGATCAGCGGGATGAAGGCCATGTAGGTCCCGCCCAGGCGCACGAACACCGGTTCGGCCTCGGCGGACTCGCCGGAGAAGCGCTCGACCTTCCGGCGGCCAAGGAAGATCTCGTCGCCCCGGCAGGCGCCTTCGCCGAAGTCGCCGTTGGGGATGATGATCATGGCCTTCAGGCTCGTGACGGGGTGGTTGACGAGCACGCGAGGCCGGTAGAGCACCATCGCCGCCTTGTCGTGCTGCAGCGCGATCATCCGCCCGCCGTCGCAGAAGGCGACCTGCTCCTTGGCGTAGTCCTTCTGGCCGGGCTGCTGCCAGGTGACGCCCGGCTTGTCCTCGTTGAGCACGTAGCGGCAGTGGACCCGGACGGCGTCGCGAACGGACCGGAGGGGCTTGCGAGCCGGGACGGTCGCCACGAAGCCGTAGCACCCGAAGCCGTCGTTGAACATCCGCGTGGTCGTCCCGAGGCTGTAGTTCCCGGTCATGTACGTCACCAGTCGCGTATGCCAGGCGGGCAGCTCGTATAGCCGGTCGTCCTCGTCGGCCGTCTTCTTCCACATCCAGTGGTAGACGGCCCCCCGCCGGTCCGGTTCGAGCCACTCGAAGGAGGCCCCGCCTTCGGCGGTGGCGATCATCCGGCAGGGATGGCGGCGGCGGAGGGCCCACTCGGCGAGCCACGCCGGGCAGTGGTAGCGCACGCAGGCCCGGTTGGCCGCCCGGACGAGCCCGTGCTCGCGGGTCTCCGACCGGTAGCCCTCCGTCCACTCGCCCGGCAGCTTGTCGCCCAGCAGCAGGTACAGGTTCAGCCGCGTGAAGCCCGCCCCGTAGATGCCGAAGTTGTACTCCCGCGAGTACGGCCCGGCCTGGATGCCGCAGGCGGCATGGTAGTGCCCCAGCAGGTCGATCCAGCAGCGGGTCTCGAGATCCATCGCCAGGCGGCGCAGCTTCGCGTCCCGGACGGTCTCGGCAATCAGCGCCAGCGGATGCAGGTGCAGCCCAAGGTAGGCGGGGCTGTTGAACTCGGAGACCACGCCGCGCCGGGTGAGCAGGGCCCGGAGCTCCTCCAGGCGCCCGCGGGCCTCCTCGACGTCGTTGGCGTCCCCGCTGTACGTGCCCCACATGGCGATCGTCGCGGCGGCCATCAGCGGGAAGTTGTCGTTGTCGCCCTGGAAGTGCCACCGGAACTCGCGAAAGCGCTTCTCGGCGTTGTGGCGCACGAGCTCCTCCAGGCGAGCCGCGGCCTTGTCGGAGAGCCGCCGGCGATGCCGCACCAGCGCGTAGGCCGCGTCGAGCTGGTGGACCTTGTGGTTCTCGATGATGGCGTTGGCCCGCTGAACGGCGGCCCGGCCGCCCGATTCGAGAAACGGGTTGACGTAGGCCGAGAGCTCCAGGCTGCGCCATGGCTTGTCGTTCGCATCGCCCTGCCACTGCCCCTTCGCATCGAACCGGTTCAGGCGCCGTCGCGCGAACGTCTCGATGAACGCCTTCGCCCGCCGCCACTGGCCGTCGGCGTCGTAGACGCCGTCGCGCGGCGCGCCGTCTCCAGCGCCCTGCCCCGCGGCGCCGGAAGCGGCCGCACAGACCACGAGCAGCAGGCCCGAGCACATCCGCACACCGCCCGTCGACGCGATCGCTTTGATCATGCTGCATCTCCGGATGTGGACTCCCGGTCGCGCCCCACGCGAGCCGGACCGGGCCTCGCCGGTCAGTCGAAGCGCGTGACGGCCTCGGAGGCCGCGCCGTTCGGCCGGGCCGAGTACAAGCCCCGCCCGGCGCGGGCAGGCTGTCTGCCCCGGAAGCGTCGAGCGTTGCCGTTGCCGTTGCTCCGCTTGGGGTGGAGCAGAAGGCTCTCCTCGTCCAGCAGCTCGGCCAGCTCGTCGAGCAGCGCCCGCCCCGGGGCGATGTGCCACCGCCGGTCCAGCCGGACGGTCACGCGCGCCTCGGCGCGCGAGACGGGCGTCAGCTCGAGATGGACCGGGCAGGCGCCCGAGTGGCGGCCGAGGATCTCCCCCAGGCCCGCGAGCAGGTCGCCCGGGTCGCTGGCGGCCGGGAGGCGCAACGTCAGCGAGCCGGTGATCTCCTCGACGGCCCGGTCGATGGGGATGAGCTGGTTGACCAGCAGCCCGACCCGCTGGCGGCGCCGGTCGATGGTGCCCCGGACGAAGACGATGGCCTCCTCGCGGAGGAGGGGTCGGCAGCTCTCGAAGACATCGGCGAAGACGGTCGCGTCGCACGTGCCCGTGAGGTCCTCGACGGTGAGGATGGCCATCTTCCTGCCCTTGGAGCGCCCGCTGCGCGTGATCCTCTCGCGGACGTCGGCGATCATGCAGCCGACGGTCACGGTCATGCCTTCCTGGAAGTCGCCGAGTCGGGCGAGGGAGACGCCGTGCGGCGTGGAGAGGCTGGTCAGCTCGCGCCCGTACTGGACGAGCGGGTGGGACGTCACGAAGAAGCCGAGCGTCTCCTTCTCCGCGGCGAGCAGCTGCGCCTCGGACCAGGGCTCGACGTCGGGGAAGCGCGGGGGGGGTTTGGGCCCGCCGCCGAAGCCCGCCTCGCCGAAGAACGTGAGCTGCCCGCTCTTGCGGTCGGCGGCCGCCGTCTGGCCCTGCTCGATCGCCTGGTCCAGCGCGGCGACCATCGCCGCGCGCGACGCGCCGAGGGCGTCGAAGGCGCCGCACTTCACGAGCGCCTCGATGGTCGCGCGGTTGACCGCCCGCAGGTCCACGTGCTCGCAGAAGTGGTACAGGTCGGTGAAGCGCTCGACGTCCCGTCGGGCGTCGAGGATGGCGTCGACCGCCTTATGCCCCACGCCCTTGACCGCCGCCAGGCCGAACCGCACGAGCTCGCCGTCCACCGTGAAGTCCGCGTCGCACGCGTTGATGTCCGGCGGGGCGACCTGGACGCCCATCCGCTCGGCCTCGTGCATGTACTGGACCACCTTGTTCGTGTCGCCGCTCTCGAAGGTGAGCAGCGCCGCGAGGAACTCGCGCGGGTGGTGGGCCTTGAAGTAGGCCGTCTGGTACGCCACGATCGCGTAGCGGGTGGAGTGGGCCTTGTTGAAGCCGTAGCCGGCGAACTTGAGGATCAGCTCGAAGAGGCGCTCGGCCTCCTCGCGGGAGATGCCGCTGTCCTGCGCCCCCGTGAGGAAGCTCGACCGCTCGGCGGCGATGACCTCCTCCTTCTTCTTGCTGATGGCCTTGATCAGCGTCAGGGCGCGGTTCAGGGGCAGCTTGCCGAGACGGTTGAGGACCTGCATGACCTGTTCCTGGTAGGCCATGATGCCGTACGTTTCGGCCAGGATGTCGTCCACCAGCTCGTGGACGCGTTCGACGCGCTCCGTGCCGTTCTTGCGGGCGATGTAGGAGGGGATGAGCTGCATGGGCCCGGGGCGGTACATCGCGTTGGCGGCGATGAGCTGCTCGATGCGGTCCGGGCGCATCTTCATCAGGATGTCCTTCATGCCGCCGGACTCGAACTGGAAGATGCCGTCCGTCTCGCCCCGCGCGAAGACCTCGAAGACCTTCGGGTCGTCCAGGGGCAATCTCTCCGGGGCGATGTCCTTGCCCGTCCGGGCGCGCACGAGGTCGCGGGCGCGCTGGATCGTCGTGAGCGTCCGCAGGCCGAGGAAGTCCATCTTCATCAGCCCGACCTTCTCGCAGGTCGGCCCGTCCCACTGCGTGATGACCTCGTCGCTGTCGCCCTGGGTGTAGAGCGGCACGAGGTCCTCCAGCGGCTCGTCGCAGACGATCACCCCGGCGGCGTGCACGCCGGCGTGGCGCGCCAGGCCCTCCAGGCGCCGCCCGTAGTCGATCATCTCGCGGACCTGCGGCTGGGTCTCGTAGAGCCGGTGGAACTCGGGCTCCTGCGCCAGGGCGCCGTCCAGCGTGACCTTCAGGCCTTCGGGCACCTTCTTGCACAGCGCGTCGACCTCCGGCAGGGGCACGCCCATGACGCGCCCGACGTCGCGAAGCACGGCGCGGGGCTTGAGCGTCCCGTAGGTGATGATCTGCGCGACGTGCCCGTACTTCTCGCGAACGTACTGGATGACCTTGCCCCGACCCTCCTGGCAGATGTCGATGTCCATGTCGGGGTCTTCCTCGCGCGCGGGGTCGGTGAACCGCTCGAAGAGCAGCCCGTAGCGCAAGGGATCGACGTCCGCGACGCCCAGCGAGTAGCCCAGCAGCGTCGCCACGCCGCTGCCCCGCGGGGCCGTGGGGATACCGCTGCGCCGGGCGTACTGAACGAAGTCGTTCACGATCAGGAAGTAGCTGCTGTAGCCCTTGTCCTCGATGACCTTCAGCTCCCACTCGAGGCGGCTGCGGTAGTCCTCGGGGATCTCCCTGCCCTCGAATCGCTCCTTCAGCCCCTGCCACGCCAGTTCCGCGAGGTGCTCTCCCGGCGCCTGCCCGGCGGGCGTCGGGAAGTGCGGCAGGTGCCTCGCCGAGAAGTCCAGCTCGACGTTGCACATCTCGGCGATCCACAGCGTGTTGTCGGCCGCGACGGGCCAGGCGCTCAGCGCCTCCCGCATCTCCGCCGGGCTCTTGAGGTACAGCTCCGGGGAGTACTCCAGGGCGCCTTCCTCGCCCAGGGTCTTGTTCGTCGAGATGCACGTCAGCACCTCGTGGGCCTTCTTGTCGTCCCGGCGGAGGAAGTGCACGTCGTTCGTGCCGACGAGACCGACGCCGAGGTCCTCGGCCAGGTCGACCAGCAGCGGGTTGATCCGGTCCTGGTCGGCGAGGCCCTGGCTCTGGACCTCGATGAAGAAGCGGTCGGGCCCGAAGATCTCGAGGTACTCCTCGGCGATGCGGCGGGCCTTCTCGGGCTGTCCGGCCAGAAACGCCGCGGGCACCTCGCCGCCGATACAGGCCGTCGTGCAGACGATCCCCTCGTTCAGCTCCGCCAGCAACTCCCGGTCGATGCGAGGCTTGTAGTAGAAACCCTCCGTGTACGACCGGGAGCTGAGCCGCAGGAGGTTCCGCCAGCCGGCCTGGTTCATCGCCAGCAGCAGCAGGTGGTAGCTCGCCTCCTTCATGCCCATGGACTTGTCGCGGCGGCGCGTCGGGCTGATGTACGCCTCGATGCCGAGGATCGGCTTGACGCCCGCCTCCCGGGCGGCCGTGTAAAAGTCCACCGCCCCGAAGAGATTCCCGTGGTCGGTCAGGGCCAGGGCGTCCATCCCGAAGCCCTTGGCCGTCTCCACGAGGTCCTGGATCCGGTTCGCCCCGTCCAGCAGCGAGTAGTGGGAGTGCACGTGAAGGTGAACAAATCCATCCATGGCTTGCGCTTCCGTGGTAAGAGAACGGAATGGGTCCGCCGGGAGACTCCGCTCCCTGCCGCCGCACTATAGCAGGGCCCCGTTCGCCGGGCAATGGGCGGGGCCGTCGATCGCGCGGCCCGAACCATCCCGGCGCCCCGGGGCGGCGGGCGAATTGGCCCTGAACCGATTCCCGCCGAACGCCGCGACACCTGCCGGGCTCGGCGCGACTTCATAGGGAAGGGCGAGCCTCGAAAGGAGCGGCAGATGACCGGGTGGCTTGCGAATGCGTCGGGTCCGTGGCGAGGCACGATCCGGTGTGGCGGCGTCGTGTGGGCGGCCTTGGCCGCCGCGCTGTGCGCGGCGAGCGCCGCGGCGCCCCCCGCGCCCACGTCGCGCTCCTTCCGCATGGGCTTCACGCCGTTTCCTCACGACATGACGCTCGAGGCCCTCGCGGCGGTCGAGACGTTCGTCAAGGCCAACGCCGACCTCGTCGCCGTCCACCGCGAGGGCGTGCCCTGGACCGAGGTCGCCACCGGCCGGGCGTTCCACGAGAAGATGGTCGACGACTGGACCCGCCACAAGAACGCGCGGGCCCCCGGGGGCAAGCTGTATCTCGCCCTGACGCCCATCAACAACGATCGCAGCGACCTGGCCGCCTACCGCCGCGAGCGCGAGGGCCTGCCCATGCCCGAGGCCTTCGCCGGCAAGGGCCTCGACTCGCCCGTGGTGATGGACGCCTACCTGCGCTACTGCCGCCGGGCGATCGCGTTCTTCCGGCCGGACTACCTCGCCATCGGCATCGAGGTGAACGAGCTGTTCCACAAGGCCCCGAAGAAGTGGCCGGCGTACGTGCGGCTGCACGTCCACGTCTACCGGCACCTGAAGCGCGACCACCCCAAGCTGCCGATCTTCGCCTCCTTCACGCTGCACAACATGCTCAACCCGGGCTGGCGCGATCGGGCGGCGATGCTCGCGGCCTATAAGCGGCTGATGCCCCACAACGACCTCGTCGCGGTGAGCTTCTACCCGTTCATGGCGAACCTGACGGCGAAGGTGGACGCGTCGCTCGGCTGGCTGGGGCGCGAATTCGACGCGTTCGAGAAGCCCTACGCCTTCGTCGAGACCGGCGAGATCGCCGAGCCGCTCGTGCTGAAGTCGTTCCACCTGACGCTGCCCGGCACGGAGCGGACCCAGCAGCGCGCCCTGGCGGCGATGCTCACGTTCGCCCACGCCCGCCGCACGGCGTTCCTCGTCTGGTTCATCCCCCGCGACTACGACGGCCTGTGGGAGCGGATCCGCGGCACGGCCCCGGAGTTCTTCAAGGCCTGGCGCGACTGCGGCCTGCTCGACGGGAAGGGCAAGGGCCGAGCGGCCCACGAGCTCTGGAGGAAGGTCTACGCCCTTCCTCTTGACGCGAAGGGCCCGCCGGCCGGCAAATCGTGACTTCCCGCCCACCTTCCAGCCCCCTCTGGTGATCGCGAGACGCGCCCTTCCCGATTCGAGAAAAAACTCTCGCTTTCGGGGAACCTACCGCGCCGGCGCGCCTCCAATGAAAGCGAGAAAGATTTCTCGCGAGACGGAACGGTCTACCGGAAAGGGGCGCACGATGGCTCGCCGCAAGGCACGTACGCTGACGGAAGTCGAGCTGGAGTTCATGCAGGTCGTCTGGGCCGCCGAGGGCGACGTCACCACCGACGACGTCCTCGACGCCCTGCGCCGCCGCGGGCGCGAGCTGGCCGACGGCTCCGTGCGGAAGGTCCTCTCCATCCTCGTCGCCAAGGGCTACCTCTCGCGGCGGCGCCGGGGGCGGGGCTTCCTCTACCGCGCCAAGGTCGCCAGGGACCAGGCCGCCCGACGCATGGTGGGCGACCTGCTGCGCCGCGCCTTCGACGGCGCGGTCACCGGCATGATCGCCGCCCTGCTCGACGGCCGCACCGTCGACCGGCGGGAGCTCGACAAGATCAAGCGCCTCATCGCCGAGCGCGAGCGGGAGGGCAGGCCATGAACGCGGCGAATCTCTTGTCGGCCCTGGACCGGGCCGGGTTCGAGACGATCCGGACGCTGCTGGGCGTCCTGTGGCAGTCGTCGATCCTGCTTGGCGCGGCGGCGGTGCTTGCCGTGACGCTTCGCCGCCGGCGGGCGTCGGTCCGACACGTGCTGTGGACGGCGGCCCTGCTGGCCGTGCCCGCGCTGCCGCTGCTCGGCTGGGGCCTGGCCGGCGCGCGGGCGCCGCGGGCGGAGATCCCGGTGATGTCGGCGTACGCCGCGCCCGACGCCACGCCCGCGCCGCCGGTCCCCATCGCCCCCGCGCCCCCGCCGACGGACGCCGCCGCACTGGCGATCGCGCCGGCAGGGCCCCGGCCGAAGCCGGCACCCCCTGCACCTGTCGCGCCGGCTCCGCGGGCGTCGATCCTGTCCTTCCCGTGGGCCCTGGCGCTGCTGGCGTACGTGTCGGGCGCGGCCGGGCTGGTCGGCCTCGTCGTCGTGGGGCGGCTGCGGGTTCACCGGTGGCTGCGCGCGGGGGTCGCAGTGGCCGACCCGCGGGTCCTGGCGGCCTTCCGGGCCGCGGCGGATCGCCTCAACGCGGGCGATGGCTTCGACGTCGTGGGAAGTCCCTGCGTCCGCTCGCCGCTGACGGTGGGGCTTTGGCGGCCGATCGTCCTGCTGCCGGCCGGCTTTGCCGCGACGCTGTCGGCGGCGGACCTGCGGGCGGTGGCGCTGCACGAACTGGCGCACGGGCGGCGCCGCGATCCGCTCACACTGAGCGTGCTGTCGTTCCTTCGCGCCGTGCTGTTCTTCCACCCACTGGTGTGGCTGGCGTGCCGGCAGGTGTCGCGCCTCGCGGAAGACGCCTGCGACGACGCCGTCCTCGCAGCGACCCGGCGGGGCGTCCCCTACGCGAAGCTGCTGGCCCGCCTGGCCGAGGACCTGCCGCGCCGGGCGTCCGCGGCCGAGCTGGCCGCCGGGATCGTCCCGGCCAAGAGCGCGTTGCTGCGGCGGATCGAGGCGATCCTCTCGGACCGGCGCGACAGGGCCCGCCGGCTGTCACGCCGGGCCCTGGCGGCGACGGTTGTTGCGGCGGTCGCCTTCGTCGGCGTCGCCCTGGCCCTGCCGCTGGGCGAGAAGGACGCGGGCAGGGCCGACGAGGCCGCCAAGTGGACGCGCCGGGAGCTGGTCAAGGGCCACGGCGTCACCGTGCGCGTCGCGGTGAGGCCCAGGACGGGCCCCGCCGACGCGGACTGGCTTCGCCTGGAGATCGAGAACACCGGGCGCGAGCCGGTCCGCGTGACCAGTGCGGGCTACTACATCAACTACCAGAGCTTCCACCGGGCCACGGGCAAGGCTGCCAGCTCGGGCAACCTGGCCTCGGGCAACTCCTACGACATGTTTCCGAAGGCCTGGCGGACGAAGCCGGTATCGCCCATTCTCCTCAAGCCCGGCACGCATGTCCTGGCCGATCAGCCCAGCTCGTACTCCACGGCCCTGCTGGGCATGCCGCCGAAGGGCGGCTGGCGCGTCAAGGCCAAGGTGAACGTCTCGCTGGCCCTTGCCGGCGGC
>CAZXOC010000020.1:4745-44612 GCA_964642165.1 uncultured Planctomycetaceae bacterium | reverse complement strand
CGCCGGAAGCACTGGCGCCCCATGTCCGGCCGCGACGAAAACACCGACGACTACTTGGAAGAAACGGGCCTGTGACCCCCCTGTCGGGAGCCACGTCATGAGCATCACGCTGGACGACATCCTCACCTCGCATCGCAGCGGTCGGGCGATCGTGATGGGCGTGCTGAACGTCACGCCGGACAGCTTCTCGGACGGCGGGGCGTTCCTGGACCCGGCGGCCGCGCGAAGCCAGGCCGAGCGAATGGCGGCCGAGGGGGCCGACGTGATCGACGTCGGTGCCGAGTCGACGCGCCCGGGCAGCGGCCGCGTGCCGGCCTCCGAGCAGATCGCGCGCCTCCGCGAGGTCCTGCCGGCCGCCGTGGCGTCCGGGGCGATCGTCAGCATCGACACCACGCGGGCGGACGTGGCGCGGTTCGCCCTCGACGCCGGCGCGCGGATGGTCAACGACGTCTCCGCCGGGCGGGACGATCCCGCCCTGCTCGCCCTGGCGGCCGAGCGCGGCGCGCCCGTCGTCCTGATGCACATGCTGGGCGAGCCCAAGAGCATGCAGGCCGACCCGCAGTACGACGACGTCGTCGCCGAGGTGCGGGCCTTCCTGGCCGGGCGGATGGACGCCGCCGTCGCCGCGGGCGTGCGGCGCGAGCGGATCCTCGTCGACCCGGGCATCGGTTTCGGCAAGCGCCTGGAGCACAACCTGGCGCTGCTGGCGGGCGTCGGCGAGCTGGCCGCCCTCGGCGTGGCGGTGCTGGTCGGCCCCAGCCGCAAACGCTTCATCGGCGAGCTGAGCGGCGAGCCCGCCCCTGCCAGCCGCCTGCCGGGCACGCTGGCGGCGTGCCTGGCCGCCCGGCGGCGCGGCGCGACGGTCTTCCGCGTGCACGACGTGGGCGCCCTGCGCCAGGCCCTGGCCGTCCACGACGCCATCGACCGGGCCGCCGGCGGGTGACGCCCGCGGCGTGGCGGCCAATGGGCCAAACCCGCCGGTCTTTTGCGGCGTAGAATGTAGGGAGGACGCCCCGGCGGGCTCCGCGCAACGCTCGCGGCGGAAAAAGCCCCCGGATCGCCTGCAGGACTTGAGCCGCCCCGGACGATGAACAAGCAGGGAGGGCTCCGGACAGGGCCATTCTGCGCCGGGAGATCGCGGTATGCGCGAATTGCTGGATGCCATCTCGACCTACTTCCGGCGGGTGGCGACGTACAGCCCGCTGGTGGTCGTGGTGCAGCTCCTGCTGATCGGCTTCGTCGTCTGGCTGGTCATGCGGTTCCTCCGCGGCACCCGGGGCGCGCGGCTGCTGAAGGGGGCGGGCCTGCTGCTGGCGCTGGTCTACATCGGCATCCGCCTGCTGCCCAAGAACGACGACTGGAAACGCGTCGAGTTCCTTTACGGGAACTTCCTCGTGTTCGTCTTCGTGGCGGTGGTGGTGGCCTTCCAGCCGGAGCTGCGCCGCGTGCTGATCCAGATCGGGCAGGCCAAGCTCTTCCACAGCACGCACGGTCGCGTCGAGGCGCTCATCGAGGCGCTGTCGGACTCGGCCGCCTACCTCTCCCGCAACAAGATCGGCGCGGTCGTCGCCGTCGAGCGGTCGGTCGGGCTGGGGGCGATCATCGAGTCCGGCACGCCGATCAACGCGATCCTGACGTCGCACCTGCTGAACACGATCTTCTACCCCGGCAGCGCGCTGCACGACATGGGCGTGGTGATCCGCGAGGGGCGGATCGCCGCCGCCGGCTGCCAGTTCCCCCTCGCCGAGAGCGGCGAGGTCGACCCCTCGCTGGGCAGCCGCCACCGCGCGGCGTTGGGGCTCGCCCAGGACAGCGACGCCCTCGTCCTGGTCGTCAGCGAGGAGACCGGGCGGGTCTCCGTGGCCTGCGAAGGCCAGTTGTACATCGGCCTGGAGGCCGACAGCCTCCGCGAGATGCTCCTGGGGCTGCTCGCCCCCCGCCACGTCCTGCGCCACCGCCAGAAGGCATCCTCCGACACCGGCGAGACCACCTCATGACCCGGCGCGAGTACCACAACCTGGTCGAGCCGACGCGGTTCAGCCGCTCGTGGTGGGCCCGCCGCGGGCGCAGCCTGCTGTGGGTCGCGCTCGTGACCGTGCTGGTCTGGATCTACGCCGACGTCGAGTTCATCGACACGAAGAGCCTGACGGTTACCATCCGCTTGACGGTAGGCAAGTCGAGGGACCTGCTCATCATCGAGGGCAACGGGGGCGACGCGCGTCTGGTGGAAGAGCGCGATGTGCCGGTGACGTTCGAGGTCACGGGCAATCGCAGCAGCGTCGAGGAGCTGCTCAGGGGGCGCGAGGAACAGCCGCCGGTGATCCGCTTCGACGTCTCACAGAACTGCCTGCTCGGCGAGAACCTGATCCAGACGGAGAGGATCCTCCAGAAAGAGCTCCGCATCTCGGAGAGTGGCCTGGAGCTGGAATCCGTCTCGAAGAGCGTCATCAAGGTGCAGCTTTCCCGCCCTCGCAAGACACTGCCGGCTGTCCTGACCCTGGTCCTGAACAAGTCCCCCGACCTGATACTCCTCCCGATGGGACACCCGCAGATCACGTTCCAGATCGAGGGGACGGCGGACGGGTTGGAGCGGTTCGAGGCGGAGTTGATGGGGCGCGCCTGGCGGCTCGTGTGCGACGTCTCCGGGCAGGTGCGCCAGGGCGAGAACGACCTCGACACCCAGACCGTCCTGAGCGCAGGGGGAATGGCCGGTGCGGACCTGACGGTTCTCTCGGCCTCGCCGCCCAAGATCAAGGTCCATGTCGACCGCAGGGTCCACCAGGCCGACATCCCCGTCCGGCTCGACTACACCGGCGCGGTCTTCTCCGAGGTGACGATCCAGCCGCCGAAGGTGGGCATTCACGTGGCCGAGAGCGACTGGGAGGACATCCGCAACACCGACCCCAACCTGCGAACGGTCCAGGTGGACCTGAAGCAGGTCGCCTCCGACAAGCCCTTCGTGGTGGAGCTCGTCCGCGAGATCGGCGGCGTGCCCGTCGAGCCCGACCAGCCGACCGTCACCGTCACCGTCAAGATCGCCACGCTCACCGAGACCGAGAAGGTCACCGTGCCCGTGCAGGTGGTCAGCCCGCCGGAGTGGCTGGAGGACGGGACGTGGCGCGAGTACGCCCTCAGCCGCCGCGACCGCCTCGAATGGCGCGTGACCATCCAGGTCAGCGGGACGCGAAAGGACCTCGACCAGCTCAAGGGCGAGGACGTCCGCGCCTACGTCGTCCTGACCGAGGACGACAAGAAGCCCGTGAGCTGGCTGACCCGCCCCGTCGAGGTCCGCCTGCCCCGAGCGCTGAACCTCAGCCTGCTCGGGCCCCCGCCGACCGTGAGCTTCAAGCTCGAGAAGGTCCCCTCCGGCGGATAGCCCCCCGCCCGCTCGCCGCCGCCGCCCGCCGCGCCTCGGGGTCCGGCCTTCCCTGCGCCTCCCGCTACGCTATACTGCCTCGGTCGGCACCCGGAAATCCCATGCGGACGGAGGAGGCGCGATGGACGCATCGGAAGCGACGGCCTACGTGGAGCGGATCGGCCGGGCCGCACGCAAGGCGGCCGCCGCCCTGGCGGCGACGACCGGCCAACGGCGCGACGCCGGCCTGCGGGCGTCTGCCCAAGCCCTGCGCGACCGCAAGGCCGACCTCCAGGCCGCCAACCAGAAGGACCTCGCCCGCCGCGAGGAGTTCGGCCTGTCGTCGGCGATGGTCAACCGCCTGACGCTGACGGACGAGCGCCTCGAGTCCATGGCGACGGCCCTGGAGGAGATGGCCCTCCAGACCGACCCGGTCGGCCGGGCCGCCTGCGCCTACAACCGCCCCAACGGCCTGCGCATCGAGAAACGCCGCGTGCCCATCGGCGTGGTGGGCATCATCTACGAGAGCCGCCCCAACGTGACCTCCGACGCCGCCGGGCTCTGCCTCAAGAGCGCCAACGCCACCATCCTCCGCGGCGGCAAGGAGGCCCTCCACTCCAACCTCGCCGTCGCCGAGGCCCTGCGCGAGGCCGTCGCCTCGGCGGACCTGCCCCCCGCGGCCGTCACCGTCATCGACGACCCCGACCGCGCGATCGTCCCCGCCCTCTGCCGCGCCGCCGGGCTGATCGACCTGATCGTCCCCCGCGGCGGCAAGGGGCTGATCTCCGCCGTCACCGAGGCCGCCACGATCCCCGTCATCAAGCACTACGACGGCGTCTGCCACGTCTACGTGCACGCCGCGGCCGAGGCGGACATGGCCGAGCGAATCGTCCTCAACGCCAAGTGCCAGTACCCCGGCGTCTGCAACGCGATGGAGACGCTGCTGATCGACGCCGCCATCGCCGAGGGATTCCTGCCGCGGATCGCCGCCCGCCTGCGCGGCGAGGGCGTCGAGCTCCGCGGCTGCGAGCGGTCCCGGGCGATCGTCGCCGACATGAAGCCCGCGGGCGAGGACGACTGGCGCGAGGAGTACCTCGACCTGATCCTCGCCGTGCGGATCGTGGACGGGCTGGAGGGCGCCATCGCCCACGTCAACACCTTCGGCAGCGGGCACACCGACGCGATCGTGACGGGCGAGATCGCCGCGGCCGAACGCTTCGTCACCGAGGTCGACTCCGCCAGCGTGATGGTCAACGCCTCGACGCGCTTCAGCGACGGCGGCGAGTACGGGCTCGGGGCCGAGATCGGCATCTCGACCGACAAGCTGCACGCCCGCGGCCCGATGGGCGCCGACGACCTGACCACCTACAAGTGGGTCGTCACGGGGCAGGGGCACGTGCGGACGTAGGGTCTTGCGATTGCCGATTCGCGATGGGCGATTGGCGACGTGGCGGCGCCGGCGGCGCTTGGGAAGGTGAGGCGATGTCCGATCGCACCTACGACGTGCTGGACCAGCCGGGGGTGCTGGCCGTGGCGTTCCACCCGCGGCGCCAGGCGTTCGCGGACCCCCGCCCCGACGGGCGCGACGTGCGCGTGCCCGTCGCGGAGGGCGTCGCCGTCGGCGGGCGGCTCCACGTCGCGGCGGCCGAGGCGCCCCTGATCCTGTTCTTCCACGGCAACGGCGAGCTGGCCGCCGAGTGGGACGACGTCGCGCCGCTCTACCGCGACCTGGGCATCTCGCTGCTGGCGATGG
Source organism: uncultured Planctomycetaceae bacterium (assembly GCA_964642165.1). GTDB lineage: Bacteria > Planctomycetota > Phycisphaerae > SM23-33 > SM23-33 > CAYRVX01. The sequence goes on along the minus strand of CAZXOC010000020.1, from coordinate 39,504 downwards.
ACTACCGGGGCTACGGCGCCAGCGACGGCGAGCCGACGGCCACCAACCTCATCGCCGACGCCCTGGCCGTCTGGCGCGGCCTGCCGGCCGTCCTCGCCGAGCAGGACGTCCGCCCCGCGCGCGTGTTCGTGATGGGCCGGTCGCTCGGCAGCGCGGCGGCCGTCGCCATCGCCGACGCCGCCGACGACGGCCTCGCCGGGCTGATCCTCGAGAGCGGCTTCGTCGACACGTTCGGCGTGATCCGCCGCCTGGGCGGGCCGGAGATGCCCGACGCCGACGAGGCCCGCGACGGCTTCGACCACCTCGGCAAGCTCGCCCGCATCACGATCCCCACGCTGATCATCCACGGCCAGGCCGACTGGATCATCCCTGTCACCGAGGCGCACCTGCTGCACCGGCACTGCGCCGCGGCGGACAAGCGCCTGCTCATCATCCCCGCCGGCGACCACAACAGCCTGCTCGTCGCCGGGCGCGACGAGTACTTCCAGGCCATCGGCGAGCTCGTCCTCGGCGGCTAGGGCCGCGGGCGGGCGCCCCGGACAACACGAGGTGAATATCCCATGACCGAGTTCGACGAGCTGCGACCCATGACCGACGGGATCGCCCCCATCACGGTCGAGGAGCGCCAAGCCCGCGTGGCCAAGGCCCGGCGGCTGATGGCCGACGCGCACCTGGACGCGATCTTCCTGGAGGCGGGCAGCAGCCTGTTCTACTTCACGGGCGTCCGCTGGGGGCGCAGCGAGCGGATGACGGCGGCGGTCCTGCCCGCCCGGGGCGAGATCGCCTACGTCTGCCCCGCCTTCGAGGAGCCGCGCCTCCGCGAGCAATTGGTCGTCGGCGACGACGTCCGCGTCTGGCAGGAACACGAGGACCCCTGCCGGCTCGTCGCGGGCATCCTGCGCGACCGGGGCGTCGCCGCCGGGCGCGTCGGCATCGAGGAGACCGTGCGCTTCTTCCTGTTCGACGGCATCCGGCGCGAGGCGCCGCACCTGGCGCTCGCCAGCGCCGACCCGGTGACCGTCGGCTGCCGAGCGCAGAAGTCCCCTGCGGAGATCGCCCTCATGCAGCGGGCGTCGGACATCACCGCGGAGGCCTACAAGGCGACCCTCCGGCGCCTGGAAGAGGGCATGTCGAAGGAGGCCTTCAGCGCCCTCGCCGCCGCCGCCCACAAGGCGCTCGGCGTGCGGGGCGGCATCGGCGTGCAGTTCGGACAGGCCACGGCCTACCCGCACGGCAGCCGCGAGCCGGCCGCGCTCAAGGAGGGCGACGTCGTCCTCATGGACGGCGGGTGCACCGTCGAGGGCTACCACAGCGACATCAGCCGCACCATCGTCTTCGGCACCCCCACACAGCGCCAGCGGGACGTCTGGGAGCTGGAGAAGCTCGCCCAGGCGGCCGCCTTCGACGCCGCCCAGCTCGGCGCGCCGTGCGAGGCCGTCGACGCCGCCGCGCGGAAGGTCATCACCGACGCCGGCTTCGGGCCGGACTACGACGTGCCCGGCCTGCCGCACCGCACCGGGCACGGCATCGGGCTCGACGTCCACGAGTGGCACCACATCGTCCGCGGCAACACCACGCCCCTCGCCGTCGGCATGTGTTTCAGCAACGAGCCGATGATCGCCATCTACGGCGAGTTCGGCGTGCGGCTGGAGGACTGCATCTACATCGCCGAGGACGGCCCGCGCTTCTTCACCGAGCCCAGCCCGTCCATCGAGCAGCCGTTCGCCTGAGGCCGCCGGAAAGGAACCACGGCATGAGAGACCCCCGACGACTGCCGGCCGCCCTGGCCGTCGCCTGCGCGTGCGCCGCCGCCGCGGGCGCCGCGCCCAGGTCGCCGCGGATCGCCCGGGCGTTCGCGAAGATCCAGCGCGGCGGGCGGCCGTACCCGGCCTTCTATAACTACTACATCTGCCCGCACGCCATCGAGGAGGGCGGCAAGGTCTTCTGCGCCTACCAGGACGGCCAGGGGCGCCCGATCGCCATGGCCTACGACGTCGCCGCCAGGACGTGGGCCGGGCCGGTGCGGGCCTCGAGCCACGGCCTGGGCAAGGACACGCACGGCAACCCGTCCATCTGCGCCGACCGCCGCGGGCGCATCCACCTGTTCTTCGGCTGCCACGGCCGCAAGATGTGGCACGTCCGCACCGCCCGCCCGCGCGACATTTCCGAGTGGCGGCAGATGCCCCACCCCACCGACCGGGCGACATACCCGGAGATCCTGCGTCTGGCCGACGGGCGGCTGCTGCTGTTCTACCGCGCCGGCGGGCACGTGGCCCCGTGGTTGATGCGCACCAGCCGCGACGACGGCGAGACGTGGTCGCCGGCCGAGCGGATCATCGAGATGCGCCTCGCGCCCCGCGACCCCAAGGCCGCCGCCTACTGCGCGTTCCTGCCCGGCGCCGGCTACCGCACGGTGCACGGCTTCTTCGTCCACAAGGACGACAACCCCGGCTTCGGGCGAGGCAAGCCGCACCCCTGGCGCCCGCTGAAGTACCCGGGGCTCCACGAGGCCGTCTACCGCTACAACGTCTACTACGTCCGCCGCGACGCCGACGGCACCTGGCGCGGCGCCGACGGCTCGAAGCTCAAGCTCCCGCTCAGCAAGGCCGCCGCCGACCGGCACGCCCTCGTCCACGACACCGGCCACGAGTTCGCCGGGCACAAGCGCATTGCCATCGGCGCCGACGACACGCCCTACCTGCGCTTCACCGTCGGCGTGGCGGACTGGAAGAGTGGAAAGGTCGTCGTGCCGAGCCGAACGAAGTTCGCCGCGCCGCGCGGCGGGACGTGGCAGGTCTTCGACAAGCTCCCGTCCGACTGGCCCGAGCCGGTTCGCCGCTGCCTCCTGACCCCCGGCCCGGCCGCCTACGGCCGGACCTTCCCCAACCCCTGGTTCATCCACCACCAACGGGGCGCGCGGGAGGACCCGACCTCCACCTACATCTGGCTCGGCCACGCCAAGAAGGGCTACGCGACCCGCCGCGCCGGCCCCGCCGCGTCGCCGAAGGACTGACCGCTTCGCATCGCAGCCAAGGGACCGGACGTTGGACTCGGCCCCTCGTCGGGTCCAGCCCGGTGGAGCGTGTCGGTTCCAGCCATCGCCCCGCGGGGGCAGGCCCCACGGTGGCGGCAGGGAGACGGACGGCGGGTTCTGGACGCTCAGTCGTCCTTCCGCCGGGGCAAGCCCGACGGAGAGGCTCGCACGCCGAGACACGCAAGGAGTTCGGCCCGGCGGCCGTCCGGATCCTCCCGCGCTACGTCTGCCGACGGCGCATCAGGGCGTGCCAGAAGCCGCGCGGGCGCTCTTCCTCGAGCCGGAGGATCTCGAAGTCGCGGCCGAAGAGCCCCCGGATGTCTTCCCGCGAGAAGCACCGGCGGTACGCGCCCCGGGCGATGTGCCACGCCCTGCGGCTGCCGCGGAAGAGATAGGACCTGGGGCTGAAAGCCGAGAGCACGTAGTAGCCGCCGGGCCTGAGGACGCGCCGGATGCCGGCCGTGTACGCGGGCCAATCCGACTTCCTCTGGTGGTGCAGGCACCCGTAGTCGAGGACGACGTCGAAGCGGGAATCGCCGAACGGCAGGCGCAGCACGTCGGCCGCGCGGAAGGCGATCCCCCCCACCCGCTGCGTCCGGGCGAGCCGCCGCGCGCGGCGCAGGGCCAGGGGCTCGTAGTCCACGGCCGTCACGCGGAAGGCGAGCTTCGCCGCCGCGATGGCGTGGCGCCCCTCGCCGCAGCCGACGTCCAGGAGCCGCCCGCCGGCGGGCACGAACCGCCGCACGCGCTCCAGCAGCCGCACGGCATACGGCGAGGGCTCCTCGGCGGCCCAGCCGTGCTGCCCGGTGCGGTAGGCCTCGCGGAAGTAGCGGCGGTTTGCCTCGTCTGCGGATCGCATCGTGGGAAGGGGCCTGCCGTATGGGGTCTCCAGGAATCGTGAGGCTCAGGGCCGGGGCTTCGCCTGACCGAGCCGCCGGCGGATGTGACCCGGCGCGCGGGCGGCGCGGCTGGCGGCGAGGGCGTCGGCGGCATTGGCGTGAGAGGACGAGTGCTTCGTGCTGGCGGTGTCCTTGCGGAGCAGGCCGGCGAGGCGCTCGGCCTCGGCGAGGTGCTCGCGGGCCGCTTCCGGCTGCGACGAGCGGATCGCCCGCCACGCCTCGATGCACGCGTGGTAGTAGGCAATCGTCCGCTCGCCGTAGGCGAACAGCCGCTCGTCCTCCGCGATGCGGGCGGCGACGCGCTTCGGGAGCTTCATGGCCGCGGCGCGGTCGATGAGTTGCCGACACTGCTTGCCCGCCGCGACGATCTCCAGGAACGTCGGCCCGCTGCACGCGACGCCCTCGGCGCGCTCGTAGCGCAGCTCGGGCGTGGGGAACAGGTCCTTCGCGCCTCCGTCGAGCCGCCGCGCCAGGCCGTACTTCAGCTCCCGCACGTTGCAGAACATCCGCTCCAGGGACTCGTAGAACGCCCGCATGGTTCCGGCGGCCGGACCGTAACGCCGGGCGAAGTAGTCCGCCCACAGCTTCCGGCAGTCGGTCCGCACGTCCCAGAGCTGGCGGGCCATCTGCCAGTTCGTCAGGGCCTTGTTGCCCATGTTCGCCGTGGTGCAGTGCATGTAGTGGAAGTGCCTCGCGCCGAGTTCGTGGTAGGCGGGGATGTCCTTCGCCATGGTGTGCATGTAGCAGACGGGCAGGCACTTGAAGCCGGAGACGTTGTAGTACTCCCCGAGGCACAGCGCCCCGCGCCAGTGGCGCTTCGGCTCGCGCACCCAGCCGGCGAGCTGCCGGACGTAGCGGGCGTTGGAGCGGCTGCGCGGGTCGAGGAAGTCGAAGACGTACGATCGCGAGATCGGGAAGTACGTCGCCGAGCAGGTGGCGTAGTCGAAGCCCTCGGGCAGCGGGCGGCTGGGCGGGGCGAGCAGGTCCGCGTAGACCAGGAAGCGGACGATCAGCGGGCGGTGGATCCGTCCCGCGCGGCGGGCCCGCTTGATCGCGCGGTCGAGCTGGTGGACGAGCAGCAGGTTGCGGTCGGTGGGGCTGCCGAGGGCGCGGCAGGCGTCGCACTCGCACCAGCGCCCGCCGTCGAGCATCCAGAAGCGGACGACGTCGGCGTCGCGGTAGGCCCCGTCGACGAGGGCCCGGACGTAGCTGCGCATGAACTCGGCCGTCGCGTGGGGGTTGGACGTGCAGTAGTTCGTGCCGAAGCTGCCGCGAACGCCGGGGACGCGCCGCCCCTTGACCAGCGGGAACCATTCCGGGTGGGCCTCGAACGTGCTCAGCGTGCCGTCCTTGTTCGCGTCGCCGCGGTAGAGCTTGCTGAGGGGGTAGGGGTCGGCGGGCGCGCGGCGGGCGTCGTCGCCGGCGAACTTCGGGTGGTCGTAGGGGTACGCGCGGGCGGGGTCCAGGAACCGCGCCTGGGCGTCGTGGGCGCCGCAGGCCATCCGGATGCCCAGCTTGCGCATCAGCGCGCGCTGGCGCTGCTCGACGCACCAGTAGTTCAGGCGGTTGCGGGCCATCCAGAGCAGGAACGCCTCGTCGCCGCGGTTCTCCCAGGCGTGAAAGCCGCGGGTGAGGAACGCCGGCCGCGACGTCACGTCGTGCTCGCCGAGGTCGTCGATGCGGGGGATGTCCTCGTGGACGGGCCCCGGCGCGAACCAGCGGAAGCCCAGGCGGTGCAGCAGGTCGTACGCGGCGTAGAGCGTCCCGACGCGCCCCCCGCCCGACAGGTGAATCACGCGCCGCCCGTCGCGGCGAAGCGTGCGGATGCGATAGCCCTGCGGTCCGAGCCGGCCGGCCTCGGCGCGCCGCGCGGCCGGGGAGCCGCCCAGCGTCCGCGCCGCGGCGTTCATGTCGGCGCTGCCCACGACGATCCAGTCCGCCCCGGCCGGGGGACGCTCGTCGTCGACGATGGCGAAGTCGTCCTTGCGCCCGGTGGCCCGGCGGAGGTGGTGCTGCAGCTCGACGGCGGCGAAGCACCCGGTGCACACGGCGTCGTCGTTGGCATCGCCGTCGAGCCAGTCGACCTTCTCCTCGGCGCCGGCGGCGGCGCGGGCGTCGGGGAAGGCCCCGACGTTGACGACGATCGCGGTGCGCCCGGGGGCCTCGCCGGCCGCCGCGGCAACGGAGAGCGCGGCGGCAAGGGTCACTCCCGCTCTCATGGGTCATCCTCCCTGCTTCGACGCGGCAGGAGCCGCACGGTGGGGCGCCAGCGCCGGGGCTACGGCCCGGCGGCGTTCTGGAGGGCCTCGCGGGCGAAGGTGACGGCCTTCGTGGCGGCGGCGACGGGGCGTTTGAGCGTCCGCTCGGTGACGGGCGGGTCCACGACGACCCACTGCTCGTAGCCGACGGCGTGGAGCGCCTGGGCGACGGCGCGGAAGTCCACGTCCCCCTCGCCGAGGGGCACGTCGAAGTCGGGCGGCTCGTTTTCGGCCATCCGCACGTCCTGGAGGCGCACCAGGGCGATGGCGCCGGCGCCGAGCTGTCGCAGGCCCGTGGCGACGTCCATCTTGCGCGACAGCGCGACGGCGGCGTTGCACGAGACCCTCACGTCCCCGGTGTTGCCCACGCGCGTCAGCAGGTACTCCTGCTGGTGGAAGGCGAGGGTGGTCTCGACGGCGAGGACGACGCCGGCCTCCTCGGCGTGATCGGCCATCTCCAGCAGCGCGTCGGCGGCGCGGTCGAGCTCGCCCTCCACCTCGATGGTGTTCTTGCCGTAGAAGGGCAGGACGACCATCGCGGCGCCCGCCTCGGCGGCACAGCCCAGCGCGCGGAGCAGCAGCTCCTGCGTGGTCTCGATGACCTCCGGGCGGCCGATCAGCGACGGCTGCTCGCGGAGGCAGCTCAGCCGCAGCCCCGCCAACGCCAGGCCGGAACGCTTCGCGGCGACGGTGAGCTCCTTGACGTGCTCGGCCTGCCCGAGGGCCGTCGCGAGGGCGGGCGATGCGTAGTCGATCTCCACGCCCTCCGCCCCGGCCTTGGCGGCGCGGGCGAAGACTTCCCTCGGGATCTCGACACCCAGTGCGGGATGGGCAATGCCGATTCGCATGGCTTCGTCTCGCGCGGCCCGCGCGGCCGTCACTGGCCGGCGGAAAGAACGACCTTCTGCCCGTCGGCGACGGACTTCAGGGCGTCGGTGTCCCCGAGAATGCGTCCGAGGGGCTCGACGTCGCTGGCGGCCCGGGGCCCGCCGCCGGGCTGGCTGGCGGGGGTCGGGCCGAAGAAGATGCAGAAGGCCTGTCCGGCCGGCCAGTAGGCGATCTCGCCCACGGCCATGTCCGACCGCGCCGCGTCGGTCAGCTCCATCGCCAGGCCGATCGGGAAGTAGACCTCTTCGCCCCACGTGTGGGCGCGGGCCTCGATCGGCAGGGCCCGGGCGATCCGGCGTGCCGCCGGCGAGTCGTTCCATTCGGCCCGGACGGTCAGCTCGCCGAAGTCGATGGCGATCTGCTCGGACACAATGGTCTCTCCCAGAAGGTATTATCGTCAGCCCGGCCGCCCGGCCGCCAGACAAACCAGCCGCGCCTCTCCGGCGTTGGCGACGGTGTGGGCTTCGCCCGCCTGGGCCGCCGCCATCTGCCCGGGCGTCAGCTCGTTCGCCTGCTCGCCCGCCGTGACCGTCGCCGTGCCGGTGACCACGTAGTACATCCACGTGCCGGCCGAGACCCTTGCTTCCTGCCCGGGCTCCAGGCACAGCAGCTCGACGACGCAGGCGTCGTTCCGGGCGAGGCTGACCCGCTGCGGACGCGCCGAGGCGAACCGAACCTTCGCGATGGCGTTCACGATCTCCATCCAATCCGACTCCGCCGCCCCTGGGGCCTGACGGTTGAGCTGCTCAGTCGTATTCGACGGCGCCTTGCCCGCCGGGCGGCGCCGATGCGGGCGAGCGGATGCCGATCCACAGCCGCCGGTCGCTCTGGCGGGTCACGCGGAAGCTCTCGGCGTGCGCACCGGCCGTCCATCGGCACGTCGCCGGCAGGTACTTCTTCTCGATCCGCAGCGTGTGCCGGATCTTGCCCAGCGGCGGAATCACGCCGAGGTACTGCCTGTCTGCCCCGGGCGACGTGACGTGCACGTCGCGGCTTTCGTTCGTCAGGTTGATGAACGTCAGCCTCACTTCCTTGCCGCAGCCTGAGAGGCACGCCGCGGCGACCAGGACGCCAACCACCCCCGCAGAACGCAGTTTGGCCATGATCGTCTTCCCAACTCGGGTCCGGCTCGAGCGCGCCGTTCCCTCCCGGCGCACCAAGCCATGGAAGCCACACCGAACAAAGCGCCATCGGCCGCACCGAAGACCCAAGCCAACCGCAACACAGGACATGGTGGATAGATCAACCGCATTATGGCCGCAACCGATGACAATTGCAACAGGACTTGCCGCCGCGGTTTCCTCGTGTAATCGACCGGCCGGACCTGTATCCTGGACCGATGAGAATTGCCCTGGCACAGCTCGACCCGATCGTGGGGGACATTGCGGGCAACGCCGCTCGGATCGCCCGGGCCATCGACGAGGCGGCCGCCGCCGGCTGCGACCTGGTCGTCACCGGCGAGCTGTCGGTGGTCGGCTATCCCCCCCGGGACCTGCTGCGGAAGGAGCGGTTCGTCGCGGACAACGTCCGGGCCGTCGAAGACCTCGCTCGGCACTGCACGGCGATGGCGGCGTTGGTGGGTTTCGTCCGGCGGACGCCCGGCCGGCAGGGGCGCCCCGTCCAGAACGCCGCGGCGCTGCTCGCCGACGGGAAGATCCAACTCGTTCATGTCAAAACACTTCTGCCCACGTACGACGTCTTCGACGAGACGAGGTACTTCCAGCCGGGCGGCAAGCCTGCCTGCATCGAGTTCGCCGGGCGCCGCGTGGGACTGAGCATCTGCGAGGACCTCTGGGACGCCGCCGCGCTCGGCCGCGAACTCTACGGCGACGACCCCATCGCCCTGCTCGCCGCCGACGGCGCGGAGATGATCATCAACATGGCCGCCAGCCCCTACCAGATGGGCAAGGCCACCTTGAAGGACGACCTCTTCCGCCGCCAGGCGGCGCGGAGCAAGGCGGCCGTCATCTACGTCAACCAGGTCGGCGGCAACGACGAGTTGATCTTCGACGGCGGCAGTTGCGTGGTCTCGCCGGACGGCGAAGTGATCGCCCGGGCCGCCGGCTTCCGCGAGGACCTGCTGGTGGTGGACCTCGGCGAGCCGTCCGGGCGCATCGAGCCCGTGGGCGACGAGATGGCCCGCCTGTCGGCGGCCCTGAAGCTGGGCCTGCGAGACTACGTGGGCAAGTGCGGGTTCCGCCGCGTGGTGCTGGGCCTCTCGGGCGGGATCGACTCGGCGGTCGTGGCGACGCTGGCCGCCGACGCCCTGGGGCCGGGCAACGTCTACGGCCTGGGCATGCCGAGCCGCTACAGCAGCCCCCACAGCCTCGCCGACGCCGAGGCCCTGGCCGCCCACCTCGGCATCCACTGGCGGGTCGTCGAGATCGAACCCATGCACGCGGCGTTCGAAGCTTCGCTGGCCAAGACACTTGCGGCCGAAGGCGGCGGGGTCGCCTCCGAGAACGTCCAGGCTCGCATCCGCGGCACCGTCGTGATGGCCCTCAGCAACGCCGAGGGGCACCTGGCCCTCGCCACCGGCAACAAGAGCGAGCTGTCCACCGGCTACTGCACGCTGTACGGCGACATGGCCGGGGGGCTGGCGCCCATCGGCGACGTGCTCAAGACCGACGTCTACCGCCTGGCAAGGCAGCTCAACGACGAGGCCGGCCGCGAGAGGATCCCCGCCAGTACCCTCGCCAAGGCCCCCAGCGCCGAGCTGAAGCCCGGCCAAGTGGACCAGGACAATCTGCCCGCCTACGATATACTAGATGAGATCCTCAAGCGGTACATCGAGGCGGACGACACGGCCGAGCAGATCATCGCCCAGGGGCTGCCCGCCGCGGAGGTCCGCCGCGCAATCGCGATGGTGGACTCGGCCGAGCACAAACGCCGGCAGGCGGCCCCGGTGTTGAAGGTGACGACGCGTGCCTTCGGCACGGGCCGGCGGATGCCCATCGCCCAGCGCTACGCCCCCCTGGGAGAGTAACGTGCGCGTTCTTTGCGGCCAGTGCGGACACGTCAACAAGCTCGACGACGACTACGCCGAGTCGTCCGTCGCCTGCGAGAACTGCGGGCGCATCGTGCCCGTGGCGCCGATGGCCAACGGCCAGGCCCCGACCCTCACGACGCCCGCCGACCACGACGACGCGCCCGGCGAGCCGGGCTTCGCCGAACAGGCCCGACAGGCCGAAGGCCGAAAGATCGAAGTCACCTGCTCCCGCTGCGGACGCACCGTCAGCGTCAGCGCACGCGTCGCCGGACGAAAGGCCCGCTGCAAGAACTGCGACCATCCCCTGGAGATCCCCTGGCCGGACGACCTGGAGGACATCGAGATCCCGGCCCTGTCCCGGGGCGGGGCGCACGAGAACGGCCTGGAGCTGGTGGCCCCCATGGAGGACGAGCCCCCCGCGCTGCCGCCGGCGCCGGAGCCGGAGGAGTTCGAGCACGCCCTGGAGCTGACGCCGGTGTCGGACGAGGAGGCCGCCGAGCTGGCCGAGCTGGCCGAGGCCGCCGAGGCGGCGGGCCACGACCCGGTCGCGGCGTTGGCGGCCGTCCACCCCGCCGCCGGACTGGAGGCCCTCGAGCGGCACTACGAGCCGGAGGACCTCCGGCCGCCCGCGCCGCCGGAAGACGCCGGGGAGCTGGTCAGCGCCGTGGCGAGCTTCCACGAGGACAAGCGGGCCGGGGCCGGCGAAGGGCCCGGGGCGCCCTCCGGCACGGGGCGTCTGCTGCGCTGGATCGTCCTGCTGGCGGCGGCCGGCGTGGTCGTCGGCGGGCCGCTGGCCATCGTCGTGCCCATGCTCATGCCCGACGAGCCCCACGACGACATCACGCAGGGCCCCAACACGCCCCCGAATCCCGCCACGCGCGCGGTCAAGGCAGGGCACCCAAAGACGCCCTCGACCGGCGCGGTCGAGCCGCACATCGTCGTCAAGCCCGCGCAGCCGACCTGCGAAGTCCTCTCCGTCAAGACCGATCCCTTCGCCGTCGGCAGCCACTACCCCGCGCCGGTCGACTCGGTCTACTGGCGGATCGCCACCCGGATCACCGCGGGCAGCAAGCCGCTCCGGTTGGAGGTCCCCGGGCGCGACGTCCACAGGCACGACGTCCGCTTGGCCTTCGGCGACGAGCGGTTCGATGCCCTGGGCACGCCGGCCGACGGCAAGGGGCTGTTCCCCGTGGCAAGCCGCCCGCTGACGGTGCGTCTCCGGCCCAGGCAGTCCCGCGAGGTCACGTTCCTCTTCCGCGCGCCCAGCGACCTGACGAAGGGCGGGCTGTACGTCCGCGGCGTGGACTACGTGGATGTGGCCCGCGAGGACGCGCCGGGGAAGCTCTCGGCGATCGACCTGGCCGGAACGTACGTCGAGCAGCCCCCGCGCCACCTCAAGCCGCTGCTCCGCGACCCGGTCATGGCGGCCATCCAGGCCGCGCCCGGGCAGAAGGTCATCGTCGCCCCGGGCGCGACGCCCGACGGCATCGAGCTGGCCATTACCGAGGCCCATGTCCGCGGTGTCGGCCGGCAGATCGGGCCCGGCGTCTTCCAGGTCGCCCTGACGCGAGGCCGGGACGCCCTGGACGCCAAGCTGAGGTTCGCAGGCTCGGGGCGGCGGCTCATTCTGTACCTGGCCGACGAGTTGTACCATCAGCTCACGTACGTCAACCCCGCCGCCAAGGCGCCGGCGGCGCCGAAGCCCCCGGCGTCTCGGCCCGCCGTCGCCGCGACGAGGCCCAAGCCGAGGCCGCCCGTCACCGCGCCGGGCATGGGCAATCCCGTCGCCGAGGATCTCGGCTTCGACCCCAACAAGCCCGACCCCAACGTGGACGGTCCCCTGCCGACCGGGCCGAGCATCTTCGATTAGCCCGCGCTCGCCGCCATCCGCCGGCGGCGCAGAAAGCATGCCCCCGCCCCGCGTCGCGTCCGCGGGACGAGGGCACGCTGCCGGCATACCGGGCTGCGCGTCAGGCTGTCATCACCAAGGCCGGCCTGCGAGACGAACGTCGCCGTCCTTCAGCAGGGGCACGTCGTCCTTCTCGAAGTCCTCGGCGGTGGGCTTGAGCTGGAGGTTGTAGATGTCCTGCTTGGCATCCTCCATCATCGCCTTCCAGCTGATGCGCTTGCCGCAGAAGGCGGACTCGCGTCCCATGACGGCCACCGCGGTCGATTCGGCGACGTTCCGCGCCTCGTTGAGCGGCTTGCCCTTGAGCAGGAAGTAGAGCATGTCGGTGTGCTCCTGCACCTGCGAGCCGCCCTCCTGGGGGATCTCCGCCGGCAGCGGGTCCTTGGCCTTGTAGCCTCGCGGCGGGCGCTTCTCGTAGGTGAAGTGCTCGCCGACCCAATTGAAGCAGTCGGGGCACTGCCGGCAGGTGCTGTGGATGTGGATGCCGCCGGGGTATTCGAGATCGATGCTGAAGAAGTCGTACATGTTTCCGGGCTTTCGCCGAGCGCGGCCGCCGAACCCCACGGCCGATACCGGATGGGCACCGAGGTACCAGTTGGCGATGTCGAGGTTGTGGACGTGCTGCTCGACGATGTGGTCGCCGGACATCTCGACCCAGAGCTGCCACCGGCCCGACCCGGCGAGGTCGCCGGGGCCCTTGGGGTTGATCGGGCGATTGGAGAAGATCTGTCCCATGCACCAGGAGACGCGCCCGCCCATGATTCGCCCGAGGGCGCCTTCTCGCAGGGCCGCCACGTGGCGCAGGCGCCCGCGCTCGTGGCGCCGCTGCGTGCCGGCGACGACCGTCAGGCCCTTGGCCTTGGCCTTCTCCCCGGCCGCGATCACGCGCCGGCAGCCCACCGGGTCCACCGCCACCGGCTTCTCGAAGAACACGTGCTTGCCCGCCTCGATGCACGCCTCGAAGTGCAGCGGGCGGAAGACCGGCGGCGTCGCCATCAGCACGGTGTCCACGCCGGAGTCGATCAGCTTGCGGTAGGCGTCGCCGCCGCCGAAGCAGCGTTCCTTCGGCACGCCGTGGCGCTGCCCGTAGCGTTCGGCCTTGCCCTTGGACCAGTCGGCGAACGCCCAGGGCTTGCACTCGATGCCGACGTTCAACGCCGTGTTGAGCGCCTTGGCGGCGCGCAGATGGTCGCTGATCGCCCCGCCGCCGCGCCCGCCGCAGCCGATCAGCCCGACCTTGAAGCTCCTTCCGCCGCCCTTCGGCGAGGCGTTCAGGATGCGGAAGCTGCCGGCTGCCACGCCGGCCGCCACCGCCCCCTTCACAAAATCCCGCCGCGTCACCTTCTCTTCCGTCTTCGCCATGGCTGTTCTCCTTGTCCTCGCGTGAGGCGATTCGTACCGGATGCCCACGGGAACACACACCCCTGACGGCATACTCCCGCGCCGCCCCGAAGTCAAGCGCGCCGGCGGGCGCCGGCCCTGTCCCGCGCCCCGCGCCGCGCGGTATCATGCCCGACGCGCCAACGGAAGGGACGTCGCATGGACTTCTTCGAAGTGATCAGCGCCCGCCGCAGCGTTCGCAGCTACCAGGAGCACGCCGTGCCCCGCGACGTGCTCGAGCGGATCGTCGCCGCGGGCATCGAGGCCCCCAGCGGCTGCAACATGCAGCTCCGCCAGTACGTCATCGTGGACGACCCGCAGACGATGGAGGCCCTGCGGCCCGTCAGCGGGGCGATGAAGGGCACGCCGGCGGCCATCGTGCTGCTCCTCGAGGAGCGGGGCACGCCGTACGGCAAGTTCTACGTCCAGGACGCCTCGGCGGCCATGGAGAACATGCTGCTGGCGGCCGTGGCGCTGGGCTACGCCGCCTGCTGGGTCGAGGGGGCGCTGCGCCCCCACGAGGACGACGTCCGCGAGCTGCTCGGCGTGCCGGAGACCCTGCGCGTCTGGGCGCTGCTGCCGGTGGGCAAGCCGGCCGAGCAGCCCAAGCGGCCGCAGAAGTCCCGCCTCGCCGATGTGACCCACCACAACCGCTTCGGCGAGACGAGTGCTGACCGCACCGGACGGAAGGGCGAGCGGGTATGAAGACCGCCGACGAGCTCAAGCGGGACGTCGTCTTCAAGGCCCGCCTGCGCGGGCGCGAGCTGACCTTCCACAGCACGTGGGGGCTGTTCAGCCCGAGGCGGGTCGACGACGGCTCGTACCTGCTCGTTCGGCACGCCGACGTCCGCGACGGCGACGTGACGCTGGACCTCGGCTGCGGATACGGCGCGATCGGGCTGGCCGTCGCCGCCGAGACGCCGAACGGCACGGTCCACCTGGTGGACAAGGACTACGTCGCCGTCGAGTACGCTCGTCGGAACGCCGAGAGGAACGGCCTGACCAACTGCCGGGCGTACCTGTCCAACGCGTTCAGCGAGGTCGGCGGCGTCCGCTTCGACAACGTCCTGGCCAACCTGCCGGCCAAGGTCGGACGCGAACTGCTCTACGTGATCCTGTCCGACGCCCGCGACCACCTGAAGCCCGGCGGCCAACTCGTCGTCGTGACGGTCTCCGGCCTGCGGGAGTTCATCAAGCGCAACTTCCGCGACGTGTTCGGCAACTACGAGAAGCTCAAGCAGGGCCGCCACCACACCGTGGCGCGGGCGCTCAGGGAGTAGCTCGCCCGCCTTCGCCGTGGGTCCCGGGCGCGGATCGCGCCGGAATGGCGGCCGTTCGGTAAAGGAGCATCCGATGAAGAAGCTCGCGGGACTGGTTCTGTTCTGGTCCGCCTGCGCCTTGGCCGAAGCGCCGAAGGAACCGGACTTCGCCCGGGGCATGCTGGACCGCAAGGCCGCCCTGGCCGCGGCGAGGGAGGTCACGCCCGACAAGTACCCCGACGCCGACGCGGTCGTCGTGGACCGCGCCACGTGGGTCCGCTACCGGGCCGACGGCACGGAGGTGCAGTGGCAGGACCACTACGACAAGGTCCTCACCGAGAAGGGCCGGCGACAGTGCCGCACGCTGGCCAGCTACTTCACCATCCCCTACCAGCGCGGGCCCGAGGACTGCAAGATCTCGCTCGTCGAGGTCGTCAAGCCCGACGGGCGCGCCGTGCCCGTCGACCTGGCGAAGAACAGCCGCGTCATGGTCGACTCCCGCAGCATGGGGGCGAACATCTACAACCCCAACCACAAGGTGATCCGCGTCAGCATCCCCCACCTGGAGGTGGGCGACGTGCTGCACTACGTGATGTTCGACCGGGTCGTCCACCCGCGGTGCCGGGGGACGTTCGCGACGCAGATCGGCTTCGAGTCGACCTGGCCGATCGTCCGCTGCTCGGCGGAGATCCGCGGCCCGGCCGACTGCCCCCTGCGGAGCCTCGCCGTGAAGGACCGCGTCGGCAAGACGCTCACGCGGCGCGAGCCCGTGCGCGAGGGCGGGGAGATCGTCTATCGCTGGGAGGCCCGCGACGTGCCGCGGATGTTCCCCGAGCCGAGCATGCCCCCGGCGTACATGGTGGTGCAGCGCGCGAGGGCCAGCACGGCGGCGAGCTGGGAGCACATCTCCCGCTGGTACTGGAAGCTGTCCGAGCCGCACTACAAGCACACGTCCGAGATACGGGCCAAGGTCGACGAGCTCGTCCAGGGCGTCGCGCAGCCGCGGAAAAGAACCGAGCGGATCTTCTACTGGGTCGCGCAGAACATCCGGTACATGGGCATCACCGCGGAGACGAAGTCCCCCGGGTACGAGCCGCACGACGTGAAGGACACGTTCGAGCGGCGCCACGGCGTCTGCCGCGACAAGGCCGCCCTGCTGGTGGTCATGCTGCGCCTGGCGGGCGTCGAGGCCTTCCCCGTGCTCATCCACACCAGCCAGAAACGCGACGCCGAGGTGCCCGACCCGTTCTTCAACCACGCCGTCACCGCCGTGCGGACCGCGCCCGGCGAGTACCAGTTGATGGACCCGACGAGCGAGACCACGCGCCAGCTCCTGCCGGCCTACCTGAACAACCGCAGCTACCTGGTGATCTGCCCCGAGGGCGAGAAGCTGCGGACCTCGCCGATCGACCCGCCGGAGAGGAACATGCTGCGGGTCGAGACCACCGGGCGGATCGACGCGACGGGCGTGCTCCGCGCCGAGAGCGTCTGCCACTTCGGCGGCTTCAACGACACGATGCTCCGCGGCTACCTCGCCCGGCAGCGCCCGGAAGAGCGGCGCCGGTTCTTCCAGCACTTCCTCGAGGCCTCCATCCGCGGGGTGCGCGTCACGTCCCTGGAGATCCTGCCGAAGAACCTCCTGGACCGCGGAAAGCCGCTGACCGCCCGCATGGGCTTCGAGGCCCGCGAGGTGCCCGTCCACGGCGAGAGGCGCGCGATGCTGCCGCTGCCCCTCGTCAGCCGGGGAATGGGCATGCGCGGCTTCGTCGAACGCCGCGCCGCCCTGGAGAAGCGCAAGTACCCCCTGCTGATCTGGGCCACCGGCGGCGCGCAGGAAACGCTGCGCCTCGAGCTGGCCGGCGAGCTGGGCAAGGCCCTGGCCACGCCCGCCTACGAGCCCGTCGACGACGAGACCATGAGCTGGCGGTGCTCCGCCCGGTGCGAGAAGGGCGTCCTGACCACCGAGAGCGACTTCCGCCTGAAGGTCGTCGAGTTCTCGCCCGAGCAGTACCTCGGGCTCAAGGAGCACCTGCGAACGATGGAGCGCGACGGGCGCAAGATGCTCATCCTCGACGCCGCCCAGGCCCCGCCCGTCAAGACGTTCGTGTTCACGCCCCCGCCGCCCGAGCCGCCCCGGCCGGACGTGGCCTACCTCGACCGCCGGATCGACGTCGAGCTGGACGACGCCCGCAACTGGACCGAGACCCACGCCGTCCGGAAGCGCATCCTCAGCTACGCCGGCAAGAAGGCCCACGCCGAGGTCAAGCTCACCTACAACCCCGTCTGGGAGGACGTGAAGCTCCTGGGCGCGTCCGTTCGCGGGCGCGACGGGACCGTCCAGGAGATCAGCGACAAAGAGATCAACGTGATGGACGTCACCAGCAACGCGCCGCGCTACCCGATGCGCAAGACGCTCGTCGCGAGCCTGCCGGGCGTGGAGGTCGGCAGCGTGGTGGAGTTCCGCTGCCGGCGAACGTTCCGCGACCAGCCGTTCTTCGCCACGCGCGTGGGCTTCCGCGACGTCGAGGCCACCCGAAAGCGGACGGTGCGCATCTCCGCGCCGAAGGGACTGGCGCTGCGCCGCGAGCTGGTGAACAACGCCGCCCCCGGCGGCAAGGCGGCCGTCGCCGTCAAGGAGACGAAGGAGGGCGACCGCGTCGTCGTGGAGTGGACGGCCGAGAACGTGGCCCCCTTGCGGCGGGAGCAGTGGACGCCGCCCGGGTGGAGCTTCGCGCCGGCGGCGTTCGTCTCGGCCGGTTCCTGGCCGGGGTATGCGAAGCGGGTGCACGCCGCGTTGGCGAAGGCCGCGGCGGGGCAGAAGAGGGCCGCCGCCACGGCCCGACGGCTCGTCGCGGGCAAGGACGATCCGACGGATCGCGTCCGGGCCGTCCGGGACTTCGTGGCGATGCGGATCCGCCTGGCCGGGCCGGCGCTGCCGCACATGCCGCTGAAGCACGTCACACCGGCCGACCGCACGCTGGCCGACGGCTACGGCAACGGCGCCGACCGCGCCGTCCTGCTGCACGCCATGCTCCGGGCGATCGGCCTCGAGCCCCGGTTCGTGCTGGCCTCGACCACCTCGCGGGTGCCCGAGGTCCGGCGCGCGCCGCTCGCCTACCCCGACCCGCACCTGTTCCCGGACGTCCTGGTGACGCTGCGCCTCGACGGCGAGGCGGTCTGGCTCAACGACACGGACCAGTACGCCGCGCTCGGCGCGACCCACCACGACGGCAGGGCCGCCCTCGCCCTGCCCGACGGCACGGTCGAGACAATCCAGCCCGCCAAGGGCAAGGCGGCGCGATCCGAGGCCGCCTATGACGTCGCGGTGCAGGCCGACGGCACGGCCGTCATCCGCTGGACGCGCAAGCTCTACGGAACGATGTTCGGCGCGATGAACCGCCGGTTCGCCGAGATGACGCCGGAGCTTCGGCGCCGCTACCACCAGGAGCAGGTCTCGGCCGTCTCGCAGGCGGCGGAGGCCCTCGGCGACCTGAAGACGGACTTCTCGACGTATCCCGGCGTGGAGACCTTCGCCGTGCGCGTCAGGGACTACGCCGTCCGCGACGGCGAGCACCTGTACTTCCGCCTTCCGCGACGCGCGACGGTCCTGCCCTCGCTGCCGCCGGAGGGGCGCGACACGCCGCTGTACCTCGGCTCGCCCCTGCGGTCCACGCAGACGATCCGCGTGACGCTGCCGAAGGGCTTCCGGGCGGTCCTGCACCCGGGCAAGCTCCGCTGGCGCGACCGGGGCAGCACGGTGGTCCGCTCGGCCGCCCGCGAGGCCGACGGCACGCTGGTCGTCACCCAGCGCGCGGCGATGAGGCCGTCGCTCGTGCCGTCGAAGGACTACTACAAGTACGTCGAGCTGTGCCGCAAGCTCACCCACCCCGGCGGGCGCCTGGTGCTGCTGGAGAAGGACTGACGCTGCGGCGGGCGTCGGCTCACGTGCCGCGGAGGCGGGCGACGTCGGGGCGCCCGGAGAGGCGCGCCTCGAGCGTGCGCCCGATGAAGACCTGGCCCCCGTCGGCCACGTCCGCGACGCGGTCGGCGACGGCGACCTCGACCATCTGCCGGCTCGTGCCCGCCCGGCGCGCCGCGCCGCGGACGAGCCGCACCAGCGCCTCCAGGGCGAAGCGGTGGGCCTCCTCGAAATCGCGAAAGGTCGGCGCGTCCGCCAGGCCCTGAACGGCGTAGCGCCCCAGCTCGTTCGGCGCGATCTTCAGCTGCCGGCGGACGGAGACGCGGCTGGTGATCGCGCCGATGGCGTTGGCCACGTCGGCGTGCGGGGGGATGATCGCCTCGGTCTCCAGCATCTTCGCCGCCGCGGGCAGGAAGCAGTGCACCGGCGCGCCGATGCCGATGACCGGCCGGGCCAGCGCCACGCGGACGCGGTAGCCGGCCGAGCCGCCCTCGAGCGAGTTGCGGATCAGGGCCGCCGCCGCGGGCGAGTCATCGATCTCGTCGGGGTCGATCTCCTCGGCGAGCTGCTTCTTGAGCAGTTCGACGGCGAGTTTCCGGTTGGCCTGCTGGAGCGTCCGCTCGGCGAAGTCGTCGCCCCGAACGCCCGCGAGTTTTGCGAAGAGGTCGCACATCCGCCGCGCGGCGGCGGCGTCCCAGAGGTCCGCCCGCCCGGTGACGTGCAGCAGGTCCGTGGGCGTCAGCCCGCAGCGCTGGACCAGGTGGCGCCGCTCCAGGCGCTCCAGCGGCAGGAACTGCCACGCCACGGCGTCCAGCTCCTGCGCCAGCTCGTGGAGGCTCCACGGGCGCCGGGCGAGGTGCTCGAGGATGCGGCGCTCGCCGTCGCGGAGGTCGTCCCGGCCCGCGCGGCCGTTCAACGTGAGCAGGTCCGCGCCCCGCGTGGAGGTGGCGAACGCATCGACGCGGCGCTCGATCCAGTCGAGGGCCTCGTCCGCGCCGGGGTCGCGCCCGGCGAGCCACGCCACCGGTGCGACGCGCCTCGGGCCGATGTGCAGCCGCCCGCGCTCGCGGACGATCTGGCTGTCGCCGCCGAAGCCGAGCGTCCGCATGTCCAACGCCCGGACGTGCGTCCGCCAGCCGCCGACGGAGGCCCCCTCCTCGCACGTCCGCACCACGCCGTCCACGATGGTGGCCGTGTCCGTCGTCGTCCCGCCGACGTCCACCACCATCGCGTCGCGCCGCCCGGCGAGGTGGCTGGCGCCCGCGACGCTCGCCGCCGGGCCGGACAGGATCGTCTCGATCGGGCGCTCCCGCGCCGCGGCCACGCTCATCAGCGATCCGTCGCTCTTGACGACCATCGTCGCCGCGTCGATCCCCCGCCGCCGCAGCGAGGCCGTCACGTCCGCCAGCAGCGACTCCAGCAGCGGGATGATGCGGGCGTTCAACGCCGCCGTCGCCGCGCGGATGCGGTAGTTCAGCCCGTCCGAAACGTCGTGCCCGCAGGTCACCGGCAGGCGGGTCTCGCCCCGCACGATCTCCTGGACGGCCAGCTCGTGGGCGGAGTTGTTGTGGCTGGCGTAGCCGGCGACGGCGAACGCGCCCACCTCCCGGGCGGCCACCATCTCCCGCGCGACGCGCCGGACCTGCTCGGGATCGATCGGCGCGATCTCGCTGCCGTCGATCTCCAGGCGACCGTCGATCACGGCGATCGGGCGGTGGGCGATGTCCCCCGGCGCGAACAGCCCGTACGGCGGCATGATCAGCAGGCCGACCTTCTGCCCGAGACCCTCGACGATGGCGTTCGTCGCCAGCGTGGTCGAGACGGACACCAGCTCGACCTCGCGGAGCCGCCCGGCGTCGAGCCCGTCCAGCGCTTCGTCGATGCCGACGCGCAGGTCCCACTTCGTGGTGAGGGCCTTGGCCTTGGCGGCGACCTCGTCGCGGGCGAAGTCGAACAGCACGGTGTCGGTGTACGTCCCGCCGGCGTCGATGCCCAGCCCCAGGCGGACCGCCTGGCCGCCGGCCTCCTCGCCGCCGTCGTCGCCCTCGACGACGAACGTGTCGCGCCGCCCGGCGGCGGGGGCGCTGGCCTGCCAGACGGGCACGGCCTGGAGGCCCTTGGTCACCGCGTCGTAGATCGTCACGTGGTGCGGCGGGACGATCAGGACCTCGTCGGTCGTGCCGCGACGCGTCAGCAGCTCGCGGAGCAGATCGTGCGTGCCGCGCAGCTCCTCGTACCGCCAGCCGAACTCCTCCGCCATGGCCCGGGCGACGTCCGCGTACCGTCGCCGCTTGCCCCCCGCGCCCGTGTCGATGAACGCCGCCCGCTCGTAGTTCCGCTGCCAGCTCGTCAGGAAGTGGCGGATGAACTCGGCGTTCTCGCGGCCGTGCTTCGCCACCAGCCGGTCGAAGTCCCCCTTGCGGCGCTCGGCCTGCTGCGAACCCCGGGCGGTGTCGGCCTGCGGCTGGGCCTTCTCCTCCACCCAGCCCGCCGAGATGTAGTACGTGCCCGGGCAGCGGGCGAACTGCCGGCGGTAGGCGGCGTCCGAGCCCAGGAACAGGGCGATGCAGTCGTGGACGCGCGGGATCGCCAGCGGCACGCCGCGGGCGTGGATGCCCACCGTGCCCAGCCCGCAGACGCCGTAGCCGACGGCGATCACGTCGCCCCGGCGCGCGGCCGAGGCCGTGTCGATCGCCTCCTGCAGCCGCCGGCGCAGCTCGTGGGGCGTGCTGTGCAGCCCGCCGGGAAGGAACTGCATCGACACGTCGATGCCGACCTTCTCGGCCGCCGCCTTCAGGTCCACGGCCAGCACGCCGCAGGCGATCACGTGCACGCGTTTGGGGTTCTCGCCCATCCCGTCCTCGACAGCGATCGGTCCGGCTGGCGACGGTCACGTCCCGGGAAAAGCGGCGCACCGCCGTCCCGTCCTGATATCATAGCGTGCCTTCGGCGAATCCCGGTGGCGAAAGGCACGCGGCATGCTCATCGCGACGTTCAACTGCAACTCGGTCCGGGTGCGGCTGGGGACCATCCTGGACTGGCTCGACGCGCACCGCCCGGACGTCCTCGCCCTCCAGGAGACCAAGTGCACCGACGAGCAGTTCCCCGCCGCTGCGTTCGCCGCCGCCGGCTGGCACGTCGCCTTCCGCGGACAGAAGACCTACAACGGCGTCGCCGTCGTCAGCCGGGCCGAGCCGGACGAGGTCTCCTTCGGCCTGGGCGACGATGACGGCGAGAGCGAGCCGCGCCTGGCCTGCGTGCGCCTGGGCGACCTCCACGTGCTCAACACGTACGTCCCGCAGGGCCACGAGCTGGGCAGCGACCGGTTCCAGTTCAAGCTCGACTGGTTCGCCCGCCTGCGAGCGTACCTGGAGCGGCGCTTCGAGCCCGCGCGCCCGCGCCTCGTCTGGGTGGGCGACCTCAACGTCGCGCCGACCGAGATCGACGTCTACGATCCCGAGGCCCTCTGGCCGCACGTCTGCTTCTGCCGGGAGACGATCGACGCGTTGGCGGCCGTGGTGGACTGGGGCTTCGTCGACGTCTTCCGCAAGCACCTGCCGGGCGGCGGGGTTTACACCTTCTGGGACTACCGCCTCCCCAGGGCCGTGCAGCGCAACCTGGGCTGGCGGCTGGACCACGTCCTCGCGACGGGGCCGGTCGCGGCCTGCTCGACCGACTGTGCGGTGGACGTCGAGCCGCGCAAGGCCGACCGCCCGAGCGACCACACGTTCGTCGCCGCGCGGTTCGACCTCCAGCCCGGCCGCTGACCGCCGACGAAGTCACGCAAGGAATCACACGGGAGCGCATCGCATGGACAAGGACATCAGGCCGAATGATCTCGCCCGCTTCGCCGCGACGTTCGACGACGAGCCCAGGAACCTCCTGGCGCTCAACGCCGTCACCAAGAGCGGCATCGCCGCAGTGGCGCTGAACCGCCGGGTGGTCGGGCGCGTGGACCACACGTACTCGCACCTCATCGAGACGCCGGAGGTCACGAACCAGAAGTCCAGCGGGCGGTGCTGGCTGTTCGCGGGGCTCAACACGCTTCGCCTGGCGGCGATGGAGAAGATGAAGCTCGAGAAGTTCGAGCTGTCCCAGAACTTCCCGATGTTCTGGGACAAGCTGGAGAAGGCGAACTACTTCCTCGAGAACGTCCTGGCCACGTGCGACGAGCCGCTGGACGGGCGCCTGGTCATGTGGCTGCTGGCCAACGTCGTGCCCGACGGCGGGCAGTGGGACATGTTCGTCAACCTGGTGACGAAGTACGGCCTGGTGCCCAAGGCGATGATGCCGGAGACGCACAGCTCCAGCAAGTCCGGGCCCATGAACGCGGTCCTGGTCGCCAGGCTGCGGGAGGACGCCGCCGCGCTGCGCGAGATGCACGCCGCCGGCGCCGGGGCAGAGAAGCTCCGCCAGGCCAAGGGCGAGATGGTGGCCGACCTGTACCGCATGCTCTGCATCCACCTGGGACGCCCGCCGGAGACGTTCCTCTGGGAATGGCGCGACAAGGACAAGGAGTTCCACCGCCGCGGCGTGATCACCCCGCGGGAGTTCTTCGAGGAGTTCGTCGGGCTGGACCTGGACGACATGGCCTGCCTGATCCACGCCCCCACGGCCGACAAGCCGTTCGAGAAGCTCTACACCGTGGAGTACCTCGGCAACGTCGTCGGCGGGCGGATCGTGCGCTACCTGAACGTGGACATGGCCGTGCTGAAGAAGGCGGCCGTCGACATGATCGTGGACGGCCAGGCCGTCTGGTTCGGCTGCGACGTCGGCAAGATGCTCGAACGCGACCTCGGCGTGCTGGACCTGGACGTCTACGACTACGAGCTGGTCTACGGCACGGACTTCCGGCTGGACAAGGCCGGCCGGCTGAACTACGGCCACAGCCGCATGACCCACGCCATGGTCCTCACCGGCGTGGACCTGGACGATGACGGCAGGCCCGTCAAGTGGCGCGTGGAGAACAGTTGGGGCGACGAGCACGGCGACAAGGGCTACATGCTCATGTCGGACCGCTGGTTCGACGAGTTCGTCTACGAGGTGACGGTCCGCAAGCAGCACCTGTCGCCCGGGCTGCTCGACGTGCTGGACACCGAGCCGGTGGTGCTGCCGCCGTGGGACCCGATGGGCGCCCTGGCGCGGGCCACGTAGGGCACGGGGCGTCCGGCTCCCCGGTTGGCGGGCCTCACCCCACGCGGATCGCCACGGCGCAGGGGTGGCGCGGGTTGGCCAGCGGGTTGCCGATGCGCGTCGCGAAGCCCTTCCACTCCACGGGCGCTTCGGCGCGGTGGCCGGTGAAGACGTCCATCCACTCGCAGCGGATCGCCGCGCCGCCGTCGGCATCGCCCGCGGCGGCCAGGTCGATGTTCAGCTCGCCCCCTTCCGGCAGGAACGCCAGGTACCGGCGCCCCGGCTCGGCCAGGCAGCAGCCCCGCTCGACCAGCTCGTTGTCCGGCGCCATCGCGGTCACGTCCAGCGCGCGGAGGAACTCGGCCAGGTCCTGGATGCGCCGCCAGCCCGCCGGCTCGGGGTCGAACTTCACCAGGTCCCACGACGTGTGGCTGTAGTAGTAGCACGCGTGCCCGCCGCCGAGGTAGATCGCCCACGTCCACAGCAGCACGTCCTCCCAGGGGGCGGTCGTCCCGCCCCGGTAGGTCTTGATGTCCTCGGCGCCCTCCTCGTAGCCGTACTCGATGTTCAGGTAGGGCTTGCCGAGCGACCGGAATCGCCGCACGGCCTCGCGGTTGTACTTCGCCACGTCGTGCAGGTGGACCTGGTCGGAGACGAAGTCGCACGCGTCGTCGGCCGGGCTCGTCGCCGCCGGCGAGCCGCCCAGCGAGTCGTGCACGGTCACCAGGTGCCCGTAGGCGTCGGCGGCGCGGATGCGCTCGATCCGCTCCAGCGTGTAGTCGTGGCTGCCGAGCTCGCGGAGGAAGTAGTAGCTCTCCTTGCCGACGTCCCAGACGACGTTGGCGAACGCCTGGTAGCGCGCCACGACGTACCGCCAGTACAGCTCGTCGGCCGGCGAGCGGCGCTCGGGCCAGCTCACGTGCTTGTTCTGCACCTGGATCATCAGGTGCGCGACGATGCCGCGGCGGTGCAGCTCGCCTATCAGGGCGTCGAAGTCGCGGAAGAACGCCACGTTCAGCCGCGAGTGGTCGGGCTCGTCGTTCGTGCCGCCGAAGACGTACAGCCGCGGCGGGCCAAAAACCCACTCGTGCCGCGGGTCGGAGAACCCCGTGTGGGCGTAGACGTTCGTCACGACGTAGTTGAACCCGCGCTCGACGAGCAGGTCGAGCTTCTCCCGGCAGTGGTCGGGCATCGACTGGTGCAGGCTGAAGAGCCAGTCGCACTCGAAGCCCAGCGGCAGGAAGGCCGCGCCGTCCTCCCAGCGGAAGCGCTGCGGGCGAGCGGCGTCGACGCGAAGGCGCCCGTGAACGTTCGGGTTCTCGTTCGGGACGCACGTCAGCTCGGGCAGCTCGACGCCGTCCAGCCGCGGGTCGTCGCTGCTCGTCCGCCCGCGCCACGCCCCGGGCCGCGTCGGGCAGAAGCGCACGATCCACGTGCCGTCGCCGTCGAAGAAGCCCGGGATGTCCTCGATCGACTCGCCGGAGGCGTGCGTGAACGTCGCCGAGACGGTCACGAGGAACGGGTTAGCGTGCTCCGTCCCGCCGGCGAGTGCGAAGTCGTGCACGTGGAACTGCCGCACACGGGTCTCACTCATCGGCCTCTCCAGGCGGGGGGTCCGCCGGCCCGGGCGAGACGCCCTGCCCGCTCAACGCGCAGGCCGGCGTGCCCGGGCGCGTCAGGAAGAACGCCGCCTGCCGGGCGGGCTCGGGGTGTTCCTCCCGGTAGGCCCGGGACCACCGCGGAAGGAACGCCTCGGCCTCGTCGCGCGGCACGAGGGCCCAGACGCTGCCGCCGAAACCCGCCCCGAAGCTCGACGCCGCCGGCGCGCCCAACTCCCGGGCGCTGCGGGCCAGGAAGGCCGTCTCCGCCACCTGGTTACCCAGGAGGTCCTCCGCGATCCTCTGCGACCGGTCGGCCAGCCGGGCGAACTCGTCCACCTCGCCGGCCGCCAGGGCGTCGCCCGCCGCCGGAACCACGCGCTCGTTCTCGGTGAGGAAGTGCTCGAAGCGCGGAAGGAGCTCTTCCGCCGGGAAGCCCTCCGCTCCGCCGGACGCGGCCAGGACGCCGCGCATCCGCTCGGCCGCCGCCTCGAGCTCGTCGCTCGCCAGGGCTGCCGCGAGGTGCGGATCGCGGCGCCCGGTCGCCCGGTTCCACGCCGCCGTGACGGCCCGCGCCAGGCCCGAGGCGCGGTTGTACTTCGCCATCGCCTCGCCGGTCTTGGCGGCCACCACGCCGCTGGCGGCGACGGCGAAGACGTACTCCGCGGGCAGCGCGATCCGGCGCTCCCGGCGCACGGGGCAGTAGGCGTACTGGGCCAGCTCGCCGGGGCGGCTGCACAGCATCGCCACGTGGTCCTCGCTGCCCCCGAACGTGCCCACGCCCTTGTCGCCGGCCAGGCCGCCGAAGCTCTGGCCGTTCTCGATCGTGCCCAGGTACTCCGCGAGCGACTCGGCGTCGCGGACCTCCCGGCGGAACTCCTCGCGCTCGGCGAGCCGGTTGATCGCCGACAGGGCCAGGAAGCTCGCCACCATGACGGTGCTGGAGCTGCTCATCCCGGCCGCGACGGGCAGGTCGCTGGAATAGGCGATCGCCCCCCCGCGCAGCTCGCCGGGGAAGTTCCTCGCCAGGCGCCGCGCGACGGTCATCGGGTAGTTCGACCAGTGGCCGATCGTCGGCGCCAGGTCGGGCGCGAGGTCGAACGTGCACGCGTCGTCCAGATCGAGCGCGACGGCGTGGATCGCCGCGGCGTCCCCCGGGGCGGCGACCAGGCAGATGCCGCGCTCGACAGCCGCGATGATGCTCCGCCCGCCGGCGTAGTCCGTGTGCTTGCCGAGCACCTCCAGGCGGCCGGGCACGAAGAAGGCGTGGACGGGCGCCTCCTCGGCCACGCCGGCCGTCGCCAGCGCCTCGGCGCCGGCACCGAAGCGCCGGGCCTTCTCCGCGGCCACGGGCTCGCGCTGGCCGGCGGCGACCAGCCGCTCGACGGTCGCTCGGAAGTCCGCGACGTCCCTCAGCCGCAGCGCATCGCTCACAGGTTCACCTCCACGTTCGCCAGCTCCCGCTTGACCGCGGCGATGTCCGACCGGTGCGACAGGTCCAGCACGGGCTCGTCGATCGTGACGGTCTGGAACGTCACGCCCAGGTGCTCCATGGCGTACCGGACGGCGTCGGGCAGCTCCCACTCGCCGCGCGCCGAGGGCCCGATGGCGCGGCAGCCGTCGAAGATCGACGGCTCGAAGCGCCAGCAGTTCATGGACACGCGGACGGGCTCGCCGGCGGCCGCCATGTCCGCGTCGGTGGGCTTCTCGACGATGCGGACGAGCCGCCCGGCCTCGTCGGCCTGCACGATCGCGTACGTCGCGATCCGCTCCGGAGGGATGTTGCCCCGCAGCAGCCCGGAGCGCGTGAACGCCGCCAGGGCGCTGCCCGTCACGTCGCGACGCATCGCCCGCAGCGCCGCGACGGCGTAGTAGTTGTCCGAGTTGATCGCGAGGAACGGCTCGCCCGCGGCGAAGTCCTCGGCGGCGGCCACGGCGTCGGACGTGCCATTCGGCTCGACCTGCACGGCGAACTCGACGGCGATCCGCCTGCTGCTGACGCCCGCGTAGTACTCGCGGACCTCGTCGTGCTCCGGGGCGACCACCAGGCAGGCCCGCCGATAGCCGGCGTCGGCCAGGGCCGTCAGGACGTAGTCGAGGAACGGCCGGCCGATGGGGATCATCGCCTTGACGCCGGCCTCGGCCGCCGCCGCCTGCTCGGGCGTCAGCTCCGCCGACGCGTCGGCCTGCTGCATCCGCGTGCCCAACCCGCGGGCCAGGATGACCGCCTTGTCCAGCATGCCCGGTTGCCTCTCGCCCGGCGCCGGCGCCCGGTTGGGGGCGTTCGTTCGGCCGGCCGGGGCGGGCCCATGATACCGGACGCCGCGCGCCGCGAGAAACCCACAAGCCCGCCCGGGCGCCCCGCGTGCCGCCGGCGCGCTGCCGGGCGGAAGCTACGCAAGCGGCGTGCCCGCGGGTAAGATGGCCGCCAGGCCCCGACGCCAGCGCGTGGGGGCATCGGTGAGGGAATGGACGAATCCGGCCAGACAACGCTGCCCGCGGAACACCAGGCGAAGCTGATCAGCGGCCCGGTCTGGCGCACGCTGGTCGTCCTGGCCGGGCCGATGCTGGTCGGGCACCTCTCCGTGGCGACGTTCAACCTGGCCGACACGTACTTCGTCGCGCAGCTCGGCACGGACGCGCTGGCCGCGATGGGCTTCATCTTCCCCGTGGTGATGTTCGTCGGCTCCCTGGCGGTGGGGCTGGGGATCGGCACGTCGTCGGCCATCTCGCGGGCGATCGGCCGGGGCGACCACCACCGCGTCCGCCGGCTGACCACCTACGCGCTGATGCTCGGCCTGCTGCTGGTCGCGGTGCTCCTCGGCGCCGGGCTGGCGACGATCCACCCGCTGTTCGGCGCGATGGGGGCGCGCGGTCACGTGCTGGAGCTGATCGAGCAGTACATGACCGTCTGGTACGTCGGCATGGCGTTCGTCGTCGTGCCGATGGTCGGCAACTTCGCGATCCGCGCGACGGGCGACACGGTCTCTCCCAGCGCGATCATGCTCGTCGCCAACGGGCTCAACCTCGTGCTGGACCCGCTGCTGATCTTCGGGCTGTGGGGCCTGCCGCGCCTGGGGATCGTCGGGGCGGCCGTCGCGACCGTCATCGGCCGCGCCACCGCGCTGATCGGGGCGCTGGCGATCCTGCACTTCCGCAAGCGGATGCTCACGTTCTCGCGCCCCCGGGCGGGCGAGCTGTGGCGGGCGTGGCGGCAGGTGCTCTACGTAGGCATCCCCGCCGCGGCGACGATCCTGCTCGGGCCGGTCTCCCTCGGCGTGGTCACGTGGATGGTCTCGTCGTTCGGCCGCCCGGCCGTCGGGGCGCTCGGCGCGGGCGTGCGCATCGAGATGTTCGCCATGATGGTGGTCATCGCGCTGGCGTCGGTCATGACGCCGTTCGCCGGGCAGAACTGGGGCGCCCGGCTGTTCGACCGCGTGCGGCGGGCGCACCGGTTCGCCGAGCGCTTCGGCACGGTGTGGGGCGTGCTGTGCCTGGCCGGGTTCTTCGCGGCCTCGCGCCCGATCGCGCGCCTGTTCAGCGCCGAGCCGCTCGTGATCGACAGCATCTCGCTGTTCCTGCGGATCGTCCCGCTGGGCTACGCCGGCGGGGCGGTGGCCATCGTGACCGGCTCGGGGATGAACGGGATCAACCGCCCGCTGCACGCCGCCGCCCTGGGGGCCACCCGCGTGGTCGGGCTCCAGATCCCCCTGGCGGCGCTGGGCGGATGGGGGTTCGGCTTCGCGGGCATCCTGGCCGGTCTGGCGCTGGCCAACCTCATCGGGGGCGGCCTGGCCTTGCTGTGGATCCGCCGCCTGCACGCCGCGGCGATGCCCTCCCCGGCGGCCTAGCGCCGCCCCGCGGGGCGCGGGGGAGCTACGCGCCCAGCCGGCGCCTGCACTCGTCGAGCATGTCCTTCGTTCGGCTGGCGCCGACGCGCGTGCAGCCGAGGGCCCGCATCTCCAGCAGCGCGTCGAGCGTCCGCACCCCGCCGGCGGCCTTGACCTGCACGTGCCCGGGCGCGTGGGCCCGCATGAGCTTGATGTCCTCGACCGTCGCGCCGCCCTCGCCGTAGCCGGTCGAGGTCTTCACCCAGTCGGCGCCGACCTCGCCGCAGATCTCGCACAGGCGGACCTTGTGCTCGTCGGCGAGGTAGCAGTTCTCGAAGATGACCTTCACCTTCTGCCCGCGGTCGTGGGCAGCCGCCACGACGGCCTCGACGTCCCCCCGGACGTAGTCCCACTCGCCGCCGAGCACGGCGCTGAGGTTGCACACCATGTCCAGCTCCTGCCCGCCGTCGTCGAGGGCGCGCCGGGCCTCGGCGAGCTTGACGGCCGTGGTGTGCCCGCCGTGCGGGAAGCCGATCGTCGTGCTCGCGCGGACCGTGCTGCCGGCCAGGATCTCCGCGCAGCGCTTCAGCCGGTACGGCAGGATGCACACGCTCGCCACGTCGTACGCCAGGGCGAGCTCGCACCCGGCGTCCAGCTCGTCGGCCGTCAGCGTCGGGCGAAGCAGCGAATGGTCGATCATCTTCGCGATGTCTTCGTACGTGTAGTCCATGGTCTTCTCCCGGCGACAGGGCGCTGGCCCGCGGATGGCAGGCAGCAGCGCCCGCCATCGTACCGCCGCGACCCGCGCGCCACCACGGGCGCGCGTCAGCTCTCCGCGGCCTCGGCGCGCCGGGGGCGGGACAGCGACAGGCAGATGAGCCCCGCGATCAGCGGCGCCAGGAGGCTCGCGAGCGCCGGGCGGTAGCCGACCCAGTCGGCCAGGGCCGCGAACAGCGTGCAGCCGAGGACCGACAGCTTCACCGTCACGCCGTAGAGGCCGAAGAACGCCCCCACCTTCCCCGGCGGGGCGACCTCCAGGAGGAACTTGCGCCCGGCGACCCACACGCCGGCCAGCCCGCCGCTGCCGAACAGCAGGATGACGCCCATCAGCACGGCCTTGCTGCGGACCGTGCCGGCCACGACGATGCAGAGGAGGATGGAGGCGGCCGCCGCGAGGATCGTCCGCTTCGCGCCGAACCGGTCGGTCAGCCAGCCCATCGCCATCCCGAGCACGAACGCGCTGACGCTCATGGCGATCAGCGCGTAGATGGACTCCTTCGGCGTGAAGCCGGCACCCTCCTCCAGGTAGGGGCGGGTCCACATGATCATGGTGTTGACGACGTCGACGACGAGGAAGTTGCCCACGAAGAACAGCAGGACGCCCCGCCGGCGAGCGATGTCGCGGAGCGTTTGCCCGAGCCGGCGGAACTGCTCGCCGACGACGGCGGCGCGGAACGGGACCTTCCGCACGGGGCGGCGGGAGCGAACGAGGGCGAACAGCGGGATCGCGCTGAGGAAGAACAGCGGCCCGGCGACCAGGAAGGCCGACCGCATCGCGCCGGTGGCCTCCACGACGACGTAGGCGATGGGCAGCGCGATGACCACGCCGAGGTACCCCAGCCCCACGCCGAGCCCCGAGACGCGCCCCTGCTTGCCCGCCGACGCCACCTCCGGCAGCAGCGTGTTGTAGAACACCAGCGAGCCCTCGTACGTCAGGTTCGCCAGGGCGTAGAGGAGCAGGACGGCGACGACGACGAAGGTCGGGGCGGCCCGCCCGGCGTCGGCGTCGTAGCGCGCGTCGTTGCCGACCAGCCCGATCGCGCACGTCAGCACGCAGCACGCGATCGTCAGCCACCACAGGTAGCGTTTGGCGCGCCCGGTGCGGTCCGCCCACGCCCCGGCCACGGGCACGATCAGCCCCGCCACCACCATCGACAGCGTGTGTGCCAGCCCCGTGTAGACCTCCCGCCCGACCAGCGCCTTGACGAACCGCGGCAGGTACGCCGTGACGACGATCGCCGAGTAGATCGTGTTGGCGAAGTCGTACATCGCCCACCCGAAGATGGACCGGGGGCGGTCGAGGCACGCGGCGGGCTGTGGGCGAGCGTCGCTCATGCGGCTTGCGGGGTCCTTTGCGTTGGGCGTCGCCGCGCCGATCGCAGGGAACCGTCCACCGGCGGCCGGGTCAACAGGCTGCCGCCGCGGCGTTGATCCTGCGGATCAGGGCCGTCACGTCGGCCCGCTTGAGATCCGGATGCATGTGGAGCATCACGGTGCGGTTGAGGATCTCCACCGACCGTCGGCACTGGCCCTTCGTGTACGTCCGGCGGCAGCGGCGGTTGGCCGGCAGCTTGTACGGGTCCAGCGCCGGGTGGTGGGCGCCCCGGTGGTCGAACAGCGGGTCCCATTCCGTGTAGACGTGGCGCCCGGTCTTGCCCGCCACCGTGCCGCCCGTGCGCTCGGCGAAGGCGTCGGCCCGCCCGGGCGTCGGCAGCGTGTACATCACGTGCGAGCCGCACTCGTGGTCCGGGCTGTTGGCGCGGATGGGCGTCAGGCCGCTGCCGGCCGTCTCGCGAAGCACGCGCTTCTTCTGCCGCCGCATCGCCCGGATCATCGCGTCGAGCCGGTCGAGCTGGACGTTCATCATCGCGCCCTCCAGCTCCGAGGCGCGCGCGCCGTTGGACGTGAACGGCCGGAAGCCGTCCTTCCGCCCGTCCCAGTAGAAGCGGCAGCAGTCGATCATGCAGCCGGCGATTTCGGCGACCTTGGCGTCGTCGGTCACGACGGCCCCGCCCTCGCCGCAGGTCATGTGCTTGTAGTAGTTGAAGCTGAACGCCGCGGCGTGGCCGAAGCTGCCGAGCTTCCGGCCCTCGTAGCCCCCGCCGATGCCCTGGCAGGCATCCTCGACGACGAGCAGCTTGTGCTTCCTGGCGACGCGGAGGATCCGCTTCATGTCGCACGGCAGGCCCCACATGTGGACGGGGACGACCGCGCGCGTCCGCGGGCCGACGGCCGCCGCCACCGCGTCGGGGTCGATCGTGATCGACTCGTCGATGTCCACGATGACCGGGATCGCCCCGGCGCCCAGGACGGCGATGGGCGTGGCCATGTACGTGCACGCCGGCACGAGCACCTCGTCGCCGGGGCCGATGCCCAGCCCCCCCAGCGCCGCCGTCAGCGCCGTCGTGCCGCTGGACGTCATCCAGCAGTGCGCCACGCCCAGGTACTTCGCGTAGCGCCGCTCGAAACGCCTGCACTGCCCGCCCAGCTTGCCGTAGCGGAACACCTTGCCGCTCAGCAGCACCTTGGCGACGGCGTCCACTTCCCTCTGCCCGACTCGAAGCATGGCTCGCCTCCCGGATCGCCCTACCGCCGATCCCGCACATACTCGCCCACGGCCGCGACCGTGTCCAGCCAGATGCCGCCGGCGGGGTCGAGGCAGTGGCGGCAGAGCTTCTCCAGCGCCGCGTCGTGGGTCACCTGGCGCCGGCCGGGGCCGTCGCCGATGTCGTGCCCCATGAAGAGCAGCCAGCCGCCGTCGGCGACGGCCTCGTCCAGCATGGCCTTCAGCTCCTCGAAGCTCTTGCCGTCGGCGTCGCGGCTGAAGAGCTGGGCGAGGTCGCAGTGCGCGGGGGCGTTGTGCGTCTCGTTGAAGGCCGCTCGCCCCGCCAGGAAGTGCCGCGCCACCAGCGGCACGTAGCTCCGCACGTCCTCGCCGCGCCCGACGAACGTCTGCCCGCACGGGTAGGCGAAGGTGACGGGCGTCACGCCCAGGCGGTCGCGGATCGCCTCGTTGGCGTCGAGCAGGTCCCTTTCCATGCGCTCGAGCGTGTAGTCCTCCAGCGCCCGCCCGCGCGCGAAGGGGAAGTTGCCGCTGCACGGGTGGTGGAGCGTGTGGTTGCCGATCTCGTGGCCGCGGG
Source organism: uncultured Planctomycetaceae bacterium (assembly GCA_964642165.1). GTDB lineage: Bacteria > Planctomycetota > Phycisphaerae > SM23-33 > SM23-33 > CAYRVX01. Next base: position 6,488 of record CAZXOC010000020.1, on the reverse strand, counting down.
CGGCGGCCTGCCGCCAGGCGTCGCCGCGCTGGTCGAGGCCCGCGAGCGACACGTAGAACGTCGCCCGCGCGCCGCAGGCGTCGAGGATCGCCATCCCGCGGTCGACCTGGCTGGGCCGCGCGTCGTCGAAGCTCAAGCTCACCGCCGCCCGCTTGCCCTCGGGCCAACCGAACGCCTTCTGCTTGTCGCTCATGGTGCTGTGCTCATCGAAGGGGCGCCCGCGTCGGGCCGCGGGGCGAGGCCTACTCGTCGAAGTACGCCAGGAGGTCCTTCTCGGCCTCCCACATCTCGTCGAACATCTCGCGGATCCGGTGCAGCGGCAGGACGGCGGCGGTCAGGGGATCGAGCGCGACGGCCTGGAAGGCAGCCTGCCGGCTCCGCTGGAAGAACGCCTCGACCGCGAGCTGCTGCACGGCGATGTTGGAGCGGTTGATGGCCGCGAGCTGGGCGGGCAGGTCGCCCACGCGGCACGGGTGGACGCCCCGGGCGTCGGCGAGGCAGGGCACCTCCACGCAGCAGCCGGCCGGCAGGTTCGTCACGAGAGCGTCGTTCATCACGTTGCCGTTGAAGAGGTACGGCGTGTTGGTGACGACGGCCTCCATGATGCCCGTGGTGAACTCGTGGGAGCGCTTCATCTCGCCGACGGGCGGCTCCTGGTCCACGCCCGTGTCCGCCAGCCAGGCCCGTTTCCGCGGGGGCTCCATCCGCACCGGGCGCGTCTTGAGGCCGAAGCGCTCCCGAACCTCCTCCGTCTGGCGAAAGTAGGGCAGGTACTCCGAGTTGTGGTGGCTGGACTCCGTGACGAAGTAGTCGAAGTGCTTCATCATCTCCCACCGCACGGCGTCCTTGGCGAAGATCTCGGGGTCGGCCATGGCCTGCCGCAGCCGCGGGTAGGCGTCCTGACCGTTGTGGTGGAACTCCAGCACCCACGCCTGGTGGTTGATGCCCGCCACCCAGTAGCTCACCTCCTCGTACGGCACGGAGATGTACCCCGCGAGCTGCTTCGTCGTGCCCTGCACGCTGTGGCACAGGCCGACGTTGCGGACGGCCGAGCCCGACGAGTGCATCCAGGTCAGCATGGCCATCGGGTTCGTGTGGTTCAGCAGCAGGGCGCCGGGGCAGTGGCGCTCCATGTCCTTGCAGAAGGCCAACTGCACCGGGGCCGTGCGCAGGAACCGGAACACGCCGCCCGGGCCGATCGTGTCCGCCACGGACTGCTCGATGCCGTACCTCCGCGGGATCTCGACCTCGTGGGCAAACGGGTAGCCCCAGTACGCCCCCCCGCCGACGGAGACGCTCGTGACGACGAAGTCCGCCCCGCCGAGCAGCTCGTTGCGGTCGGTCGACGCGACGATCTCGGCCTCCAGGCCGTGATGCTCCACCGTCCGCCGGACGTAGGCGGCCACCTTCTCGAGGCTCTCGGCGTTGATGTCGCACAGGGCGATGACCGCCCCCTCGCGCAGCGGCTCGCGCGAGAGGAAGTCGATGGACAGCCTGCCCCCGAACCCGCTTCCGGCACCGATGATCACCAACTTGGCCATGGCGTTCCTTCCTGCCTGCTCTGCGGGCGGACGCAAGGAGCGCCCGCGACTGACGCGGCGCGGCCCGGGCGGCCGCGGCCCGACGGTTCGTGAACGAAAGGCGTCACGCCTTCGGGGAAGGTGTCCGCGTGTCCCGGAACCCCTTGCCTGGAAGGAGCAACGCCGCGACGCCCCTTATACGACGCCACGGCGGCGATGTCAT
>CAZXOC010000020.1:1741-4645 GCA_964642165.1 uncultured Planctomycetaceae bacterium | reverse complement strand
CCGCCGTCAGCGATCGCAGCTCCGCGGTTGCCGCGCGCCGCCGCGCGCGGCATGATACCCCCAGCAGGCCCGGACCGGGCCCGCAGCACGAGGACAACGCGATGGACATCCACGTCTCCCGGACCAAGCAGGAGATGGGCGAGGCGGCCGCGGCGCTGGCGGCCGGGCGGATCCACGCCGCCGTCGACGCCCGCGGCGACGCCAGCATCATCCTCGCCACGGGCGCCAGCCAGTTCGAGATGCTCGCGGCGCTCGTCAAGCAGGACGTGCCCTGGTCGAAGGTGAGGGCGTTCCACCTCGACGAGTACATCGGCATGCCCGAGACGCACCCGGCGAGCTTCCGCAAGTACCTTCGCGAGCGCTTCCACGAGAACGTGCCCTCGCTGGCGGCCTTCCACTACATCCGCGGCGAGGGCGACCCCGCCGCCGAGTGCCGGCACGTCGGCGACCTCCTCCGACGCCACGCGGTCGACGTCGCCTGCGTGGGCATCGGCGAGAACGGGCACCTCGCCTTCAACGACCCCCCCGCCGACTTCGACACCGACGAACCCTACCTCGTCGTCGAGCTCGACGAGGCCTGCCGCCGACAGCAGCTCGGCGAGGGCTGGTTCCCCACGCTCGACGACGTGCCCACCCGCGCGATCTCCATGAGCATCCGGCAGATCCTCGCCAGCCGCTGCATCGTCTGCACCGTGCCGGACGAGCGCAAGGCCGCCGCCGTCCGGAACACCCTCGAGGGCGAGATCACCAACCTCGTGCCCGCCAGCATCCTTCGCCAGCACGGCGACTGCCACCTGTTCCTCGACGAGCCTGCCGCGGCGCTGCTGGGCAAGCGATGAGCGGCGCCCGCCGAAGGCACGAGGCCGTCAGGCCGGCCGCGACGCGTCCCACGGAAGGACTAGCCATGCAGATTCCCGGATTCGTCGATCTCCAGGTCAACGGGCATCTCGGGACGGACTTCGGCGACCTGGACCTCACGCCCGAGAGTTTCGCGGCCGCCTGCCGCGAGCTGTTCGCCAAGGGCACGGCCGCGTTCCTGCCCACCGTCAGCACGAGCCCCGTGGAGGTCTACGAGCGGAGCCTGCCGATCCTCGCCGCCGCCGTCGAGGGCGACGAGTTCCGCGGGCGCGTGCTCGGCGTCCACGTCGAGGGCCCGTTCCTGTCGCCCGAGCCGGGTGCCCGCGGCGCCCACAACCCCGAGTGGATCCGCCCCGGCGACCTGGACTTCCTGAAGCGCCTGCTGGACCTCGCCGGGGGGCACGTGCGGCTGCTGACACTCGCCCCGGAGGCCCACGGCGCCGAGCAGCTCGCCCGCCACGCCGCCGACCGCGGCATCACCGTCTCCGTCGGGCACACACTCGCCACGCCCGACGACCTCCGGCGCATGGTCGACGCCGGCGCGACGGCCTTCACGCACCTCGGCAACGGGCTGCCCAACCTCATCCACCGCCACCACAACCCCATCTGGGCGGCCCTCGCCAACGACGACCTGACCGTCATGCTCATCACCGACGGCCACCACCTGCCCCCCGAGGCCATCAAGGCGATGATCCGCGCCAAGGGCGTCGACAAGACGGTGGTGGTCAGCGACGCCTCGCACCTGTCGGGCCTGCCGCCGGGGCACTACAGCACCATCGACAACGAGGTGGTCCTGGAGCCCTCGGGCCGGCTGCACAACCCCGCCAAGCAGTGCCTCGTCGGCTCCTCCGCCACGATGATGCCGTGCATGAACCACCTGGCGTCGCTGGGGCTCCTCGCGCCGGAGGAGCTGCTGGCCGTGGGCTTCCACAACCCGCTGCGCCTGATCGGCGCGGCGCCCGGCGACCTCCAGGCCGCCGGTTCGATCCACTACGACGCCGGGGCGTTCGCGCCGTCCCGCTGAGCCCGCCCCGTCGGGGGCGGCCGGCCGTCAAGGGAGTGCCGTCTCATGCAGGAACCAGGTCGAGCCAGACGCCTAGCGAAGCTGCTGGCGGTGGTCGTGCTGTGCCTTGCCTCCTTCGCGGTCGGCTATGCCGTGCAGGAGGTCCGCGCCCGCGCGTACCGGCAGAAGGTCGCCGAGGCCGGCTTCTCCAACGCCTTCGGATCCCCCAGCCACCTGCCGTGGCTGCTGAGCGAGGGCGTCGCCCACTTCCGCGAGGAGCTCGTCGACCGCTATCGCGACGACTGCGCCCGGGCCCTCTCGACGCCCTGGCCCTCCGGGGAGAGCGACCGGCCCTGGGGCGTGGCCTACGCCCTCGTCCACCACCCGCCGCCGGAGGCGTGGGACCATCGCCCCGGCATGACCCGGCGGCAGGAGGACGAGATGATCCGCTACCTGTGCTTCCGCGTCTGCGTGGACACGCGCAGCGGCTCCGGCGCCTGCGCCCGGGCGCTGGCCGCCCTGCAGACCTACCCGCCGGAACCCCTCGACCGCAACCGGTACCGGATCGTCTACATGCTCAAGAAGACGTGGACCAGCCCGCACGTCCCCGTCACGCGCGGCGCGCACCGGTTCCTGTGCCGCCAGGTCTCCCGCCCGTGGGCCCGGAAGCTGGCGTGGTACTACTGGCGGAGGTTCAACCACTTCCAGAGAGGCTTCGGGCGGGCCTGGTGGGACTTCCGCGACTTCGTCGTCTCGCTGCGGCAGGCCGGCGAGGCAGGCGACCCGGCCGCCGCCGAGCTGAACGACCAGATCCGCCGCACCGAGCGGTACCAGGCCCTCGCCTCGGGGATGGAGCGCTTGGAGACGGGCCTCGACCGCCCCGAGGACCCGCCGACCACCGCGCCCGCCGGGCCGCCCGACACGGGCCCCGGCGCCGACCGGAACGCACCGGGAGGGCCCCGATGACCGGCGAATCGACACCCGGGAGGACCCGGCGGGCGGTCGGCGACCGCCGGCTCGTCGCCTTGGCCAAGGAGATGGGC
>CAZXOC010000020.1:0-1641 GCA_964642165.1 uncultured Planctomycetaceae bacterium | reverse complement strand
GGCGGGCCCGTCAGAGGCCTTGCAGGAAGCGGAAAAGCGTGTCGGAGTGCTCGGGCAGTCCCTCGTGGCCGAAGTCGGGGTACAGGACCATCCGCTTGGGGGAGGTGATCTTGTTGTAGGCCGCGAACTGCGTGCTGGGCGGGCAGACCGTGTCGCGCAGGCCCACCGCCAGCAGCACCTCCGCCCGAATCCGCGGGGCGAGGAACTGCACGTCGATGTACCCCAGCTTCGTGAAGATCTCGTCCTCGCGCTCGTGGCGGGGGTCGAAGCGGCGGAAGTAGTCCCGCAGTTCGGCGTAGGCGTCCTTGTCCTGGTCGATGTCCCAGACGCGCTGGTAGTCGGACAGGAACGGGAAGGTCGGGGCCGCCAGCTTCACCCGCGGCTCCAGCGCCGCGCACGCCAGCGTCAGCCCGCCGCCCTGGCTGCCTCCCGTCGCGCCGACGCGCGCCTCGTCCACGTCGTCCATCGCCATCACGATCCGCGCCAACTGCGCCGTGTCCAGGAAGATCTGGCGGAACAGCAGCTTCTCGGGCGCGTCGTCCAGCCCGCGGATGATGTGCCCGCGAAGCGTGTTGCCCACCACGCCGCCGACGTCCTCGCTGTGCCCGCCCTGTCCGCGGCAGTCCAGCGCCGCGACGGTGTAGCCCATCGCCGCGTAGCCCAGCTTTTCCGACCAGTCGCCGGCGCTGCCGGAGTAGCCGTGGAACATCAGCACGGCCGGGTGGGGCGCGTCGGCCCGCTTCGGCTCCAGCAGCCTCGCGTGCAGGCGCGCGTCGCCGACGCCCGTGAAGTACAGGTCCCAGCAGTCGGCGAAGGGCACGTCGAAGTCGGCGGCCCGGCGCTCGATCCGCGGGTCGACGGCCCGCATCTCCAGGATGCCCCGGTCCCAGAACTCGTCGAAGTCCGCCGGGCGCGGGTTCGTGCCCGGGTACGTCTTGAGCTTCTCCAGCGGCAGGTCGAACGTCAGCGGCATGGGGATCTCCTCACGTCAGCCGTGCCTCGCAACCCCGCGTAGCCTAGGGCCTCCGCCGAGGCCAGGCAAGGCCGCATGCCCGCGAACCGCCCGGCCGGCGCGACCGTAGAAACAAGTGGCGGTATGATGCTTGCGGCGGAAGGGCTTTTGCGAAACGCCGCGCAAGACAGGGCGGATTTGGACGTATCTACCTCCGGAGCGGCCGACCCACGGCAGCGAGAGGACACGCGGCGTTCCCCGGAGGGATCCTCGGGAGACCGGAATGGCTCCGACGCCGCGACGCCTCCGCGCGCTCGATGCGGGAAGGAGGTGATCCATGATGACCGGCAAGAGAACGAAGGCCCAAGGCCCCCGGGCCGAGTTGCACGGCCCGCCTCGCCCGGTGCTGGACACGACGCCCCGGCCGGAGGGCCGCCCGATCCGGGGCCTACGCCGTCTTCCCGCGGCGCCGCCCGCCGGTGACCTGGCCACGCGGGTCCGCGACTGCCCCTTCCAGGCCGAATGCCACACCTACCGCGACGCCCTCGTGCCCGCCGCCCTGAAGGGCCCCGCCGGCCGGGGATGCGTCGACCAGACCGACGAGCACCGCAAGCAGCACTGCAAGGCCTTCGCCCGCAAGCTCCTCGCCCGCATCCTGAGGGACGTCATGACGAGCTCCGAGCCCCTGT
>CAZXOC010000019.1:40325-44778 GCA_964642165.1 uncultured Planctomycetaceae bacterium | reverse complement strand
GGCATCGAGCCGGTGCTCGTCCACACCGGGCAGCACTACGACGAGCGGATGAGCGACCTGTTCTTCCGCCAGCTCGGCATCCCCGAGCCGGACATCAACCTGGGGGTGGGCTCGGCCAGCCACGCGGTGCAGACGGCGGAGATCATGAAGGCCTTCGAGCCGGTCGTTCTCGAGCAGCGCCCGGACGCGGTGCTCGTCGTCGGGGACGTCAACAGCACGATCGCGTGCGGCCTGGTGGCCGTCAAGCTGGGGGTCCGGCTGGTGCACGTCGAGGCAGGGCTGCGGAGCTTCGACCGGGCGATGCCGGAAGAGATCAACCGCCTGCTGACCGACGCGATCAGCGACCTGCTGTTCTGCACCGAGCAGAGCGGCGTGGACAACCTGCGCCGGGAAGGCGTGCCCGACGCGAAGATCCACTTCGTCGGCAACGTCATGATCGACACGCTCCTGAAGAACCGCGCGAAGGCGGAGGAATCCACGATCCTGGCGGAGCTGGGCCTCCAGCCGAACGGCTACGGCGTGCTGACGCTGCACCGCCCGAGCAACGTGGACGACCCGGCGGTCTTCGGCCGGCTGCTCGACGCCTTCGAGGCCATCCAGCGGGAGCTGCCCATCGTCTTCCCCATCCACCCGCGAACGCGGAAGAGCCTGCGGCAGTCCGCGTTGGGGCGGCGCGTGGAGGCCATGCCCGACCTGCGGCTGATCGACCCCGCGGGCTACCTGGACTTCCTCAAGCTCATGTCCTCGGCGAAGCTGGTGCTGACGGACTCCGGCGGGATTCAGGAAGAGACTACCATCCTGAAGGTTCCGTGCCTGACCCTCCGGGAGAACACCGAGCGCCCGGTGACGGCCGAGATCGGGTCGAACCGCATCGTCGGGACCGACCCGGCGAAGATCCTCGCCGCGTTCCGCGAGGCGACGGAGGGAACGGGCCGCCCGCCCAAGACGCCGCCGCTGTGGGACGGCCAAGCGGCCGGGAGGATCGCGGGCATCCTGGCCGAGCGATTGTGACCGCAACTTGGCGAGAACCCCCGCCGCGGCCGCGACGTACCCATAGGCAGGCGACGAAGCGGCTTAACAGGGAGGAAGAACGGGCCGATACGTAAAGGGATGGGCAGGGAGTGCCCGCGCCCGGACCTGGCTTGCTCTCCGGGCAGTGTCCGCCGATTTCGACGGCTCGTCGCTCGTGCGCCATCCGGCCCACGAGGAAAGGGCAGGGCTTGGCATGACAGAGGACCTCGCCGCTTCCGACGCTCGCGCCGCGCGAGGCACACGGCCCGTTGTGTGCGGTTGGCTGCTGCTCGTCGCCGCACTGACCATCGGGTTCGCATACAACTTCTGGGAGATGTGGCACCGCTGGTTTCCCTCCTGGAAGCGCACGCAGAAGAGCCTCTACGACCGCATCGTGGGCAGCGAGAGCTACTACACGCACGGCCCGCTGGTCCCCCTGATCAGCTTGCTGATCGCGATCCTGCTGATCCGGCACACTCGGATCCGCGTGCGCCCCCGGCGGGTGATCGGCGCGATCGTCCTGGTCCTCTCGCTGCTGCTGCACGTGATGGCCTGCCTGGCGCGGGTGAACTTCGCCAGCGGCTTTGCCTTCATCGGCGTCCTCGCGGGACTGATCCTGCTGATCTGGGGGGCCGAGGCGCTTCGCCGGCTGTGGTTCCCCGTGGCGATCCTCTTCTTCATGGTGCCGCTGCCGGAAGTCTCCGTCACCAACATGGCGTTCCGGCTGAAGATGGTGGCCGCCGGATGGGGCGTGAGCGCCGCCAACCACCTCGGGATCGCGGCCGAGCAGATGGGCAACCGCGTCCTGCTGGAGGGCGACAAGACGCTCGTGATCGCCAACGTCTGCAACGGCCTGCGGACGATGATCAGCCTGCTGGCCTTCGGCGCCCTGTACACGTACGTCTGCCGGCTGCGGGGGCCCTGGCGCGTCGGGCTGTTCCTGATGTCCCTTCCCGTGGCGCTGCTCAGTAACTCCCTGCGGATCGTGAGCCTGATCGTCGTGGCCGACGTGTGGGACGTCGAGATAGCCACGGGGTGGTACCACGACGCCTCCGGGGTGATCGTCTTCGTCCTGGCGTTCCTGATGATGTTCGGGATCGAGAAGCTCATCCTCTGGGCCCGCGCGGCTCTCGGTCGGCCGGCCCAGATCGTCCCCCTGTTCCACGACGTCCGGCGGGGGCCCGGCGACGAGGAGCAGAGCACCCTGCTCTTCCGGGCCATCCACAGTCCCCGCGCGTGGACCGCGGTGGTCCTGGTGGCGGTTTCCGCCGCCGGCGCGTGGTGGCTGAGCCGCTCCGTCCCGCCCACCTGGAACCAGCGGATTGCCCAGGCGGCCTTGCCCCAGCGGCTGACGGTCGGCGGCAGGCTGCTGCACAGCTACGACATACCCCTCGATCAGAAGACGATCGACGTGCTGGAGACGGGGGACCACCTCAACCGTCAGTACGTCGCGCCGGGGCAGCCGGCGCTGACGTTCTGCATCATCTTCAGCAAGGACAACCGGAAGGGAACGCACCCGCCCGACGTCTGCCTGAGGGGCTCCGGCGAGGGCATTGTCGCCAAGGCCGACGTCGCCCTGCGGGACGTGGAGGGCCGAAGCGACATCCCGTGCAGAGAGATCGTCGTCCAGACGGGAAGGCGAAGGCACTACTTCGTGTATACGTACAAATGCGGCAACCGCTACACGAGCAGCTTCTGGATACAGCAGTTGACGATCTTCATGAACGGACTCCTCAGCCGGGACGCCAGCGGGGCCCTCGTTCGCGTCTCGACGGACGCGCGGGGCTCGATCCCGCAGGCCAGAGAGCGGTCGATGGCGCTGCTTCGTGCGGCCGTGCCGCATCTTGACCAAAAGCTGAGATAGCCCCGCCGGCGCAGCGGGAGTCCGCAGCCATCCTGTCGGCCGCGACACATGCCGCCGGCGGGCATAGGAGACCTCGAAGATGACGAAGGCACGGAAGATCGCCTGGATCGTCGTGGTCCTCATCGTGATCACCGGCATCGCCGGCGGCTTGTGGTGGCACATCCGCCGGAGCACCGGGCCGAGACTGCTGGCCAGGGCCGAGCTGGCCCTGCGCGCCGGCAAGTTCGACAAGGCGCTGGAGCTGTCGGGCGACTACGTCGCCAAGTACCCCGACGACTGGCGCGGCTACTTCACGCAGGCTCGGGCGCTCTGCCGGCAGGGCAAGTACGACTCGGCGCGGCCGGTGCTGAAGGAGGCGGCGAAGCGGAAGCCCACGGAAGTCCGGATCGTGCTGACCGAGGCGGACACGTATGCCCTTCCGGCGTCGAGGGTCCTCTCCGCGGCCGGGGAAGGCGGGAGCACCGCGCCCCTGGAGGAAGCCCTGGCGAAGCTCGCCAAGGCCAACGAAATCCTCACGAGCTTCGACCCGAACGACGACGCGGCCAGGCTGGACATCCAGCAGAACCTCGGGTTCAACCACCTCCGGATGAGCTACGTGCACGCCGCGATGGCCCGAATGCTGGCGAAGGACGCGGAGGTCGCGGAGGCCGCGCGGGACGCCGAGGGTGCCAAGAAGAAGAAGGATCGCAGCGAGTATGAGGGGCAGAAGGCCGCCACACTGCAGAAGCAGGCCCTCGAGATGCTGCTGACCGTCGTCCAGCGCGATCCATCCCGCGACAGGCCGGCCGAGATGGTCGTGGACCTCTGCTTGAGGACGGGCGACCGCAAGTCGCTGGCGTTGGCTCGCGAGGCCATCGGCAAGCTGGACAGTCCGCCACCTGCAGCGGCCACAGCTCTGGCCATGGACGAGCTGCGATCGTCGACGGGGCAAACGAGCGCCGACTGCGAGGAACTCGACGGAATCGCCGTCCGCCTCGACAAGCTCAGGAGCGCTCATCCCGAGGATACCCGCGTCAAACTGGCCCGGGCACAAGCGGGATGGATGATCGCCCGTGCGCGGCGGACGACGATGCGCCCGGACCCGAACGATCCGAACATGGTGCTGGCCCGGCAGCTGGCCCGTGAAGTCATCGAGGCCGAGCCCCGGAGCTTCCGCGCGCGGTTGCTGCAAGCGCAGATGCTGCTCGACCAGGAAGGTCACGCGCAAGCGGAGAGAGAGCTGTTCACGCTCAAGACGGATTTCCCCCGGTCGCCTCTTGCGCAGTACTGGTACGCCGAGGCGGCGCGGAGGACCGGCAAGGTCGAGCTCGCCCGGGAAGCCATGCGGACCGTTACGCGGCTGATCCCCGACCATCCGGATGCGCGGAAGCGCTTTGCCGAGCTGCTGCTCCAGGGCGGTTTCTACGAGCAGGCCTTCGCCGATGCCCAGGCCTACTGGCAGGGCCACCCGGGCGACCCGGAAGCCCTGCGGCTGTACGTTCGGGCCGCCCAGGGGACGGACCAGCCGGACCTGGCCCGAGAGGTCCTGGGCAAGGCATGGGCACAGCTCACCGTCGGCGAGGTCCTGGACTGGCCCGG
>CAZXOC010000019.1:35243-40225 GCA_964642165.1 uncultured Planctomycetaceae bacterium | reverse complement strand
CCAAACCGGCAGGCACAGCCGAAGTCCTGGCGGTCGCGCGGGCGCTGATGCTGAAGGAGCGGTCCCCCGAGGCCGAGAAGCTCCTCAACGACCAGCTTGCCCTCTCGCCCAACGATCCGCGCGTGTGCTTCGCCCTGGCCAGTCTCTACAACAACACGGCCCGACGTTTGCAGGCGGAGGAGCTCTACCGAAGGACCGTGCTGCTGAGCGACCGCAACCCGGTGTACCGACTGGCCCTCGCGCGAGCGCTGATCGACGTGGGCGAGCTGAGCGAGGCACAGGCCGTCTTGACCCCCATCGCGGCCAGCAGCATCTCGGCGGAGCTGCTCCAGCTCCAGATCAAGATGCTTCGCGGCGAGCCGATCGACGCGGAAGCCCAGGCGATTCTCCAGCGGCCGGACGCGGGAAGGCGATTCGGCGTGTCGCTGGCGATGATCTACCTCGCCATCGGCCAGCCGAAGCGATCTGCCGAGATCTGCCTAGACGGGCTGAAGGCAAACCCCAACGACGTGGACCTGCGGCGGCCCCTCGCGCAGGCCTACCTGGCCATGGGCAGGAGAGACGAGGGCATAGCGGAATGGAAGCGAGTGATCGCTTCGCGGCCGCAGAGCTTGCCCGCCTATCAGCGCCTCGCGTTGTTGCTTCTCGCCAAGGCGGGCCTCGAGGGACTCGAGGGGGAGGCCACCACTCGCCCGGCGCAGGCATTCGTGAGAATGTCGTGGGAGGAGGTGGAGAAAGCCATCCAGAAGGCCCGCAGCGAGATGGTCAAGATCTCGCGAGCGCGGGACGATCTCGTCGACCTGGCCGTGGCGGGCCTGTACGCCCGGCTGGGCCAGCCGGACAAGGGCGCAGAATGCTGCGAGCGAGCGGTCCGCAGCCCAGCGTCCGACGGGGCAACGCGGTTCCGTGCCCGCCTGCTTCGGGCGTCCCTGCTGGCACGCGGCGGGAAGCTCGACGACGCGCTTCGGGAGTTGGACAAGCTCGTAGCCGCCACGGAAGGCATCGCCAAGACCCGCGCCATGTACGCCAAGGCCAACCTGCTCGCCGCGAACAAGCAGTACCCAAAGGCCGAGGCTGTGCTGATCACGTTATGCGAGGAGGCCCAGGCGCGAAAGGATCCCTTTGCCCTCCTTCAGGCCGCCAGCTTGCTGGCACGTATCGAGGAGATCGACGAGGCCCTGTCCGCGTGCGACACGGTCCAGCAGATGCTCCCCAACGACCCCAGGAGCTACCTCCTGCGGGCCAACGTGCTGATGACCGCCGAACGGCTCGACGAGGTGCCGAACCTCTACGAGAAGGCCATCGAGCTTCAGCCGGGGGATTTCCGGTTGTACACGGCGCTGGCTCGGGTCTTCGATGCCCAGGGTAAGCCCCTGGCTGCCCTGGGGGCCCTGAACAGGCTGCAGAAGACGGGCCGGGCCGGCAAGCCCATCGGGCTGTTCTACGAGGGAGCCCTGTTTGCACGCTGGGGGCTCCAGGCCGAGGCCATCCAGAGATACGAGGCTGTCGCGGACCTTCGCTACGAACCGAGCCCCGATCTTCAGTTGGCTCTGGCCCGCGCGCTGGCCCGCCTGGGGCGCGGGGATCAGGCAAAGGCTGCGCTGGCCAAGATCCCCGAGCACGCAAGGGAGTATGTCTCCGCCCAGCTCATGCTGGCGGACCTCGCGGAGGCCGCGGAAGTCAGGCTGGCAACCGTCCGCAAGCTGGGCGGGAAGAGGCCGCGCAGTCAGCGCGTGCTCCTCCACGAGATGTCGATCCTGATCGGGGCGGGCAAGCCGGCTGAGGCGGTGCAAGCCTTCGAGGCCTTCAGGAAACGGATGGGTGCTGCTGCGCGGCCGCCTGAGCGTGCGGCAGCGCTGGCGCTGACCGCTGCGATCCGGAGCGGCGACCTGTCGAAGGCAGGTGAGATCGCCAAGGCATTGGCTGCAAGGTCGCCGTCCCCGCGATGGCGCGTGACGGCCGCCTTGCTGCTTCCGGACGGCGGTTCCGAGGCCGCTTCCAGGCCCGCGGGCCCGGGGCTTCCCAAGGTGTCCGAGGCCGGCGTCTTCCCTGCGGCGTTGCTGCTGTGTCGGGCCAAGCACGCAGGCGACGAGAAGACGGCCAAGCAATGTGCCGACCGGCTCGACAGCCTCGACGCCGGTCTCGGGAAGCTCCAGCCACCGCGCAGCATACCGGCGGCGCTGAGGCTCCTGTGCGCCCTGTTGACCGACGATGAAGTCCAAATCAAGGTGGCCATCGCGAAGCTGGGTTCCGGCCCCGATGGAGCCGCGGCCCGGGAGCTGGTGTCCCACAGCAAGGCCTCGCCGAAGGCCGCCGGGGAGGTCGCGACATTCGTCAAGACCTTCATCGCCCGCGAGCTGGGGCTGCCCGAGCTGGCTCGGATCTGGGCGATGCAGGCGCTCAGGGCACGACCCGCGTCCCAATGGGCTGCCCTGGAGGTCATGCTGACCGGGCCGGGAGCCGCCGAGCTCAAGGAGGCCGGCGAAACCCTGCGCCCGAAGGACTGCGAGCTGGCTCAGGTGCTTCGGGCGGATCTTCTCGCCCGCCAGAATCACCCCGCCCAAGCGGCGGAGATCCACGGGGCCCTGGCTCGAAGAGCAGGCAAGGTCGATCCCGCGTACCTGCTGCAGCAGGCCATGGCCCTGGAGGCCGCCGGACGACTCGAGCAAGCCCTGGCCGTGTACCGGGAGGTCATGCAACTGGCCAAGGACAAGGACCCCGCCGCCGCCAACAACGCCGCGTGCCTCGTGGTGCAGTTGTCTCCCAAGGACGCGGCGAAGCTCGCCGAGGCCCGGACGTGGGCGGATGCGGCCCTGAAGGCCAGGCCCCTGCCGCACATCCAGGACACGGCGGGTTGGATTGCCCATCTCCAGGGGCGCGATGCCGACGCCCTGCCACTCCTTCGCCGCGCCGCCCGGGGCCTGCCCGGCTCGCCGGATGTGCATTACCACCTGGGCGTCGTCGAGGCGGCCGCGGGGGACGAGCAACTGGCCCAGTGGCACCTGGCCGCCGCGGTGGATCTCGGCGAGAAGCTCCAGGCCGGCGGCCAGACCCTTCCCAAGACGACCGCCGAGGTGATCCGGCTGGCCAAGCAGGCCTTGGCCGAGGTGAAGCGGCCCGGATGAGCGCCGGAGGTGACGAAGTATGACGCGGAATCGCCGGATCGCGTGGCTCACCGTGCTCCTCCTCCTGCTCGCCGGCGTCGGAGCGGGCATCGCGTGGTACATCCGTCGGCAGACGGGCCCCCGGTTGCTGGCCCGGGCGCAGTTGGCCCTCCGCGCCAACAAGCTGGAGAAGTCGCTGGAGCTCGCGGGCACGTACGCCGCCAAGTACCCCGCCGACTGGCGCGGCTACCACACACAGGCCCTGGCGTACTGCCGCCAGGGCAGGTACCTCGAAGCCCGGCGAGTCCTCGACAAGGCGGCGCGATGCGATCCGAACGCCGCCGAAGTCGTTCTGTGCAGGGCGAGCACGTATTCCCTCCCCGCCGTCCGGACGCTGGCCTCCCGAGCCGACCGGGAGAAGGCCGAATCGCTGCACGACGCCATCGCGAAACTGGAGAAGGCGAACGAGATCCTTCGGCAGTCCAAGGGGAGGGACGCCGCCCCTGGGCTGGGACTTCAGGAGCGATGGGGTCTGAACCTCCGGGCGATGGCCCGGGCCCAACTGCTCCTGTCCGGGTGCCTCGACCGGGAGGCGGAGATCGCCGCCGCCGCCCGCGTCACGCCCGAGGCGGAGGCGAAGCGTGAGGAGAGTCAGGAGGCCCTGGCCGCCTCGAGGGAAAGCCTCAAGCAAGCCATTGCGGTCCTGTTGGCCGTGGTCCAGAAGGACGCCCGGCGGCCGGCCTCAGCCGAGGCGCTCATCGAGTTGTGCGAGGAATGCGGCGACGAGGCCTCGCTGGCCCTCGCCCGCAAGGCCCTGGACGTCGACGACCCGCCGCCGGTGGCGGCCTCGATGCTGGCCGTACACGAGCTTCGATCCTCGCACCGGCAGGGCAAGCAGGCATTTCGCAAGCAGCTCGGGAAGGTGAAGCGGGATCTGGACAAGCTGCTCTCGGCTCACCCGGACAACGCGCGGATCAAGCTCGAGCGCGCGGCCGTCGCCCTTACGTCGGCCGAGGTGTTCCACGACCCGAATGAGGCCAAGCTGGCCGAGCGGTTGGCCCAGGAGAGCACCAAGGCCGAGCCGCACAATTCCCGCGCCAGGCTGCTTCACGCACAGGCCCTGATGTCTCAGAGAAGGCACCAGGAGGCCGAACGCGAGCTTTTCGCCCTGAAGGCGGACGTTTCGGGGTGGCACGAAGCCCACTACTTCTACGCCATAGCCGCCCACGAGACGGGCAAGACCTCGCTGGCGGCAGAGGCCATGCGGACGATCGTCTCCCGGATCAAGCCCGACCACGTCCCTTCTCGCATGTACCTCGCCAGACTTACGTTACGTGAATCGCCGCGGCAGGCGTTCGAGGACGCCGCGGCCGCATACGACGCCGACCCGAATAGCCCCGAGGTCCTTCGTCTCTTCGTGCAGGCCGCCCGCCGGACCGACCAGCCGGGACTGGCACGCACCGCGCTGGACGTCGCCGGGAAGACCGAGGGCGCCGGCCTGAGCCTGCTCATGGCCGCCGCCGACGGGTACCGGATCCTGGGTGACGGCACCCGGGCGAGGAAGCTCGAGTCGCGCGTTGCCGGCGGGAAGCCCGTCGGCGCCGGCGATCGGCAGGCCGTCGTCCGGGCCATGGTCCGCACTGGACGTGTTGGCGATGCGGACAAGCTCCTGGAGGAGCAGTTCCAGAAAGACCCCAACGATCCGGATGCCCATATCGCCTTGGCCAGGCACTACTACGACACGAGGCGGGGCCTTCAGGCCATGGAACACTGCCGCCGGGCGGTGGACCTCGACGGCCGGGCGCCGGGGTACCGCCTGATGCTGGCGGGCCTGCTCACCGAGTCCGGGGAGTTGGACGAGGCGCTGGCGATCCTCGA
>CAZXOC010000019.1:0-35143 GCA_964642165.1 uncultured Planctomycetaceae bacterium | reverse complement strand
GAGAAGGCCCTGGCCGCGGTGGACGCGGTGCAGCAGATTCGGCCCGACGACCCCAGAACCTGCGTCCTCCGCGCAAGGGTGCTGCAAGCGATCGGGAAGACCGACGAGATCCCTCAACTCCTCCGCAAGGCCATCGAGCTCCAACCTGCCCGGCCCGACCTCCACGTGATGCTGTCCGACGCGCTGGACGCTCGGCAGGACCCCCTGGCGGCGTTGGAGGCGCTGCGGGAGCTGGCAGGCCGTGGCAGGGCGGCCGGTGTCATGGCCCGCTATCAGGAGGGAAGGCTCCTTGCCCGTTGGGGCCTGCGGAAGAAGGCGACAGAGCAACTGGAGGGCCTGGTCGATTCGGCTTCCAGCCCGGCCATGCAGCTCGACCTCGCCCGAGCGCTGGCCTCGCTCGACGGCAAGCCCAAGGCAAAGGCGCTGCTGACGCGAATCCCGGAACATGCCCCGCAGTACGCCGCCGCACAGCACGCACTGGCGGATCTCGCGGAGACGCAGCACGCGCTGGCCATCCTGCGCAGCCTGGCCGCCAAACGCCCCGGCGACCCCGCCACGCTCATGCATGAGATGTCGATCCTGCTGGAGGACGACCGGCCGGCCGAGGCGCGCCAGGCCTTCCGAACGTTCCGGGCCTCGAAGGAGGCAACAGGCCAGTCCATTGTGGGCCCGGCCGCAATGGCGATACAGGCGGCCGTGAGGACCAAGGACCTGGCCTCGGCGGCCAGGATCTCCGCGGCGGTGGTCGGCGTGACCGGCAACCCACGATGGCGCTGGCTCGCCGTCGCTCTGGGGATGGACGGCGATCCGCAGGCAGCCGGGAAGCTCCTCCCGCCCCCCGCCGAAGCGGATCTCATTCCCGCCGCCCTGGGCCTGTGCCTGGCCAGCCGCTCGGCGGATGCCGCCGCGGCCAAGCCCTGGGCCGAGCGGATCGATGACCTCGACCTGCAGGCCGCCAAGCTCCAGCCGCCGGGAGCGGTCCCCGTCGCCTACCGGCTGCCCTGCGCGCTGTTGGCCAGGGACGAGCTCCAGGTCAAGGTAATCGCGAAGAAGCTCGACACGGCCGGGGGCCCTGTCGCCGCGGCCGGCCGGGAACTCATCGCACACGCCGGGGCATCACAGGACGCCAGGAAGGAGCTGGTCAAGCTGCTGAAGGCGCAGGTAGCGCTGGACGCGCGCCAGGTCGACCTGGCGTGGCACTGGGCCATGGAGGCGCTGAAGGCCCGCCCGGCGTGCCAGTGGGCTGCACGACTGCTCTACTGGGCCTCGGCCGAGCCCGAGCGGCTCGAGCAGCTCTGCGCCACGCTTCAGCCTAAGGACAGCTACCTGGCGAGGCGGATGCAGGCCCGCCTTCACGTGGCGAAGCAGCAGTACGACGACGCCGTCGGGATCTACCGGGCCCTCGCCCGGACGCACGGCGACGACAAGGGGCTGTCGCTCGAGCACGCCCAGGCGGAGGAGCGGGCCGGCAACCTCAAGCAGGCCCAGCCCCTCTATCGCAAGGTGTTCGAGGCAACAAAGGACCCGGTGTGCGCCAACAACTGGGCCTACCTCGTCACCGTGCTGTCACCGGCCGACCGCGAGCGCCTGGCCGAGGCGCAGAAGGTGACGGATGGGATCCTGAAGCCGAATTCCCCCTCGATGTTCCTCGACACGGCCGGGTGGATCGCACATCTCCAGGGCCGAAAGGCGGACGCCTGCCGTCTGCTGAGACGGGCCGTCAAGGGCCAGCCCGGTTCGGCCGAGGTACACTACCATCTCGGCATGGCCGAGGCCGCCGCCGGCAGCAACCGCCTCGCCCGCATGCACCTGGAGGAAGCGGTCGACATCGGGCGGAGGAGAGCCGCCGAGGCCCGGGAGAAAGACCGGAGAGTGCCCCTGGCAGAGAGGAGGGCAGCCCGGCTGGCGGAGCACGCGCTGCGGGAGATCGAGCCCCTTGAGTAGGTCGCGCAAGCCCGGATCCCAGCGCCTGCCCCTCTCGTCCGCCGGCGTGTCGCCTCACGTGCTGAGCTTCGACGTGGAAGAGTACTTCCAGGTCGAGGCCGCCGCCGAGGGCGGTGTCACGCCCGACCAGTGGCACGCCTTCGAGAAGCGCCTGACGCCCTGCGTCGAGCGGATCCTCCAGCTCCTGGACGAGCACGCCGCCTCGGCCACGTTCTTCGTCCTGGGATGGGTGGCACGACATGAGAAGCAGGCCGTGCGGCTCATAGCCGACGCCGGCCATGAGATCGCCTCGCACGGCATGACCCATACCATGCTCGGCCGCCTGACGCCGGAGCAGTTCCGCGGGGAGCTGGTTGAGAGCCGCGCGCTCCTGGAGGACCTGTCCGGCCGCCCGGTCATCGGCTACCGCGCCGCGACGTTTTCGATCACCCACCGGACGGCCTGGGCGCTCGACGTCCTGGCGGAGACGGGGTACCTGTACGATTCCTCCATCTTCCCGGTGCGTCACGACCGCTACGGCGTCCCGGACGCGCCGACGGACGTTCATCGGGCCGTCGGTCCCGGCGGCGGCGGCATCCTCGAGATCCCCCCCCTCACCCTCGGCGTGATGAGCCATCGCGTGCCGCTCGGCGGCGGGGGATACCTGCGCCTCCTGCCGGTCCGGCTGCTAGGCAGGGCCCTACGCGCCGCGGAACGCCGCGGCAGGCCCGGTATGATCTACCTCCATCCGTGGGAGCTCGACCCGGGCCAGCCCGCACTGCCCATGGGGCCGGTCAGCCGCTGGCGCCACCGCGTCAACCTCCAGCACACCCAGCGGAAGCTCCAGTGGCTCCTCTCACACTTCCGCTTCGTCGAGGCCGGAGAGCTCCTGGAGACACTGAACCGGCAGGTAGCGACAACGCACAGGTACGGAAACGCGAGTCGAGTCCCCGTCGATCACGCGGGCCAGCCATCGTGACCGACTCCGCCGTCTGCCCCCCCGGCCGCGGAGCCGGCAGGCCGCCGCGACAGGCGCGGGTCGGCGGGGCCCCGCGCGAAGGGAACCAGACCCATGATGACCGCCTTCGTGACGTCGAGCGTGGGACAGATCCTGGAGGGCGGGATGCTGATCTGCTTCGGCACGTCCTGGCCGGTGGACATCCTCAAGACGCTGCGGACGCGTCGGACCGAGGGGAAGAGCGTCGCGTTCATGACGCTGATCCTCATGGGGTACCTGTTCGGGCTGGCAGCGAAGCTTCTCCGTGCGGCCCAAGCGAACGAGGCGCCCGAAGCGGTGACGATCCTCTACGTCGTCAACGCCGTCCTGATCGCCGTGGACATCGCGCTGACGCTCAGGTTCCGTTCCCCCGGCGACGCGGGGCTGCCGAGGTGACCGAGCGATCCGCCCGGCGCCGCGCCGCCGTCACATCCGGACCACGGCGCCCGCCCACGTCAGGCCCGCGCCGAAGCCTACGAGCAGGACCGTCGAACCGGGACGGAGCAGCCCGGCCTCCCTCGCGCTCGCCATGGCCAGCGGGATCGAGGCCCCCGAGGTGTTCCCGTACCGGTCGAGGTTCAGGTACACCTTCTCCATGGGGAAGCCGAGCTTCTCGGTCGCCGACTGGATGATCCGGATGTTCACCTGGTGCGGCACGACCAGGTCCACGTCGTCGGCGCTCAGGCCGCACTCGGCCATGCAGTGCTCCAGCAACCACTGCAGCTTCTCGACGGCGAACTTGTACACGTCGCGCCCGCGCATCTTGACGTAGTGCTGGCGGTCCCTCACCGTCTCGAGCGTGGCGGGCTGTCGCGAGCCGCCCGCGGGCACGTAGACGTAGTCCCATCCCCTGCCGTCGGCGTGGAGGACCGAATACAGCAAGCCCCGGTTCGCCCGCCTGGTCGCGTCCAGGACGACGGCCCCCGCCCCGTCGCCGAAGATCACGCAGCTCGCACGGTCCGTGTAGTCGGCAAAACGGCTGAGCGTGTCGACGCCAATGACCAGGATGCGTCGGTACATGCGCGACTCGATCAGCTTGCTGCCGATGCTCAGGCCGTAGACGAAGCCGCTGCACGCGGCCGAAAGGTCGAAAGCGGGCACGTCCGTCGCGCCGATCTCGCTCTGGATGATGCACGCCGTGGCGGGGAAGATCATCTCCGGCGTGACGGTGGCGCAGATGATGAGGTCCAGGTCGGTCGGCCCGATGCCGGCGTCGGCGAGGGCCGCCCGGGCGGCCGCCGTGCCCAGCGTCGCCGTGCTCTGCCCTTCGGCGGCGATGCGGCGCTGCCTGATGCCCGTCCGCTGCGTGATCCACTCGTCCGACGTGTCGAGGAACTTCTCGAAGTCGGCGTTGGTCATGACGGTCTCGGGCACAGCCACCCCCAGGCCGGCTATGGCGGCGCGGACCTGCCTGCGCCCGCCCGCGGTTCCGCTCGCCGCCGGGCGACTTCGCGATGCCTTCCGTGAGGAACGACCCGCAGAAGGAGGGATACCGTTTCGCTCCGCCGTGATCATGATGGGCTCTCCACCGGCGCTGCCCTCCGGCGCCCGTGAGGCCTATCGTCCGCCAAGTGCTGCGACTTGAGATAGCCGCGTGGGCGATTGCCCTCGCGAAGGGCTTCACGGAGCCGACGCGCCCCCCGGCGGGGCCGGGGCACGGAAGCCGGCTTTTCTGGCATTGTCGCGATTTTCCATCTTGCCAGATTCCGGCACCTCCGGTATGATACGAAAACTCGGGTTTGGCTACGGGACCTTGTCGCCGGCTTGCGGTGCCGGGATGGAATGGAGGCGACAAGGGCGAGTCCACGGTTGGGGGACTCCCTCGCATCCGCCATCGGACGGCGTTTGTCTCGCGGTTCGGCCGTGTCTCGTCGTGTCGCCTCGGCGGCGGCGAGCCGGCTGTTGTGCTCACGGAGCCTTGGAGGAACCCGCAGGAGGGAATGGAGGAATGGACATGAGAGGGAAACTGACTGTTCTGGTGGCAAGTGTCGTTGTGCTTCTGGCGGGCACGGTGCACGCCAACTCGCTGGGCACGGTCCGGATGAAGTACCACAGCGCCACTCCGCGGAAGTCCGCCACGATCTACCTCAACGGCAACAGCCTGGGAACTGTGTACACCGGCCAGTACAACCTGCTGCTGGATGCGGACTACACCCCGACCGGCGAGGGCGAGGACGTGTACGAGCTGGCCGGCCCGGACTACCTGATCGGCGCGTTCTGCGCGGATGTGCGGCAGTCCGCTCCGTTAGGCAAAGGGTACTACCTCTACGACGTCCGCATGCCCGAGGACGGCCCCGTCGTCCGCGGCGACCCGCAGGCCGCCATGGGCGAGAGCAAGGCCAACGACCTGCGCAGGCTCTACGGCAGCCACATCGACGAGATCGGCACCGAGGCCGGCGCGGCGGCGTTCCAGCTCTGTGTGTGGGAGATCATCGACGACTCAGGCTACGACGTCACGTCCGGATCGCTCTACACCACCACCACGGGCGCCTGGGTGGACATGGCGAATACGTGGCTGGAGGATCTCGGCACGACCGTCCCGGACGTCGAGCTTCGCATCCTGACGAACGAGGACATGCAGGACTACGCCCTCGTCTTCGACGGGCCGTCCGCGCCCGAGCCGATCACGGTGGCGGGGATCCTCATGGGCCTCGGCGCCGCCGGCGCGTATGTCCGCAAGCGGCGGGTCCGGACCGTCTGACACCGAGACGCATCGGCGCTCGCGTTTGGACAGGGCCCGGGGCACGCCTGAAGCGTGACCGCCTCCGGGATATGCGCCCGGGCGGCCGCCAGCACGACCGCGCTCATGCGGGGTCCTGGCCGGCGGCCGCCCCGGGGGCACCGGGGTAGGGATAGGCGCGAAGCTTCTTCGGCACCCAGGTGCGGCGGAGGACCTTCCGGATCGTGTACAGGATGATCCGGACGTCCGTCAGCAGGTTGTGGTGGCGGACGTAGTCGAGCTGGAGCTTCAGCTTCGTCGGGCGGATCAGCTCCAGGTAGGCCTGGTCGGGGTCGTCGGCCCCGGCCAGGACGGCCCCCTCGTCGGCGTTCCAGATGGACGCCCAATCGGTGATGCCCGGGCGGGCGTCGAGGATCGCCTTCTCCTCGTCGGTGTACATGTCGACGAACTTCTGCACTTCCGGCCGCGGGCCCACAAGCGACATGTCGCCGATCAGCACGTTCAGGAGCTGCGAAAGCTCGTCGAGCTTGCCTTTGCGGATGAGCCGGCCCGGGCGGGTGACGCGGGGGTCCTCGTCGGCCGTCGAGGACGGGCCGATCTTGTCGGCGTCGGCCACCATCGAGCGGAACTTGAAGATGCGGAACGGCCTGCCGCGGAGCCCGACGCGCACACCGCGGTAGAACACCGGGCCCTTCGAGTCCAGCTTGATCCAGACGGCCAAGGCGAGCAGGAACGGCCCGGTCAGCACCAGCCCGATGAAGCTCAGGACCACGTCGAAAGCTCTCTTCCACATCGCTCGCCTCTTCGGAGGGCGGGATACCACGGGGTTGACTCGGGTCATCCCAGCCGGGCCGCACGATTCCTTTGACACATCCGGCATTATCGGCTTCCAGCCCGCGCTGCTCAACCGTCCGGTCGGCTGAGTCGCCCCCGCTGTATCCCCCAACCACGTGCCCTGCCTGCCATTGCGCCGTCGCGCCAGCGCCGGCTTGACGGGCTTCCCCGTTCCCCCTAGCCCGAGTTCGCCAGTTATCGCCGTAAATCCTTTGTTTGCGTTCGAAATCGGCCAAAGTCTTCACTACATCCGGCCCAACTTCTCGTCCGTCACCGGCAGGTTCGACGGCAGATTCAGGCCCAGCCGGTGCAGCAGAATTGCCTGGTGTTCGTCCGGCCGAGTCACGCAACGGCGACGGTTCTTCAGGAAGATCTGCAACGCCTCCCTGTGCGCCAGCACCTTGTCCAAGGCGCGGTACAGCCGCTGCTCGTTGATCTTGCGCGATGGAATGCCCAGCAGGTCCGCGATGGCGGTGTGCTTGTAGAGGTGCTCGACAATGTACAACTCGCTGGACGGCCGACACCATCGGCACAGCACCAGCACGGCGGCCATCCGCGGCCACGGGATCTCCGCCCGGGTGCATGGCATGATCTCCTCGAGGAAGTCGATCAGCTCCAGCCGGCGGAGGAGTTGCAGGCCCAACCAGGGACCGCCGAAGTCCCGGGAGCGTTCCACGCGGAGGCGTTTGACATCGACCTCGACCCACTCCCGCGCCGCGTCCTCGAACAGCGATGGCGTGGCCTCGCCTCCCGCCGCACGCCGCGCCGCTTCGGCTGGGCCATCTGCCCGAGGTACGCCACCACACGCTGTCGCGGGCCACGCGCCGTCCGATGCGACTCGACGAGCGCCCAATACGCGTGCTGCTTGCCGTTCTTCCTTCGATAGCACGGCCGGATGAACATGCCCCCATTGTCGAGCCGTCCGCAGGCCACGCAACCGGTCGGGTCTTCACTACATCGCGATTCGGGCCGTGCATGCCCCGCTGAGGCCCATCCAGGCCCCCACGCGCGCCGTAAGTCCTGCAAAACCGTCCGTTGACCGGCGGAAATCGTTTTCAGAATTCGGTTGCTGGCGAACTCGGGCTGGAATATCGTCATCGAAGGATCGTTGTCGCCTCCTCCTGCGGGCCTCGGCGGGGTGGCCTGTACGGCAGCTCGCTGAGGGGCCGCGAATCAGCAAGGAACGACGAACCCAGGACGGCACGCACGGGCGATCGACTGCCGCGCGGCGGCACCAGCCAGCGGAAGGTACCATCATGGCGAAGGGCCAGCGCAGGGAGCGGGTGGGCGAGGAGGAGCTCCAACGAGGGGTTTCGAGGTGGTACGAGCGCTACTACAGCGACGTCGGCGAGTTCCGCAACTCGCTGCTCCACAACCCGGAGGTGATGTTCCAGAGCTTCGCCTTCCAGAAGTCGCTGATCAACTGCCTGCGGAAGCTGGATCTGGACCCGCCGACCGCGAAGGTCCTTGACGTGGGGTGCGGCACCGGCGGCAGTCTGCCGCAGATGATCGAGCTCGGCTTCGACCCTGCCAACTTCACGGGAATCGATATCCTGGAAGACCGGATCGCCGCAGCCCGCAGCAAGCACGCCAGCGTTCGCTTCATCGCAGGAGACGCCAGGGAGTTGCCTTGCGAGGACGGCGCCTTCGACCTCGCCCTCGAATCGACCATGTTCATCAGCGTCACGGACAACGACGTCGCCAAGGCCATCGCCACGGAGATGGTGAGGGTGACAAGGCCCTCCGGGTACATCGTGGTGATCGACTGGCGCTACTCTAAGCCGGGAAAGGAAGGCTATCTGGCCGTGACGAGGAAGCGCATTCGGTACCTCTTCGACGTCGGCACGCAGACCGACGTCTACTGCGTCGCTCGCGGCGCCCTGGTCCCGCCCATCGGCCGAATGCTCTCCAAGAGGCTCCCGAGCCTCTACTTCCTTGTGGCCGCGCTCTTGCCGTTCCTGGTCGGCCAAACGACCACCGTGTTGCGCAAGCGCCTCCCGTCCCAGGCGAGCTGACCGCCGGGCCTACCGGCTTCGGCCGCGGCTCTCGACGACCTCGCCGAGATAGCCGGCCATCTCGCCGTAGACCTTCTCCGCGGAGAACCGCTGCTCGAACAGGACGCGGGCATTGCGGGACATGGCCTCCAGCCGGGCGCGGTCCTCGTGGAGCGAACGGAGGATCCGGGCCAGTTGCTCAGGCCGCCCGCTGTCATAGACGACGCCGCAATCCTCCTTCTCGACCAGTTCTCCGAGCATCCCGCGTAGTCCTGCCAGAATGGGCAGCCCCGCCGAAAGGTACTCCAGCGGCTTGTTGGCGATATTGGCGAGGAAGTTCTTCGTCGGCTTGTACGGCGCGAGGCCGACCGAGGACATGCGGAGCATCGTCCAGATCTGAGCGGCGTTGATCCAGCCGGGGAAGACGACGTTCCCCAGCCCCGCGGCCCGGGACTTGTACTTCGCCAGGTTCTCGCCAGCGCCGCAGAGGACGAAGCGCACGGCGCGGCCTTCGCGGTCGAGAAGGCGGGCGGCCTCGATCACCGTCTCGATGTCGAACTGGCGGCCGAACGTGCCGAAGAACGTCAGGTTGAGACAGTCGTCTTCCTCCGTCAGGCCGTGCTCGGCCCAGAAGGCCCTGGCCCGCTCGAGCTCGTCGCTGTCCGGGCGCGTCTCCGGGTACCCCATGGGGAAGGAGCGGTCGAGGCCGGAGGGCGTGCGGCGCCCCTGCTCCAGGCCCCACTCGACGTAGCGAGGCGTGGCGCCGCTGATGGCCGTCGCCTTCGCGCACGCCGCCGCCACGGTCCGGCGCATCGGCACCAGCGGCAGCGAGGCCAGCGGGCGCAGCCAGGCGGGAACGAGGTCCAGGAAGACGTCCGGCCAGAGGTCGCGCACGTCGAGGACGACGGGAACGCCTTTGTCCCTGCCATAGTCGGCCGACGCCAGCGCCAGGCCGGGCGTGGGCATGGCCGCCACGATCACGTCCGGGGGCGGCTGCTCGGGCGCCTGCCGGGCGAAGCGTCTAGCCAGCCCGCGGTGGTCGAGCACCCGCCCAAGCGACACGTTGCTCCCATAGCCCCGGGCCTGGAGGATGCGGATCCGATACCCGTCGCGCCAGTCGATCACCTCGTCCTCCCGCGTTCGATGCGTCTTGGTGAAGTGATCGAACGCGGAGGTCCACCAGACCACGTCATGGCCCCGCTGCGCGAGGATGCCGGCGAAGATCCCCGTGCGGTGCAAGCGCGCATCGCCGCTGCCGTCGGTGGGAAGCGGCTCGCCGATCGTGACCAGCCAGACTTTCATTGCTGCCTGCTCCCGTGCGCGATCCGCTCGAGATGGCCGACCATTTCGCGATAAACCCTCTCTGCCCCGAACCGCTCTTCGAAGAGCCGTCGGGCGTTGGCGGACATCTGCCGGCGGCGCTCGGGACGGTCATACAGCTCGCGCAGGGCCGACGCAAGGGCGTCCGCGTCGCCGCTCGGGTACACCACCCCGCAGGCATGTCCGGCGATCAGCTCGCCCAGGACGCCGCCGATGCCCGCGATGATCGGCAGCCCGGCCGAGAGGTACTCGAACGGCTTGTTCGTCAGGTTCTCGCGGAAGTTCTCGGTGTCCCGATACGGCGCCAGTCCGGCCGACGACAGCCGCAGCAGCGTCCAGATCTGCGGCCCGTTCACCCACCCGGGCAGCAGGACGTTGTCCAGCGTCCGGCTCCGCGCCCGGTAGCGTTCGAGGTTGTCGCCCGCGCCGCAGAGGACGAAGCGAAAGGACCGCCCGCCGCCCTGAAGCTTGCGGACGGCGGCCAGCACCGTGTCGAGGTCGAACTGGTGGCCCATCCTTCCGAAGAAGCAGACGGTGAACACCTCCGGGTCCTCGGTGAGGCCGTGGCCCTGCCAGAAGGCCCGCGCCGGATCCGTCGCCTCGGGCGGGGGGGCCGCCTCGGGATAGCCATGCGGGAAATCGCGATCGAGCGGCGTGGGCTCCCTGCCGGCGCGGCGGACGCCCCACCGGACGTACTGCGGAGAGACGCCGCAGATGGCGGTGGCCTGGGCGCAGGCCCGGCGAACCGCCCGCTCCATGGGCCACAGCAGCGGGCGGACCAGGGGCCGGGACCACCGCGGGACCAGATCGTAGAATGCGTCCGGCCAGAGGTCCCGCACGTCGAGGACGACGGGCACGCCGCGGGGACGGGCGTACCGGATGGCCGCCACGCACAGCCCCGGCGTGGGCAGGGCGGAAAGGACGACGTCGGGGGGCGGCTGGGTCGGCGCCAGTCGGGCGAATCTGCGTGCGACCTGGCGGTGGTCGCGCAGCCGCGCCAACGAGACGTTCCTGGCGTATCCGCACGAGTGCAGCAGGAAGATCCGGTAGGACGGCCCGGCCTCGACGAGGCGATCGGCCTCGAAGCGATGCGCCTTGCGGGCGTGATCGAACGTCCCCGTCCACCAGAGGACCTCGTGTCCGGCGTCGCACAGTTGGCGCGCCAGCAGGCCCATTCGCAGCAACCGGTCCTGCTGTCCGTCTACCGGAAGGTGCGTGCTGATTTTGATGAGCCAAGCTCTCATGCGCTTCGAGAGGACCGCCGCGGCGCCTCGGCCGCCGGGGCAAGCCCGCTTCAGCCGGTGCGGATCACCTTCGCAGGAACGCCGCCCACCACGGCGTTCTCGTCGACGTCCCCGGTCACCACGGCGCCGGCGGCGCAGGCGGCGCCCGGGCCGACCCGCACGCCCGCGGTGATCACCACGTGGCTGCCCGTCCACGAGCCCCTGCACAGGTGGATCGGTGCCCCCAGGCCGCCACCGAATCGGTAGGAGCCGTCCTTCTTCTCATGGTTGGAGGAGGCCAGGACCGTGTAGGGCCCCAGCATCACCTCGTCGTCGAGCGTCACGCCGCCATAGCCCTGGATCCAGCTCCCGTAGGCGATGTACACGTGATCGCCGATCGACACGCTCGACGTATGGACGATCATGGCGTGCGACGCGATCTGGAAATCGCTCCCGCACCGCTTGAAGCAGCACTTCACCAGGAACCCCCTCACCCGCATGATGTGCTTGAAGTCCGGCAGCCAGCCCGTGGCCGCCATGATGAAGAAGAACCAGGCGTACTTGATCACGCGCATCATGTGACCGACCCCCGCTTGCCTGCCATGACGTCCAGAACACGCTCGATGAACCTGTCGACCGTCTGCTCGCGGGCCCGGACAAGACCGTTGCGCATGAGCGATCGCCGAAGCTCCCCGTCCGCAATAACCCGGTCGATGGCCCGGGCCAACGGCTCGCAGCGCTTCGGAGGCACCAACAGGCCGTCGATGCCATTCTCGATGACCGTCGGAACCCCGCCGACGGTCGTCGACACTACGGGCAGGCCGTTGGCCCGCGCCTCAACGAGAACGTGTGGGGTTCCTTCGGAAAGAGTCGGGAGTACCAGCAGATCGCACGTGCGCATGTAGTTCAGCAGCTTGGGCCCAAGGACCACGTGACCCTCCCACCGGATGCGGTCCGCGATCCCACAAACGCAGGCCGTCTGATCCAAAACGCGCTTGTAGGCCGGGTACTTCTGCCACGAGCCGACGATGACCAGGTCCCACGTCCGGGGAGTCTTGAGCTTGGCCGCCGCCTGGAAGAGATACTGAAGGCCCTTCTCTGGGCGGATATACCCGACGTACAGAATCCGGACGGGGTCCGCCTGACAGGTATCCTCCCGCTCGTAGAACTCGTCTTCCCGGATCGTGCTCGATACCGTCGCGAACGTCCTCGGCGAACGGTAGGCCCTGCCGAGCGCCTCGCCGTTACAGATGAAGGCACCGTCGGCCAGCCATCGGCCCACCCGGGCGGCTATCCAGTCCACGTAGGAGTACGCCATTGCCAGAAAGTCATAGACCGTCCCCCGCCTGCGATGGGTGCGCAGCAGCGTGATCGGATCCCCGACGATCCAATGGCAGACGTTGCAGCGGTGCCACGCCGCCGCCGCGTACAGCGCCCCAATATAGGGTGTCATTCCCCGAACGAACACGTCCTCCCCACGGCAGGCGCGGCACAGGCGGAAGTAGGCTTTCACAATCCCCCTTGCGCGCGGTATTGCCCCCAGGGACGACTCGAAGTAGGGCTGTGGGACGATCTTGAAACGCGTGGGGTCCAGCGCGTACTCGGGGCGCCTGTCCTCCTCGACGGCCTTGATCGGCACGCTGAGGTAGTTCACGTCGTAGTGGCGTGACAACTCGTCCGCCACCCGCCCCGTCGCGGCGTGCATGGACACCCAATGCCGGGTCATCACAGCAGGCGCCCCGCAAACGAATCCCAGGGCTCGGGAGCGCGAACGAGTCATTGGGTTCCGGCGCCTCCAGGGGGCAGGGCTTCGCGCCAGTTCTCCTCTTCGGGGGTCCATCCTGAGTGGGAGCCTATGGCATCGTACCCGAGCATGCACATGATTAACAACATCGGAAGCCAGAACCATTTCGTCACGTACGACGTGTGAGCAGCCCCAAGGACAAGGCAGCTGGCCACCACGATAAAGGCAAGTCCGCCAAGTCGCACATCGCGCATCCCAAGCATTGCGCGCACCAGCGCCAAGTGGAGGCCCGCGAACAACAAGAACCTCACCGGGTTCCACTCCGTCGGCGAGCCCAAGACGTTGCTGTGGATGCCGTGGTACGACCCGACGAGGACCTGATTGGCCGACCCGGTGGCGCCGAACCCGGTGCCGACCAGCCCCGACTTGACGTAGCCCCTCAGGCCGAGCACCCAGGTGTCTTGGCGAGCAGACAGCCGGTCCCTGCCGCCCCCTGCGGTTCCGGCGCCCAGGTGAAGGAACCGGGCGAGGCGCTCCTGCGACTGCTCCGGCAGGACATTGGCTTCCACGAGAATCAAGGACCCGACGTACGTCGCCACAACGGCGACGACCATGAGAGGGACCCGCTGGTGTATCCCCCTGCTCCCGGCCAGGGCCGCCAGCACGCCGACCAGGACCGCCAGCGCGTCCACAACCCGCCCGAAGGACAAGTGGACGTGCAAGCCTCCCCCGTGCCGGTCGGCCGGCATGCCGGTGACGACGGCGAGGACCTTCCGAGATGTCGGTCCCGTTTGCGGCGGCATGTTGGCCTCATCGTGGCCGATCATCGCTGGAGACACCTCACAGCGGAAAGCATGGTCAATCGGTCTCCTGAGCCGTGAGCTCCCGGAAGATCGCCTCCGCGGACCGGGTCCAGGAAAACTCGCGAGCCCTGCGAAGACCTTTGTCGCGAAGCTCAGAGTGGAGCGACGCACTTCGCTCCAGCGTGACCAGCCCATCCACCCAGTCGTCTGTCTGCGAGGGATCGAACAGCAGGCCGGCGTCCGCCGCGATCTCGGGAATGCTCGAACAATCAGAAGAGAGCACCGGTGTCCCGCACGCCATCGCCTCCAGGACCGGCAGGCCGAATCCCTCGTAGTACGTCGGGAACACCAGCACCCACGCGAGGTTGTAGATGGCGACCAGCTCGTCCTCGCTCACCCGGCCAAGCACGAGGATATGGGCGGCATCCTCCGCCGTCAGTCCGGCCTCGCGCGCGAGGGCCATCACGTCCAGTCCTCTCGGACCGACCATCGCCAGCCAGAGATCCTCCCGGAGCATTCCCCGGGCCCTCTGGAAGAGGCGAAGCAGTCCCGGCACGTTCTTCCGTGGCCCGACCCGGCCGACGAACAGGGCAAACCGCTTGGATTCCAGGCCGAACCTCCCGGCCGTGTCCTGAAGGAGCTTCCCATCCTTCAGGACGCGAAACCGCGGACTTACGCCGTGATGCACCACGGTGATCCGGCCAGGGGAGATGCGCCCGACGTGCACCAGGTCCCGACGTGTCGCTTCCGAGATGGCCACGACGCGACATCGGCTGCCACGGATCCGCCCCAACGAGGCCTGCCTCAGCCACCTCGACCGGCGCGGGTAGAGCCGAGGGTTCCGGATCGATGCCAGGTCGTGGACCATCACCACCTGCCTCATGCCGGAGATGTCGCCCCCGAACCGCTCGGGCGTCAGCCAGAACACGGCGTCCGGACGCGGCGTGATGCGGCGCGCGAGGTTCGACAGCCTCAGCGCGTTCAGGTAGATGGCTAGGTGAGGCCCGCTCCCCATGGGCAGGATGCGGTAGTCTCCTACGTCGTATTCCTCCGCGAGACGGCCGGACAACGTGACGACCCTCAAGTCCTCGATGAGCCGCCCAGACCCGACGAGGCCACGGCCTGCGCGCAGGAGCTCGAGCCCGACGCGGCTCTGGCCCGTCGCATCGACCTCCAGGTAGGTTCCGTCGAACGCGATGTATCCCATGGGCCTGGATCCTTTCGAGTCACGTGGGCGACCAGCCGAGTGGGGTCGGCGGCTCATCGTACAGGTCGTCCATCGCCAGCGGCTCCGCCTCGAGTTGCTCCCGGACCTCGAAGCCCACGAAGATGGCCATCGCAAGGCAAAGGGACACCATCGCTTGACAGAAGTACGTCGCGTGCATCGCGTTGTCGCACATCATCACCCACGCCAGCGCCGCGAGGCTTGCCCTGATCCACCGGGCGCCGCAGGTCCTCCAGGCGGCGAGGAACATGCCCAGGAAACCGGCGAATCCCAACACCCCGAAGTCGAAGATCAGAAGCAGCCACGAGTTCGAGACGTATCCCTGCCCCCACGCCCAGTTCCCCACGCGTCCGGCGACGGCCGCCGCGTCGGGGCCCCCGCCGAGGATGAGTCTCACCGGACTTCGCACCGCGACCGACACGAAGACGGAGTAGTTGTCCCAGCGCGCCAAGACTCCCGACCAGAGCCGGTCAAGCGACAGGCGGGCAAGCTGCGCCGACCCGAAACCGAAGACAACCGCCATCGTCACC
Source organism: uncultured Planctomycetaceae bacterium (assembly GCA_964642165.1). Classification (GTDB taxonomy): domain Bacteria; phylum Planctomycetota; class Phycisphaerae; order SM23-33; family SM23-33; genus CAYRVX01. Next base: position 19,870 of record CAZXOC010000019.1, on the reverse strand, counting down.
CCCAAGGCAACCGTCCCCAGGAAGACGGGGACCGCCCATCGCACGTGGGTGAGGGCCCTCAAGCGCCTCCGCTCGGGCCACAGGAGCACCAGGAAGACCCACACCAACCCGATCATCGACTGGCGGGAGCCGGTGGCGACAATGCCTCCCAGGACGACCAGCATCATCAGCACGGTGCGCAGCCGGCGCGTGTGCAGTCCGGCGAAGAGGACCGGGAACGATATCAGGAGGATGGGGCCGGCCACATTGGCGTTCCACGCGCCCGCGATGCCCCTGCTCGTCGCGTATTCGGCCCGGCCCTGCAGCTCCTCCGTGGCGGTGATCCGCGCGAGCTTGAAGTAGTAGATCCGGTCGACCGTGTCCATCACGTCGGGAAGGATCACCTGGAGGATCGCCCAGATCGCCACGACGGCAATCAGCACGGACCAGATGCTGACCGTCTTGCGGAAGAGCCCCCGCTTCACGGCCCAGATGCCGATCAGGGCGGGAAGGGCCAGGATGGTCAAGTACCGCTGAAGCATCGCGTAGATGGAGAAGCGCGGGCCCCGGACCCTGAGCATCTGATGGGCCATGCTGAGAAGGATCGCCAGGAGAAAGAGCCAGAACCAGACCCGCATGCGCGACATGACGGCCCCCACGTAATGGATCCTCTTGGGGATCGTCAGGATCAGCAGGAAGACGACGGGATAGGCGAAGTAGATGGGCGCGCCTGCCACCATGATCCGCAGATACGGAAAGACGAGCGTGAGCAACAAGAGCAAGAAAATCAACATGACCATATCAGATACCCATCAGTTCCTGGGACCGATCTGTCTCAATGCCTTGCCTTCCAGTTCGGTTCGCCGGACGCCGCCGATGCCAAGTCGACCGCTTCCGTTCGTCCCCACGCCAGGCAACGCCCGGTGCCTCTTGGCTAGCTCCGCGTCTGGCGCCGCGCCTGCAGCCGACTGATGATCTCCACGGCGAGCTCGAGGGGCTTCTGCGACGCGTTCTTGACGGCCCGTCCCCGGCTTCGCATCGCCGAGCGTATCTTCTCCCGGCCAGCGAAGGCCTCGTCGAATCGCGCCGCGGCTTCGGTGACATCCGCATTCCTGTGGTCCACCAGCAACTCGTCGAGACCAATCGCTCTCAGCAGCTCGTCATACTTGTGCGCCCAGCCGATCACCAGGACCGGAGTGCCCATCGAGACCGCCGCAATCACGCTATGGTACCGAGACGCCACCAGGAAGTCGAGCGCGCCGACCACGGCCTTCAAGTCACGGGCGCCCAAGTCTTCCCTGAGGCAGTGCATGCGTTCGTGGTCACCTATCCCTTCCTGGATGAGCCGGATGAGCAGCCTGTCATCCCTGGCCAGGTCGTGCATCTCGTGAGGGATGAGGAGCAGATGCGCATCCGTGCTTTCAAGGATGTGGCGGGCCACATGCGTCGCCAGGCGCACGTACCGGTTGCCCGTGCCCGTGCCCTCCGATCGCTTGTAGCAGTTCATGTTCGGCGTCATGCCGATCACCGTCTTCGCCTCCGCGGGGATCCCGCACTTCGGGAAGATGGATGACTGTGCGTCCAAGCCGCTGGCGGCCATCGGGAGGGCGAGATCCGGGGCCCAGAGCAGCTTGTCCTCCGCCAGCCCTCCCAGCCCCTTCAGGTGCCCTAGCGAAAGCTCGTCTCGCGCCACGACAAGCTCCGCCCGCCGGGCGGACCAAGCCGTCAAGTGCCTGATCCAGAAGCCCCGGAAGGGACCCCATGATTGCGTCAGGAAGAGCACCGGGACGCGATGGGCTCGAGCCTGAAGACAGCAGAAGAAGCGGCTCAGAGCTGGCCGAATGCCCCACTGGTCCGAACTCACATACCCTCCCGCGTCGACGATCACGTCGACCACCGGGAACATGCTGTCCAGTCCCTTCGCGAGATCGCCGTCCGTAACGCGCGCTCTTCTTCTGATCCCAAGCAAGGCCAGCAACAGCACCCAACGCCGCCGCAGAGATGTCCCGGTAACACGGATGGGGCAGATGCCCCGATCTCTCGCCTTCGCGGCATCGGAATCCGTGGCAACCACCATGCAGCACGAGGCCCGCGGAAGGTGCTGGGCCAGATACTCCCGGACTGCTAGGAGCATCGCCTCGGCTCCCTTGTTCTCGAACCCCACACCGGTGACAACCACGCGACATCCCATTTGTATCTCCGCGCCAGCACCTTTGCTCCATCCGCGCCATCAGCGGGTCCGCCCGCCGTGCTCAGGCCTCCTTCGGAGGCCGCGCCGTCCCGGACGCGCCGCTTCGTCGGGGCGCGAGCCGACCGATGTGATGGAGGATTTCTTTGTATCGCCCCGTCCAAGACCCGGCCTCCAGCGAGAACCGCTTCAGCATACGGTACTGCTCGCCGGTGTAGCCCAGAGCTCTGTCGAGCGCGTTCGAAAAACCTTCGATCGTCTTCGCGCAGAACATGAAGGCCCTCACGCCACTGTACCCAGGCATCTCCGTCACCACGATCGGCAGTCCGGCCGCGGCGTAATCGTAGATCTTCATGTAGAAACCGCCCACGACCCGGGCCCCCACGTCCGCAGAGCGGTACGGCGCCAGTCCCACGTCACAGTGCGGGAGATAGTGTGGCAGCACCTCGTAGTCCTTCGGGCCGAGAAGGTACAGGTTCTTCAGGGATCGCTCGCCTATCACGCGCGCCCAGGCGGGGTCCTCCGGACCGACATGCACGAAGCTGACATCGCTCCGTCTCTCGGCCAACCCGGCAATGAGGCCCAAGTCCATGGTGGTCGGGGTGCCAAGCAGCACGACCCTCGGCCGGGGTACACCGGCCAAGTCTTCGCCTTCGGCGTGCTGCCGTGCGAACATCTCCGGATCTGACGCGAACGGAACCACCACCACCTCCTCGGGGCGCGCGCCGAAGTGCTCGATGATCTTCTCGCGGTGCAGTTCCTGGGCGGCGACGACCAGGTCCGCCTTGTCCACGAGTTCTGCCTCGATCTCTCCGGGAAGCTCTCTCCGCGACTTCCGATCAGCGAAGAAGTCGTGCGCATGATACAGCACATGCTTCGCCGCGATGGCCCTCAGGGCGGACGCCGCGCTGCGGCTGGCGATCACCAGCACGTCCACCGGCCACAGACCACGCCTTCGCAGGACCTCAGGGATCGGTGGCATCGTCAGGAGAAGACTCCCGCGGATGGCTGCGACCGTGTTCAGGGGCCAGAACCTCCCCGCCCTCACCAGGCACAGCGGGCAGTACTCGAAGACGCGGGGGCCATGCCACCTCCCCCCCGAGCGGTGCAGGCCAACCCTCGCGCGCAGCGTCCTGCTGGCCGTCGGGCGGAAGTCCAGGGGGCAGATCGGGTCCACGATCCACCCGACCCGCCAACCGTCCTTGGCGAACTGGCGAGCGATGGAGTTCGTGCTGATGCGCAGAGGGGAGTCCCAGAGCGTTTCGCGGCAGAAGACCGCGACGCCCTTGCTCCCACCATCGGTCCGTTCTGTCGGTGCCGGGAACACTTGCATCTCTCTAGCTTCCACGCCTCGCATACAGCCGCTCGATCCACGCGCCGACCGGGCCGAGAAGCCTTAACTCGTCTGTCCGGAGCATTCTGAAGCCGACCAGCACCCCCAGGACGGCCGCCAGGTACATTCCCGCATGTGCGATCAAGACGGCCCACTTCGGCATGACCACAGGAGAAGGGATAAGGAAAACGGCACATGAGCCGACGGAAACGCTCATCAGACAAGCCAGTTCTCGTACGGGTAGCACCCTAAGCATGCGAACACGCGCAAGGCGACTCATGACCCGCGCCTTGTAGGCAGTGCTCAGCACGGCGCAACACACGGTCCCAACGGCGGGTCCGACGAACGACAGGAGGGAGCCGCGGCCAAGCCATATCAGAAAGGAACTGATACTGATGTTGCTGACCAGGGCGATGATCCCGGCAACCGTTATCGGTCTCGTTTCCCCCATCGCCCGGAAGAAGGTCCCGTAGATGGTGATGTGCAGAGGCAGGAGGAAGAGGTAGACCGCGAAGGGCCAGGCGGCCCTGGCGAAGCCCTCGCCGTACAGGAGGACCATGATGTCCCTGGCGTGGAACAGGCAGAACGCGAAGCACGGGAAGATGACCAGCGCCGCCTTCCGGGCGCCGTTCTGCCAGAGGCTCAGCGCATTGGGGATCCGGCCTTCCCGGCCCATCTCGACCAGACTCGGCATCAACGCCGTGCTGATGCTGGACACCACGAGACTCATCACGGGCAGTTCCATCGCCCCGCAGGCGTAGACCGCGTAGTCCGACGTCTCGAACGTGGCGGAGATCAGGGCCTGGTCGAGCCGGCGGCTCAGCAAGGCGATGCCCGAGGTCAGGCACAGCGGCCAGACGTACGAGACCTGCTCCCACAGGAGCGAGAACTCGACGCCCCAGGTCCCGCCCCGGCACAGCCGGAACATGTCCACGGCCGCCACGACCATGAGCAGCGCTTCGCCGGCCATGGCAAGAAGGAGCGTTGCCTCGATGGACCACCCCGTCACGAATCCGTACGTCGTCAGCCCGACCCGAAGGACCGTGCCCACCACCGCGTAGATCCCCGCGCGAACGGGGCGATCCAGCGAGACCATGAAGGGCGTCACGACGGACAGCACGGCGCGGAACACGACATACAGGCAGAAGACCCGAAGCGAAGAGCCCAACAGGTCGTTGCTGGCGAACAGCCTGCTGATCGGCTCGGACCCGACCAGCAGCACGACCGCCGCCAGACCTCCCACCACCAACGAAACCAGAAGGGTCTGTGCCAGAACGACGGGGCGTCGTTGCCGGTCCCCGGCAGGAAGGAAGTAGAACAGGGAGCTCGCGATGTTCGCCAGGAAGATGCCCTCCACAAGGCCCACCAGCAGGATGACCTGGCGATACGTCCCGTAGAGGTCCTTGCTGATGACACGAACCAGCACCACGGCCAGGATGATGGTACAGAGCTGCATCAGGCCGCGGGAGACCATGATCACAGCAGCTCGTGTCGCGACTCTCATGCCTTCATCCCTGCCGCAAGCTCCTGGGATGGCCTACCGGTTCAGCCTCAACCGGTCGATCCCGTCCTTCCGCGCAGCCGAAGCCCGCCGCACCGGGGCCCGTTCGGGCCTCTTGCCGAAGCCGGCGACGGCGCAGGACTCCTCGCCATCCCACACGTGGACGTTATCCTACGTTATCGGCAGGCGCGGCGTAGCGCTTGCCCAAACTCCACGCCCATCCCGTTGTCAGTACGCCTGAGACGGCCTCTCGTTCGCTCCCCTCCCGCGCCGGGCGGGCGCAGTGCCGCGATCATCCCCGGGCACCCGGGGGCACGTCCCAAGCCACGCGTCCGTGGAGGTGGCGCCCGGCAGCGGCCCCCCCGGGCTGGAAACGGCAGGGCCGACCTTTATAATACGCTCCCGGCCTCCGGTGACGAAGGGCGTTGCCGCCAGCCGACCGACCAAGCGAGAGCGAGATCAGCCCATGGAACGCCGCTACGTGACGATCGTCTCGGGCCTGCCCCGTTCCGGCACCTCGATGATGATGCAGATGCTGGAGGCCGGCGGCCTGCCCGCCCTGACCGACAACATCCGCCGGGCCGATGAGGATAACCCAAGAGGCTACTACGAGTTCGAGCCGGTCAAGAAAACCCGGGAAGATGCCTCCTGGCTGGACGGGGCCGCCGGCAAGGTCGTCAAGATGGTCTACCGCCTGCTGTACGACCTGCCGCAGGACCGCCCCTACCGCGTCGTCTTCACGCGGCGGAGGCTCAACGAGGTGCTGGCCTCCCAGAAGATCATGCTGGATCGACTCGGCCGGGGGGGCGACGACGACGAGCAGATCGCCGAGCTGTTCCGCACCCAACTCGCCGAGTTCGACCAGTGGGTGGGCCGGCAGGAGTGCTTCCGGCTGCTCGACGTCCATTACCGCGACGTGCTGGCCGAGCCGCGCGAGCAGGCCAAGCGCATCAGCGACTTCCTCGACGGCGGCCTGGACGTCGACGCCATGGCCGCGGCCGTCGACCCGTCCCTATACCGCAATCGATGACACCCTCCCGCCGGAGCGTCGCCCCGGGCCCTCCGGCCACGCGCGCCGCGACCGGAGCGGAGGACCCGCCTACGCCAGGAACGCCTGGATGGTCTCGGCCACGTGGACGATCTGCTCGTCGGTCAGTTCCGGGTAGATCGGGATGGCCAGCGTCTCCGCGGCGGCCTTCTCGCTCTCGGGAAAGTCGCCTGTCTTGTGGCCCAGGTCGGCGAAGCATGCCTGCTCGTGGAGGCTCAGCGGGTAGTAGATCGCCGTGCCGATGCCCTGAGCCTTCAGGTGCGCCTGCAGCTCGTCGCGACGCGGAACGCGGATCACGTACTGGTTGTAAATGCTGACGTTGCCATCAGCAACCTTCGGCGTGACGACCTCCGCCACGTCGGCGAACAACTCCTCGTAGCGGGCCGCGTTGGCCCGGCGCTTGGCCGACCAGTCGTCCAGATGCCCCAGCTTCACCAGCAGGCCCGCCGCCTGGATCGTGTCCAGACGGAAGTTCCCCCCCACCCACTTGTGGTAGTACTTCGGCTTCGAGCCGTGGTTGCGGCACTGCGTCAGCCGGTCGGCCAGCTCCTCGTCCTGCGTCGTGACCATCCCCCCGTCCCCCAGGCCGCCCAGGTTCTTGCTGGGGAAGAAGCTGAAGCACCCCGTCGTGCCCATCGAGCCCGCCTTGCGGCCCCGGTACGTCGCCCCGATGGCCTGGGCGCCGTCCTCGATCACCGCCAGGCCGTGCCTGCCGGCGATCGCCAGGATCGGCTCCATGTCGGCCACCTGCCCGAACAGGTGGACCGGCAGGATCGCCTTCGTGTGCTCCGTGACGGCCGCCTCGATCCGTGACGCGTCGATGTTGAACGTCTCCGGCTCGATGTCCACGAAGACCGGCTTGGCCCCCACACGCCAGATGCTCCCCGCCGTCGCGAAGAACGTGTACGGCGTGGTGATCACCTCGTCGCAACCGGGGCAGGCCTGCCCCACCCGGCAGGCCGGGGCGCCCTCGCCGATGCCCAGGGCCATGAGGCTGACGATCAGCGCGTCGGTGCCGCTGGAGACACCCACCGCGGCCGCGCAGCCGCTGTACTCGGCCACGGCCGCCTCCAACTCCTTCACCGCCGGACCGTTGATGAAGTACTGGCTCTCCATCACGGCCTCCAGGGCGGGCATTATTTCGTCGCGCAGCGTCGCGTACTGGGCCTTCAGGTCGAGCAGGGGGACGTTCATCGTGTGGTTCCTTCGTGCGATGCCTTGGGCCGGCCCGCGCGGCCGCGGCGCGTCAGCCGTCCCGGCAATCCTTGAACTCGTCATAGGTTCGCTTGCCCACCGACAGCTCCGGCGGCAGCGGTGCTTCCTCGTCCAGGTCGAGACACCGCAGCACGCCGGGCTCGACCTCCCGGTAGCGGTAGCCGCTCTCAGGGCAGGTCATCACCCCGTCGGCGTCGGGGCTCCGAAGGGGGTGCCCGTGGCGGCTCATCCAGCCCGCCTGCCGCGCCGGCACGCCCATCATCAGGGCGTAGTCGGGCACATCGGCGGCCACCACCGCCCCGGCGGCGATGAAGGCGTAGCGACCGATCGTGATCCCGCAGACGATCGTGGCGTTGGCGCCGATCGTCGTGCCGCGCCGCAGGACCGTCTTCTCGTACAGCGAGTGGCGCACGACCTGGCTGCGGGGGTTGGTCACGTTGGTCAGCACGCAGCTCGGACCCAGGAACACGTCGTCGGCCACGATCGTGCCCGTGTAGATCGCCACGTTGTTCTGGACCTTGACGTTGTCCCCGATGACCACGTCGCCGGCGACCATCGTGTTCTGGCCGAAGATGCACTTCCGGCCGATGGTCGCGCCGGACATGATGTGGGCGAAGTGCCAGACCTTCGTGCCCTCGCCGATCCGGGCGCCCTCGTCGACGTAGGCGCTTTCGTGAACGAAGTACGGCTTGTCGCTGTCGGGCATGCGGCTTCCTTTCTGCCGGGCCGGGAGCGGCTCGGCGCTTCGGCGGCCGCCGGGCCACGCGCCGCTTCTACGGGCTCACAGGCGGACCGGTTCGCCCCCGCTGGCCAGCGACTTCGACCCGGCCTCCAGGACCTTGACCACGCGCAGCCCGTCCGCCCCGTCGCTGCGAGGCGCCACGCCGTCCCGAACGCAGTCCACGAAGTGCTGGCACTCCGTCCGCAGCGGCTCGCCGCCGGGGACCTTCGGGATCAGGATGTCGCCCGTCCGAAGCGTGATGGCCTCGACGTAGCTCTCCACCGTCCGCTGCACGTACGCGCCCTTGTCGTACACGCGGATCTTCTCCGCCGCCTCCATGTCGTCGAAGACCACCATCTTCTGCGCGCCGACCAGCGTGACCTTGCGGATCTTGTGCGGGTCCAGCCAGGAGACGTGGATGTGCGCCATCCGCCCGTCGGCGAACTTCAGGTTGGCGAAGACGACGTCCTCGACGCCTTCCTGGAGGTAGGCGTGCCCGCTGGCCGAGACGCTCACCGGCTCGGCGCCGAAGAGGTAGCACGCCACCGACACGTCGTGCGGCGCCAGCGACCACCAGGCGTTCTCGGCCTTCCGCACGATGCCCAGGTTCACCCGCTGGCAGTACAGGTACAGCGTCTCGCCCAGCACGCCCTGGTCGATCTGCTGCTTCATGTACTCCACCGCCGGGTGGTACTCCAGCAGGTGGCCCACCATCAGCCGCACGTCCCCCGCCGCGGCGAGATCCACCAGCTCCTTCGACTCGTCCCCCGAGAGCGTCAGCGGCTTCTCGACGTAGGTGTGCTTGCCGGCCTGGAGCGACTTCTTGGCCACCTCGTAGTGCAGGGGCGCCTCGACGGCGACCACGACGGCCTGCACCTCGTCGTCGGTGAGGATGACGTCCAGGTCGTCCGTCACGGTCGCCTGGGGATACAGCGACGCCATGCGCCGGCGCACGTCCTCGCTGAGGTCGCAGATATGCTTCACGCGCGTCTCGGGCAGCGACGCGAAGTTCCGCACGAGGTTCTTGCCCCAATGACCCGCTCCGACCACCGCCAGGCAAAGCATGGGTATCTCCTTTCGGACGCGCGGGACGGTCTTCACGCCCGCGCCGTCCGTTACCGTATCGACACTTCCCGCGCCCGCCTTCATCGTCCCGGCAGCTCGGCGGGCGGCACGCGCTCAGCGAGCGGCAGCGCCGCCGGTCAGGTCCATCCCGGCCGGGCTCACGATGAAGCCGTCGTGCTTTAGCCCGTCGGCGAGGTCGTAGCCGAGGTCTTGCCCCGCCAGGTCCACGACGCGGCAGCCAGCCTCCCGCGCGATGGCCGCCCCGGCGGCCGTGTCCCAATACCACGTCGGACCGAAGCGCGGGTAGACGTCCGCCGCGCCCTCGGCCACGGCGCAGATCTTGAGCGAGCTGCCCCGCCGCGTGACCTCCGCGACGTTCAGGCGATCGAGGAACTGCTGCGTGGCCTCCGAGAGGTGCGAGCGGCTGACGACCGCCGTCCGCGGGCGCGGCCGGGTCGCGGCGGCCAGACGCCGCGGCGGCTCGCCGGGGGCCTGCTTGTGCGATCCCAGTCCCGCGGCGGCCCAGTACAGCTCTCCCGCGGCCGGGACGTGAATGACGCCGAGGACGGGTCGCCCCTCTTCCACCAGTGCGATGTTCACCGTGTACTCGGGCAGGCCCCTGACGAACTCCTTGGTCCCGTCGAGCGGGTCGACGAGCCAGTAGGTCACGTGTCGGGCCTCCGCGGCCCGGGACAGGTCGCCCTCCTCCGAGATCACGGGGAAGGCGGGCCGAAGCTGCTCGAGGGCCGAGGCGATCAGCCGGTGCGAGGCCAGGTCCGCGCGCGTCAGCGGGGAGCGGTCCTCCTTGATCTCGACGCGCCCGATGTCGGCGGCGATTTCCCGGATCGCCTCGGCCGCGGCGTGGGCGATCTCCCTGCAGCGTTCCAGCAGCCCGGGCAGGAGGCGCTCATCCATCGGTCACTCGCTTCCGTCGTCGGTGCCGGGCCCGACGTACCCGGCCTTCTCGAGGTGCAGGACGATCTCCTGGACGCACTCCTCGGGCGACCGGTCGGTCGTGTCGAAGGCCAGATCGGCGTCGTCGGGCACCTCGTAGGGGTCGGAAACGCCGGTGAACTCCTGGATGACGCCGGCTCGCGCCTTGGCGTAGAGCCCCTTGCGGTCGCGCTGCTCGCAGACCTCCACGGGCGTGGAGACGTGGACCAGCAGGAAGCAGCCCTTGGGGGCGATCAGCGCCCGCAGCTCCTTGCGCACGTGATCGTAGGGGGCGATCGGGGCACAGATGGCGATGCCGCCGTTCTTGGTGATCTCCGACGCCACCCAGCCGATCCGCCGGATGTTGATGTCGCGGTGCTCCTTGGAGAACCCCAGCTCGCTGGAGAGGTGCTTGCGGACGAGGTCGCCGTCCAGCAAGGTGATGGGGCGCCCGCCGATCTCCAGCAGCTTGACCATCAGGACGTTCGCGAGGGTGCTCTTGCCGCTGCTCGGCAGGCCGGTGAAGAACACCGTGAAGCCCTGCCTCGCTCGGGGGGGATACGTTCGGCGAAGCTCCCGGATGACCTCGGGGAACGAGAACCACGAGGGGATCTCGCGCCCGTCGCCCAGCCGCGCGCGGAGCTCCGTGCCCGAGAGGCTCTTGGGCTCGACGCCCTCCGGCACCTCGTCGACGGGCACGTAGCGGTTCCCCTCGGCCAGGTAGACCATCAGCTTGAACGGCACCATGCGAATGCCGAGTTCCTCCTCGTGCTGCCGGAGCAGCTCCTGGGCGTCGTACGGGCCGTAGAACGGACGGCCCTCGGCGTCGCTGCCCGGCCCGGCGTGGTCCCGACCGACGATGAAGTGCGTGCAGCCGTAGTTCTTGCGGATGATGGCGTGCCAGACGGCCTCCCTCGGCCCGCCCATGCGCATGGCCAGCGGCAGGAGGCTCACCATCGCCGTGCCTTGCGGATAGTGCCGCATCAGGTGCAGGTAGCAGCGGACGCGAGTGAAGTGGTCCACGTCGCCCGGCTTGGTCCTGCCGACGACCGGGTGGATCAGGAGGCTGGCCTCCAGGTCCGCCGCGGCGCGGTACGTCAGCTCGTAGTGGGCCCGGTGCATGGGATTGCGGGTCTGGAAGGCCACGACGCGCCGCCAGCCCAACTGGGCGAACCGCTCGCGGAGCCGCCGGGGCGCCAGTCGCACCATCCGGTAGTCGTAATGGCTCGGGGGCTCGACGCCCTCGACCGAGCCCCCCACGTAGCAGGCGTTCGTCTTCCGCAGCAGGTAGGCCACACCCGGGTGCTCGGGGTCGATCGAGCCGAAGACCTTCTCCGCCTCGGCCTGGCGGTCGGCCTCCCAGACGTCCTCGACGTGAAGGACCGCCAGCATGACGCCCTCGGGGTCGCGCAGGGCCAAGGGGCGGCCGGGCTCGAGCTGCTCGGCCAGCTCCTCCGTCACGTCGAGCATGATGGGCATCGGCCAGAGCGTCCCGTCCGCGAGGCGCATGCCGTCGCAGACGCCCTCGTAGTCGGCCCGCGTCAGGAAGCCCCTCAGCGGTGAGAACCCGCCGTTCATCAGCAGCTCCAGGTCGCAGACCTGGCGCGGCGTCAGGTCCCAGGACGGCTGGTCGCGGGAGAGCTCCTTCAGCTCCCCGGCACGGTCCTCCGAGACCGTCAGGTCCACCAGCGTGCCGCCGTGCGGCTTCACAAGCCTTGAGGGCATCGTCTGTTCTCCATCGCTGTCGCTCGTGCGGGCGCCGCCGCGTCCCGGCCGACCCCGGGGACGAGCCCGCCTCAGCCCAGGTTCTCGCGATACCAGCCGATCGCCTTGGCCAGGCCCTCCTCGAAGTGCACCTGGGGCTCGTAGCCGATCCTCTCCCGGGCCAGCGAGACGTCGGCCAGCGAGTGCTTGACGTCCCCGGCGCGGACGTCGCGGTACTCCGGGGCGACCTCCACACCCAGGAGCTCGCCGAGCCGCTGGAGGATCTGGTTCAGGCTGGCCTTGCGGCCGCAGGCGATGTTGATCGGCCTGCCGTCGCAGGCCTCCGCCGGGGCATGGGCGGCCAGCCAGTTGGCGTGGCAGGTGTTGTCGATGTAGCAGAAGTCGCGGCTCTGCTCGCCGTCGCCGAAGACGACGGGCCTCTGACCGCGGAGCAGGCGAGTGACGAAGGCGGGGATGACGGCGGCGTAGGGTCCGGCGGGGTCCTGGTAGGGCCCGAAGACGTTGAAGTACCGCAGCGAGACCGTTTCGAGGCCGAAGGCGGCCGCGTAGCCCTGCATGTAGCCCTCGCAGGCGATCTTGCTGGCCGCGTAGGGGCTGATCGGCATCGGCGGCATGGTCTCGCGCTTGGGCGAGCGCTCCTGATCGCCGTAAGCACTAGAGGAGGCGGCGAATACAATCCGCTTGATCCCGGCGGACCGGGCGGCCTCCAGCACCGTGATCGTCCCGTTGACGTTGACGTCGTGGCTGGTGACGGGGTCGTCGACGCTGCGGGGCACGGAGCCGAGGGCGGCCTGGTGGAAGATGGCCGCGCAGCCGCTCAGGGCGCGGTCCACGGCGTGGCGGTCGCGGATGTCGCCCTCGATCAGGTCGATCCGATCCGCCACGTCGGCGAGGTTCTCCCGCTTGCCGGTGGCGAAGTTGTCCAGGACGACGGCCTCGTGTCCCTGGTGCAGGATGTGGCGAACGAGGTTCGAGCCGATGAAGCCCGCGCCCCCCGTCACGACGTACTTGGCCATAGGAACTGCGCCTTTCCTGCCAGCAGTGCCGCGGCTGGCGAATCCAGCCGTCCGGAAGATACTTCGGCCGAACCTCCGGGCGGCATTCGACATTCTCGCGGCGGCGCGGGGATCTTGCCAGCAGATAAGGCGTTTTTGCGCCGATAAGTATCTCGACGGACCGCCCGGGGGGCCCGGCGGACGAGGCCGGCCCTTTGCAGCCGGGCTGCTCGAACCGCGGGCGATCGTGTAGGATACGTCCTCGTCGGCCGGCGGCGGCAGCGCTCGCCGGTCCAAAGGAGTGCTCCATGACACAGCAGCTTCTGGGCAAGATCGAGTCCAGGGAGGCCCTCATCGGCGTGGTCGGGCTGGGCTACGTCGGCCTGCCCCTCGTGCGGGAGTTCACCCGCGGCGGCGCGAGGGTCGTCGGCTTCGACGTGGACGCAGGCAAGGTCAAGGCCCTCCAGGCCGGGCGAAGCTACATCGAGCACATCCCCGGCGACCTGATCGGCGAGATGATCCACTCGGGGCGCTTCGAGCCCACCACGGACTTCGACCGCCTCGCCGAGCCCGACTGCATCCTCATCTGCGTGCCGACGCCCCTGACCCGGATGCGCGAGCCGGACATGACCTACGTCGAGGCCACCGCGCGCGCGATCGCCCAGCGCCTCCGCAAGGGGCAGCTCGTCATCCTCGAGTCCACCACCTACCCCGGGACGACCCGCGAGGTCATGCTGCCCATCCTCGAGCAGTCCGGGCTGAAGGTCGGCCGGGACTTCTACCTCGCCTACTCCCCCGAGCGCGAGGACCCCGGGCGGACCAACTACACCACGAAGACGATCCCGAAGGTCGTCGGCGGCTACGACCGCGACTCGCGCAAGGTGGCCGCGGCCTGCTACCGGATCGCGGTGGACAACGTCGTGTCGGTGTCGAGCTGCGAGGCCGCCGAGGCGTGCAAGATCCTCGAGAACACCTTCCGCTGCGTGAACATCGCCCTGGTCAACGAGCTGAAGATCCTCTTCGACCGCATGGGGATCGACGTCTGGGAGGTCATCCGCGCCGCGTCCACCAAGCCCTTCGGGTTCATGCCCTTCTACCCCGGGCCCGGGCTGGGGGGGCACTGCATTCCCATCGACCCGTTCTACCTGTCGTGGAAGGCCCGGCAGTACGACATGACCACGCGGTTCATCGAGCTGGCCGGCGAGGTCAACGTCTCCATGCCGCGCTATGTCGTCGGCAAGGTGATGGAGGCCCTCAACGAGCGCGGCAAGGCGCTGAAGGGCTCGCGGGTCCTGGTGCTGGGGCTGGCCTACAAGCGCGACGTCGACGACATGCGGGAGAGCCCCTCGCTGGAGCTGATCGAGCTGCTCCAGGAGAAGGGCGCGAAGGTCGACTACAACGACCCGCACATCCCCAAGGCGCCCAAGACGCGCGAGCACGACCTGAGGATGGACTCCAGGAAGCTCACGGCCAAGGCCCTCGCCGGCTACGACGCGGTCCTGATCAGCACGGACCACACGGCCTACGACTACCAGTTCATCGTGGACCACGCCCAGCTCGTCGTCGACACCCGCAACGCCACGAAGGACATCCGGCGCGGCCGGAAGGCCGTCGTGCGGGCGTAGCGGCGGCCCCGTCGCGTCACCGCCGCGGGTGTGCCTCGGACACCTCGGCCTGGCTGGGCCTGACGTCCGGCGACTCGCACCACCGCGCGCCCATGCACAGGAGGTAGGGCAGCGCGGCGGCGGCACAGCCGATGCCGTGGTTCATCCAGTCCCGCAGCTCCGCCGTCCGCGTCCCGAGGGCATACTGCACGGCTTCGCCCAGCCCGCCGACCAGGCCCGCCAGCACGATGCCGACCAGCCCCAGCCAGGGCCTCTCCGCCCCGAGCAGCCACGCCAGCAGCATCGCCAGCAGGAAGCCCATCACGGCGTGGGCGAGGGCATCGCCGCCGCCCAGGGCCGCCAACGACCAGCCCAGCAGCCCCCCGCCCCGCTGCGAGACCGCCGCCAGCAGGCCGAGGACCACCATGGCCGCCAGCAGGTAGCCGCCGGACCGGGCCGACTCCTTGCACCCCAGCATCGTCGGCAGCAGCCCCCAGACGAACGCCGCCGCCAGGACGACGCCGGGGATGAACATCCCGCCCGGCGCCAGCAGCGCCGCGCCCACCGCGCCGGCGGCCGCGGCCCAGAGCACGACCCGGGCCGGATCGACCCCGCCGCGCGGTGCGCGGACCATCAGCCAGGCGATGCAGGCGGCCAGGCCGACCACGAAGACCGCCGCGCCGAGCCACCCGACGGCCCCCGCCAGGACGACCACGCCGCCGTCGCCGGCCGATACGTGCCGGAAGGCCTCCTCCCCGCTGCCCAGCCAGTGCGCCTGCTGCGCCTGCCGCAGGACGCCCAGCAGCGCGTGGCGGAGCCAGTCCACCAGGGACAGGGTCGCCCCCACCGCGATCGCCAGCCCGCCGCCGGCGGCCAGCAGAAGCCCCCGCCGCCGGGCGAACAGCAGCCCCGCCAGCAGCAGCGCCGCACCGACGATCCCGGCCATCAGCACCGCCGGGAGGGGCGCCACGACGGCCAGCGCGCCCGCGGCGAGCGCGGCAACGCCGAGGCAGGCGATCCGCGGCAGGCGGCGGCCCCCTGTCGGCCCGGGCTCGGGCGGGCCCTCCGGCGGGGCCGCGCCCCACAGCATCGACAGCCACACCCCCACGCCGGCGAAGCCCAGCATGGCCAGGGCGGTGTGGGCCGGCTCGGTTCGGCCCCAGGCCATGGCGGCGGCCGGGCCGACCATCATCGCCCCGCCGCAGACCCCCAAGACGGCGACGTGGCGTGCGGCCCGCGGGAGGAGGCTCTGGGAGAGCATCACGCCCAGCGCCAGCAGCACGAAGCCGGTGATCATGGAGACGTCCAGCGTCCCGGCGAGGGCGCGGTGGGCGTCGGCGCCGCCGGTCAGCCCCCTCTGGACGAAGTGGTACGCCAGGATGAGGCACGGCACGGCCAGCACGAGATGGATGGGATGGCCGGGCACGTCCCGCCTGGCCGAGACCGTCCGCCACAGCAGCCAGACGCTCAGCACCGCCAGCAGCCCCATGGCGGCGGTCCCCCAACTGGGGTACCCCGGCCACCACCACGTCAGCGCGCCGAGGGTCACCACGCCGGCCAGCACCCATCGCGCGAGCCATTCGAGCTGCCGGGATGTGGTCCCAACCGGGATCGCCATGCCGTCGCCGCCTTGTCGTCCGTGACGCGGTCGGGGCAGTCTACGCCCCGCGTCGCGGGCCGGTCAACGCCGCCCGGGGTCCGGACGCCTCACGCGATGCCGTCCGCCGGCTGGGGCTCGCCCTTCGGGCGGTGTTTCCACCGGCGGTGCGTCCAGAGGTACTGCTCCGGCGCGGTGCGGATGGCCTGCTCGAGGACCGACGTGTACTCCTGCGTGAGCCAGGTCATGGGATCGTCCCTCCCGGCCCACTCGCGCGGGTGGATGATCCGCTGGATGCCGATCGCGAAGTGGAAGCCCTCGTCGAGCCGGCGACCGTAGCCCACGAGGACGGGCGCCTCGTAGCGCATCGCCAGCAGCGCGATCGACTTGTAGGTGCTGGCCTTGCGGCCGAAGAAGTCCACGAAGCAGCCCTTGCGCCCGGCGTCCTGGTCGGCGATGAAGCTCAGCGAGCCGTTGCCCTCGAGCAGGTCGGCCGCCCGCCGGGCGATGCCCTTCTTGTCGAGGATGGTCAGCCCGCGCTTCTGCCGGATGCCGTAGATGTAGCGGCTGACGAGGGGGTTGTCGAGCGGGCGGGCGACGGCCACGTTCGGAAAGCCCAGCGCCGCCATCGTGTAGCCGACGACCTCCCAGTTGCCGAAGTGCCCGGTCACGTAGACCAGCGGGCGGTCCCGGCGGAGCATGAGGCGGATGTTCTCGGCCTGGTTCTCCAGCGTGACGTGGCGTCGCCAGCGGGCCGGCGTGATGAGCCTCGTGGTGAACAGCACCTCCAGCCCCACGTAGAGGAAGTTCCGCAGGCTGGCCTTGGCGACGCGCTGGATGTCCTCCTCGGGCCAGTCGGGGAAGCTCCGGCGCAGGTGGGCGCAGGCGCGCTGCTCGAAGCGGGCCGCCTTCGACCAGCGCCGCCCGAGCCACCAGATCGCGTGGCAGATCGCCCGGCACGTGCGGTAGTTCGTCTCCACGTCGAACATGTGGACGACCATCTCGAACACGCGCAGGCCGAGATACTGGAGGGAGTCGAGGACCTTGTTTCGCGGCTTGGCCACGGACCTTCAGGGCCCCTGCTGCTTCATCTCGTCGAGGATCCGGCGCGCAGCGCCCACGGCGTCGGCGGCGCCCACGAGCGCGGGCTGCTCGTCCGTGCGGCGCTTGAGCTCGACCTGCCCGGTCTTGAGCCCGCGCTCGCCGACCACCACCCGCAGCGGGATGCCGATCAGGTCGGCGTCCTTGAACTTCACGCCCGGGCGGACGGCGCGGTCGTCCAGCAGCACCTCGACGCCGGCGGCGCCGAGCTCGTCGTGGATCCGCCGGGCCTCGCCGACGACCGCCTCCCGGTCGTTGTTCAGCGGCAGCACCTCCACCTCGAACGGCGCGATGCCGACCGGCAGGATGCAGCCGCCGTCGTCGTGGCCGAGCTCGATCGCGGCCGCGAAGATCCGGTTGATGCCGATCCCGTAGCACCCCATCAGGCAGGGGCGCTCCCGGTCCTCGTCGTCGAGGAACGTCGCCCCGAGCGCCTTGCTGTACTTGGCGCCGAGCTTGAAGATCTGGCCGACCTCGATCCCTCGCTTGAAGGTCAGTTTCTTGCCCTCGTACGTATCGCCCGGGACGGCGTCGCGGATGTCGAGGACGCGCACGGTCTCGCCGGCCAGCGGGAAGTCCCGCCCGGGCACGACGTTGCGGACGTGGTGGTCCGTCCTGTTGGCGCCGGCCACGCCCGTCGGCATCGCCGCCACCCACGGATCGACCAGCAGCAGGGCGACCTTTCCGACCATGTCCATCGGGCCGGCGAAGCCCACCTCCGCACCCGAGACCCGGCGGATCGTCTCCTCGTCCGCCAACTCGACGTGCTTCCCGCCGACCGCCTGCGTGAGCTTCTCCTCGTTGAGGCCGTGATCGCCCCGAACCAACGCCGCGACCGGCTCGCCGCCGGCCGTGTAGATCAGCGTCTTGATCATCTCCTCCGGGCGCGTGTCCAGGAACTCGCAGACGGCCTCGATGCTGCCGACGCCCGGCGTGTGGACAGGCTCCATGGCGGGCGCGTCGTCCGGGCGGGGGGGCGTCTCGGCCGGGGGATCGACCGCCGCTTTCTGGAGGTTGGCGGCGTAGCTGCCGTCCCCGGCCGCCACGATGACGTCCTCGCCGGTCTCGCAAGGCACGGTGAACTGCTGGGAGCCGGAGCCGCCCATCTCGCCGCTCTCGGCCCAGACGGCGACGTACTCCAGCCCGCAGCGGTCGAAGATGCGGCAGTAGGCGTCGTGCATCTTCCGGTAGGACTCGTCCAGCCCGGCCTGGTCGGCGTCGAAGCTGTAGGCGTCCTTCATGATGAACTCGCGGCTGCGAAGCACGCCGAAGCGCGGGCGGAATTCGTCGCGGAACTTCGTGTTGATCTGGTAGAGGTTGATCGGGAGCTGCTTGTAGCTGGCGACCTCGTCGGCGACGAGGGAGGTGAAGACTTCCTCGGCCGTCGGGGCCAGGGCGCTGACGCGCCCGTGGCGGTCGGTCAGCTTGCAGAGGTTCTCGCCGTAGTCGGCGTCGCGCCCGCTCTGCTGCCAGAGCTCGATGGGCTGAAGGATCGGCACGGAGATCTCCTGCGCGCCGGCGGCGTCCATCTCCTGGCGGACGATCTCCATGATCTTCCGCAGCACGCGCCACCCGAGCGGCAGGTACGTGTAGGTGCCGCTGGCGAGCCTCCGGATGAACCCGGCGCGGATCATCAACTGGTGGGAGGGCACCTCCGCCTCGGCAGGGACCTCCTTGACGGTCGGGATGAACAACTGGCTGTAGCGCATGGGCTCGTCTTTCCGCACGGACGCCGCAGCGCCGAGCCCCGGCCGCCCATGGCCGGGGGGCGCGTCCCGGCCGGTCGCTTATAGCCGCCGAATCCCCGCTTTGCAAGGTCGCCGCCGCGCGGTAGACTCCCCGGCCATGGAAACCCAGCGCCGCTTCGTCAACGAGATCAAGGCCGGCGAGACGCTGGACCAGGTCTTCCTCGTCACCGGCAAGGAGCTGCGCACCACCCGCAAGGGCGACCTCTACATCACCTGCACCCTCGCCGACAAGACCGGGCAACTGCCCGCGCGAATGTGGCAGGCCAGCGAGAGCTTCTTCAACTCCATCCCCGTCGACGGCTTCCTCCACGTCAAGGGCCGAGCCGAGGACTACCGCGGCAGCCTCCAGTTCATCATCGACGCCTGCCGGCCCTTCCCCCGCGAGAAGGTCGACCTGGAGGACTTCCTGGCCGTCACACAGCGCGACGTGGAGCAGATGTGGTCGCAATTGCTCGAGCACGTCCGGGCCGTCAAGGACCGGCACCTCCGCCTGCTGATCAAGAAGTTCGTCGAGGACCGCGGCTTCGTCGAGGGCTTCCAGCGCGCCCCGGCGGCCATGCAGATGCACCACCCCTTCATCGGCGGGCTGCTGGAGCACACCCTCAACGTCGTCCGCGCCGCGACGAAGCTCCTGCCGATGTACCCCAAGCTCAACGCCGACCTGGTGCTCGCCGGCGCGTTCCTCCACGACATCGGCAAGATCGCCGAGCTCGCCGCCGGCACCGGCATCACCTACACCGACCGCGGCATGCTCGTCGGGCACATCACCATCGCGGCGGTCTGGCTGGGCGAGAAGGCCCGCGAGCTGGCCGACGAGACCTCCGAGCCGTTCCCCCAGCGAAGCCTCGACCTCCTCCAGCACATCATCCTCAGCCACCACGGCGTCCACGAGTACGGCTCGCCCAAGCTGCCGATGATCCCCGAGGCCTACTTCATCCACTACCTCGACAACCTGGACGCGAAGATGTTCATGACCGTCCACAACATCGAGAACGACCCCGACGCCACCAGCAGCTTCACCGCCTACAACCGCCAGCTCCAGACCCGCCTCTACAAGCGAAGCGGCAAGCTCGGCGAGCCCGGCGGCGAGACGCCCACCCTCTTCGAGTAGCCCGCC
>CAZXOC010000018.1:15856-44877 GCA_964642165.1 uncultured Planctomycetaceae bacterium | reverse complement strand
GCGGACGCAGCGGATGCCGACGAAGCCGCTGACGGCCTTGCCGAAGCAGACGTCGGTGAAGGCGGGCTTCTCGTGGAAGCGGTAGGCGCTGCGGCACTCGTCGGGCTTGGAGTCCCAGCAGCCGCCGCGGAGGACGCGCGTCTTGCCCCGGGCCGGGCCCCGGGGATCGCGCGAGGCGGCGCGGGCGTAGGCGTCCTCGGCGTACCAGTCGTGGCACCATTCCCAGACGTTGCCGTGCATGTCGTACAGGCCCCACGCGTTGGGCTTCCTGCGCCCGACGGGCTGCGGGCCGAGCGTCTGGTTCTCCTTGTACCAGCCGTACTGCGGCAGCCTGGCCGCGTCGTCGCCGAAGCACCAGGCGGCCTTCGAGCCGGCGCGGGCGGCGTATTCCCACTCGGCCTCGGTGGGCAGGCGGTAGCCGTTGGCGTCGAAGTCGCACCGCCACGTCGCCGGGTCGTAGCAGGGCTCCAGGCCCTCGGCGCGGCTGCGGGCGTTGCAGTAGGCGGCTGCCTGGGGCCAGCGGATCTGCTCGACGGGCCGGCCCCGCGCCTTGTGCAGCGAGGGGTTCTTGCCGGTCAGCTTCGCGTAGTGCGCCTGGGTGACCTCGTACCGGTCGATGTAGAACGCGACCACATGGACGGTGTGGGCCGGCTCGTCGACCTCGTCGGTGCGGTCGCTGCCCATGACGAAGGAGCCGCCCGGGACGAGGACCATCTGCACGCCGCTCTTCGTCGTCATGACCGCGGGCGGGCTCGGCGCTCCGGCCGAGCCGCGCTTCCGGCAGCCCGGCACCGCCAGCGCCACGACGCACAGTGCGGCGAAGACCATGTTGACGCGGAGCGAGATCATGAGACCGGCCCGGTTTCCTGCCATGGTGCTGGAAGCTGGTCGCCGACGCCGGATAGCTACTCCTCCTCCGGCGGCAGCCAGTCGTAGTCCCAGTGGTGGCCGACCCAGCCGGGCGGGCTGATCGTGATCGTCGCGGCGTCGGCGATCCGGACGATGCAGATCGGGCTGTGCACGCGCCACGACCCGCCGTGAGGGATCTTCACGTAGGCGATGTACCGCCCGCAGTGCGACCAGCGCCCGCAGGGGTCCTGGCCCAGGAGCGTCTTCGGCAGCGTGTGGATCTTGCCGTCCGTGCCGTCGGGCAGGGACGCGTCGAACCTGCGGACGGACAGCGACCCGCCGGAGTTCCAGCACATCCACCTGGCGTCGGGGCTGAAGCCGGGGTGGCACTCGCCCTTGCCGGCCGGGTGGTTCGGCATCTTGCGGATCTCGCCGCCGGCCGACGACATGAAGTCGATCGTGTACTTGCAGCCGAGGTAGTTGCGGATCTCGAAGATGACCCACTTGCCGTCGATCGCCATGTCCGCGATGCTCACGCGGCGCTTGACGGGGATGGGCGGGCTGTTCTTGTTCGTCTCGATGTCGGTGTAGACGAGGCCGCGCTTCCCGCACTGGACGGTGCGCCGGCTGTCGGGTGCCCAGACGTAGCCGCCCCAGTGCTTGCGTATCTTGAGCGTGCGGACGTCCACGAGGTAGTCCCCGCTGTTGTAGGTGAACCAGCGCCCGTCGGGCGAGGTCCGCGGGACGCGCTCGTCCTTGTCGGGCGTCTGGGTGAACTGCTTCAGGCCCGTGCCGTCGGCGCGAACGAGGTACAGGTCGCGCGGGGGGTTCTTGGCCTTGGGGTCGGCGGGCTTGGGATGGATCGCGATGGCCAGCCGGTAGCCCGTCCGCCGCAGCTCCTCCTTCAGGTCCTTGATCCCCGGCGGGGCGAACGGCGTGCACTTCGGCGGCATGGCCCACCGGGCGCGCCGCGACGGTGCCGGCGTCTCCGCGGCGTGGGAAGTCGCGGCCAGCGCGACGATCAGGGACCATCGGCAGAGCGTCTTCATCGCGTGCTCCTTCCGGACGTGTCGTCCATCCAACCCTCAAACGCCGCGTGACACGGGGTGTTCTGGGAAGGATGATGGTTCCGGAGAGCCGCGATCCACGCAGGAGCGGACATGAAGATCAAGCGACTCGAGACGTACACGCAGCGGCAGATCAGCTTCGTCCGCGCGGAGACCGACGACGGGCACGAGGGCTGGGGGCAGCTCTCCACGTACAACGCCGACATCTCCGCGACGGTGTTCCATCGCCAGGTCGCCCCGGCGGCCCTCGGCCGGAACGCGACGGACATCGAGGCTCTCTGCCGCCACATCCTCGAAGCGACGTACAAGTTCCCCGGCTCGTACGTCCGGCGGGCGCTGGGCGGCCTGGAGACGGCCCTGTGGGACCTGCGCGGCAAGGCCGAGGGCAGGAGCGTCTGCGAGCTGCTCGGCGGGCAGCGCCGTCCCATCGCCGCGTACGGCTCGAGCATGCGGCGGGACATCCAGCCCGCCGACGAGGCCGAACGCCTCGTCCGCCTCCGCGACGAGAAGGGCTTCGGCGCGTTCAAGATCCGCATCGGCAGCGTCTGCGGGCACGACCGGGACGCGTGGCCCGGGCGCACCGACGAGCTCGTGCCGACCGTCCGCCGGGCCGTCGGCGACGACGTCAAGCTGCTGGTCGACGGCAATAGCTGCTACACGCCGGCCAAGGCCATCGAGGTCGGCCGCCTGCTCGAGGACCACGCCGTCTGCCACTTCGAGGAGCCCTGTCCCTACTGGGAGTACGAGTGGACCGCCGAGGTCGCCGCCGCGCTCGACGTGCCCGTCGCCGGCGGGGAGCAGGACTGCCTGCTGCCTTCCTGGCGGCGGATGATCGCGATGCGCGCCGTGGACATCGCCCAGCCGGACATCCTGTACATCGGCGGGATCTCGCGCGCCGCGGCGGTGGCGAAGATGGCCGCCGAGGCGGGCATGGTCTGCGTGCCGCACTCGGCGAACCTCGCCCTCGTGACGCTCTTCACGCTGCACCTGCTCGCGGCGGTCCCCAACGCCGGGCCGTACGTCGAGTTCACCATCGAGCCGAACGATTGGGCCCAGGCGCCCTACCGACCGCACCTCGAGGTCCGCGACGGCGTCGTCGAGATCCCCCCGGGGCCCGGCTGGGGCATCGAGCTCCAGGCCGACTGGCTCGCCCGGGCCGAACGCCAGGTGACCGAGTAGAACAGAACCCCGTTCCGGGCGAGGGCGTTCAAGGGACGGGCGGCTCACGGCGAGCCGCCGTCGCACATCCGCCGCAGGGTGCCGAAGGAGAGTCGAGTATGTCCCATCGCATGACACGTCGGGCGTTCCTCCGTACCACCGCCGCCGCCGGGGCGGCCGTGACCATCGCACCGGCCCACGCCGCGCGCACCTACGAGGCCAACGAGCGGGTCAACGTCGCGTTCATCGGCTCGGGCGGCATGGGGGGCGGCAACCTCGGGCACATCTCGCGGCTCAAGACGGCCCAGGGGACGCCCCTGGCCAACGTGGTCGGCCTGTGCGACGTGGACCGCAAGCGGCTCGGAAGCGCCCACGGGGGCCACCCCAAGGCCAGGACGTTCGTCGACTTCCGCAAGATGCTCACCGAGATGCAGAAGGGGATCGACGCCGTGATGGTCTCGACGCCGGACCACACGCATTACCCGGCCTCGGCGATGGCGATCAAGCTGGGCATCGCCGTCAGCACGGAGAAGCCGCTGACGCACTCGATCTGGGAGGCCCGCGAGCTGGGGCGCCTGGCCAAGGAGCACAAGGTCGTCACGCAGCACGACCACGAGGGCCACGCTCGCGCGGGCCTGCGAAAGGGCGTCGAGTGGATCAAGAGCGGCGTGATCGGCACCGTCAGGGAGGTGCACATCTTCACGAACCGCCCGATCTGGCCGCAGGGCATCGCCAAGCGCCCGCCCGCGCAGGCGGTGCCCAAGAACCTGGAGTGGGACCTGTGGATCGGCCCGGCGCCGTACCGCGACTACCACAGGCACCTCCACCCGTTCGCCTGGCGCGGCTGGTGGGACTTCGGCACGGGCGCGCTGGGCGACATGGGGTGCCACTTCTTCGACCTGGCCTTCTGGGCGCTGGACCTCGGCGAGGGCCTGAAGGTCAGCGACAAGCATCCGATCGTCATCTCCGCCGAACACGAGGGCCGCAGCAAGGAGACCTACCCGAACTGGTCCATCGTGACGCTGAAGTTCCCGGCGCGAGGCAAGCTGCCCCCCGTGACCGTCAAGTGGTACGACGGCGGCAAGCTGCCCACGCCCCCGCCGGAGTTCCCCAAGAACCGCAAGTTCCCGAACAACGGCTCCATGTTCATCGGCGACAAGGGGCCCATGCTCGTCTACAACACCGACGGCGTCCGCCTGCTGCCGGAGTCCAAGATGAAGGGCTTCAAGGGCCCCGAGCCCTTCCTCCCACGGCCGGGCGACCACAAGAAGGAATGGCTGCTGGCCGTCCGCGGCGAGGCGAAGGCCTCGAGCAACTTCACCGACTACGGCGGGCCCCTCGCCGAGGCCGTCCTGCTCGGCAACCTCGCCGTCGCCGCCGGCAAGACCGTCGAGTGGGACTCCGTCCACCTCCAGGCCCGAGGCGCCCCCGAGGTCAGCCACATCATCCGGCGCGAGTACCGCAAGGGCTGGGAGGTGTAGGCCGCGAGCTTGCTATCGAAGGGGAGCCCTCACGTACGCCTCGCTGTCCGGGCAGGCCTGGGCCGCGGTGCGCCGCCAAGCGGGGGGTAGTGCTTTGCCCGGCCCCGGGGTCACACGTAGCTGATGACAGGTGCGAATCGCTTGGCCTTTACGTGCTTTCGGTGGAGCTTCAGCCGCTCTATCTCGTGCAGCGTCTTTGCCGTCATGTAGCTTTCGCCGCAGTGGCGACAGACAACCACTGGGACATTCTCGATGACCAAGACCTTATCGCCCTTGCCGTAGCTGCGGGAGAGGTGCTTTACCTTCGCGCCCTTCTTCCCGCACGAATCACAGATCATGGGACCCACCTCAAAATGAGTAGACCGCAATGAACACGACCTTGCCCGTGGTCGATATCCTGGCGATCACCTCCGCAGCCGAGCCCTCCAGGTCGCGCCCGCGGATTGTATACTTGTATTCCGATGTGCTCGCGTCGCGCTGTCGCTCGACGATCTCCCCGGTCAACACGATCCTCTCCAGATCCTGGACAGTGAGATCGTCCGCATTCATTTCGTCGTCGGCATGAATGGTCACTATGTACTGTTGCCCAAGAACCGGCCGACGGATGCGACTGAGTATCCGAGGGGACATAGACTCGATGATCGCCTACGGAGGCGACTGCATCAATCGCCGTGATTGCACCGCCCATGCCCAACGGAACACTCGTTGTGTTAAGGCGTCAGAATGGATGTCTTCGAAGGGAAAGCAACGTGAGAGTGATTCGGTGCGTGATCCGCGGTGTCCTGCTTTTCGCCATCGGCTGTGGCGAGACGGAGCAGGTCACGCCCGGCAACGGCGCGCAGAAGCAACTGCCGAAGGAGACGCTCCAGCAGATCGTTCGCCTGTCGAACATGCGCGGCCCGTGGGCTCCGTCCACACCGGCCGAGGTCAAGCTGCGGAAGCGCCTGTTCGATTACGAGGACAAGCTGATCCGCGCGGGCCGGCGCGTGTGCAGGCCCGGGCCGTATGCCGACAAGCTCGCGGACATCCTCTCGATGGAGACGTCCGGTCCCGCGAGCGTTCAGCTCGGCCGGGCGCCCGAGATCGAGGCCACGCTCAGGAACCTCGGCAAAGACCGCCTCCGCCTGCTGGTGTGGGAGGAGTCCTGGCGGTCGGAGCTCGTCTCGTCGAGCGGGCGGCTCCTCAAGCTCCTGCCGCCCGTCCGGGCCGAGGCGGCCCGGGGCTCGGCCGTGCTGATGCCCCGGCCGGAGGACTACGTGACGCTCGCCCCGGGCGAGTCGCTCACCGTCGACGTTCCCTTCCGGCGGATGTGGCCGTTCATGCCGCCGGGACGGTACCACGTCACGGTCTGGTATTCCGTGGACCCGCGCGCCTGGGGGAAGGACGACGGGCACCGCTTCGCCGCGGAACTGAGCGGCCGGACGATGGCCATCGAGTTCACCGAGGGCCCCGAGCTGGCCGGCCTGGCCTGCGCGCTGAAGTGCGACAAGAGACAAATCGCCCCAGGTGAGAAGCTGACCTTCGACTGCACGGTACGGAACACGACGAAGAACCAGTATCTCACCGTGGCGAGGAACCATGCCGCCCACGCGCTGTCGGTGGGGGCCCTGAGAATCCGGAACACGGCAACCGGGCAGACGCTGCATCTGCCGCAGCCCGGGCCGCGAAGGGCCCATCCCGACGGCTATCCGCCCTGGTACCGCCGCGAGAGCGTGTACGTCCGCCTCAACCCGGGCGAGCGGCTGCCAATGAGCTTCGTGCTC
Source organism: uncultured Planctomycetaceae bacterium (assembly GCA_964642165.1). Classification (GTDB taxonomy): domain Bacteria; phylum Planctomycetota; class Phycisphaerae; order SM23-33; family SM23-33; genus CAYRVX01. Next base: position 38,559 of record CAZXOC010000018.1, on the reverse strand, counting down.
GACAGGGCGCTATGGAAGCACCACGCGGACTTCCTCCAGCCCGGGCGAACGTACGAAGTCACGCTGCGGTACGAGAACAACCACGACTGGTACTTGCGCGACGGGCAGGTCTGTCACTTCGGCAGCGTCTGGTTCGGCCGCATCGCCTCGCGCCCAGTGCGGGTGACCGTCACTCCCTGAGGTAGCTCTTGACCCACTCCGGACGGTGGGGGGGCGTGCCGGACTTGAGCATGGCCCGCCACTTCTCATCCGTCAGGCGGTCGCTCATCGGCTGCTTGAACTCGTAGTAGCTCAGCACCGGCCCGGCGCCGACGACGAGCCGCCCGTCCGGCTGGAGGTAGCACACGACGATCAGGTCGACGTAGCCGGTTGCCTCTTCCAGCACCTTCTTGCTGTTCTGGTCCGTGTGGACGTCGGCGATGAGGCTGGTTCTCATGGCCTCGTTGAGCTGCTCGCGCCGGCGCCAGTCGGCAGGCCCGGCTGAGGGCACCTGAACGTACTTGAGCTTCTCGCCGAAGCTGCGGATGAAGTCGTAGTCGTCCTTCGTCAGCTCCCGGTGGGCCAGCTCCTTCCGCGAGATGTCCAGCAGGCGCTCGAGGAGGCCCTCCAGCGCCGCCAGCCGCTCGACGGCGGGCTTCGCGGCCACCTTCATGTCCGCCAGCCCCTTGCGCGTCATGCGCGTCAGGGCGAGCAGGCGGGCGTAGAACTCGCACGCCGGCTCGACGTAACCCTCGACGGGCTTGGGCTTCGGCGGCATCCCGCCGGCGCCCATGCCGTAGCTCTGCTTGGCGTACAGGATCGTGTCGTGGCGAAGCTGCGACCACGACGCCAGCGCCGTCGTCAGCGACTTGTCCCGCCACGCCGGCGTGGTCATGAACGTCGGGTAGCCGGCGCCGAACTCGGCCGTCAGGGGCTTGAGCGAGTGCAGCCAGGCCCAGTAGGCGTTGCGCCACCAGTCGCTCTCCGACAGCTCGTCGAACTCGGCCTTGAGGCCGCCGAAGACCACGTCGTAGCGCAGGTTCCCGCCGGCGGCGTTGCGCCCGAAGTCGTCGTCGCGAAGCTCCGTGAGGATCCGGCGGGCGCGCGGCGAGCCGAGGACGGCCATCACGTCCAGCCCGCGGGCGAAGCCGCGGACCGGCCCCGCCGGGCTCGGCGAGGCCGTGAACATGTCCGCCTGGCCGTTGGGCTTGCCGACCGTCGGGTAGACGAGTTGCCCGGTGATGTAGGAATCCGGTACGAAGCGCCGGCCCATGAGGCGCAGCCCCGTGGCCTTGTGCAGCGCCCGCAGCAGCGCGTCGGGGTCGGCGGCGCCGCTGTCGACCCGCTGGGCGCCCGTGCCGCCGTAAATCGCCGGCGGGCTGAACTTCGCCAGCTCCACCTGGAAGCGGCGCAGGGACTCCTTCCCGGCCAGCGTCGCCGGATCGATCCGGGCGCCGAAGACGTTCCGGAAGGCGGCGTCGTACTCCCCCGCGCCCAAGTCGTCGGCCAGACCCACGTAGAACGCCGTGACGGTGTAGATCCGCTCCCACACGTCGCGCGCGCTGCGCCCGCCGGGCAGCTTCTCCTCGTTGAGGGCGCGGGTGAGCATGGCCGCGGCGAGCGTCTGCTTGCGGGCGTCCTGCTCGGAGATGAGGAACGGCTCGTCGCCGGGCCCGTACGGCTCGCCGCCCCGCAGGAGGAACGTCATCCGCCCGTACCACATCATGGCCAGGAAGTACTTCCGCAGCTTCGCGCTGCGCGTGTAATGCCCGCGCGGCACGTACTGCGAGTAGTCCTCCTTGTAGCCGAACAGCGGGCTTGCCTCGAAGCCCTCGTGGGCACCGATCAGGGCCAGCTCGGCCCGCACGTCGGCGGCGATGGCCTTGGGGATCGACGCGGCCGCGGCTTCCCGCCGCTTGATGAACGCCGCCAGGTGCTCCCTCAACTGGGCCACGCCCTTCGGCCACGGGTAGAGGGACAGCTCCCTGCCGTCGAGGATCTGCTCGATCTTCCCGCGGCGCTGTGTGAGGTACTGCCGCTGGGCGCGGGTCGCCGACTGGCCGATCTCCCAGGCCGAGACCGTCTTCCGGATCGCCTCGGCCTCCTTGCGCAGCTCGGCGTCGCCCAGGCCTTCCAGCAGCGCCGTGCCGACGGTCGCGTACGCCTGAAGCAGCCGGGCCGCATCCTTCTGCTCGCCGGTTGCCGAGGCGCACTGCTCCGCGCCCTCGGCGGCCAGGAGCTGGCTGAGCGACAGCACGTCGTCAAAGAACTCGCGCTCCTCGACGTCCTTGAGCGTCTCGTCGAACTGGACGTGGTAGAGGTGCAGGAGCGTGTCGGCCGTCACGAAGACGGGCACGCCCTTGACCTTGAGGTCCTTGTACGGCTGGACGATGTCGTCGCGCTTCCAGATCCACCGCGGCAGAGCCATCACGACGAAGCCGTTCTTCCGCAGCAGCGGCTCGTCGGCGTTGAGGCCGAGCTTCCCCGCCGCGTCCGCGAAGTTCGCGATGCGCTTCAGGTCCAGCGGCAGCCGGTAGGCGGGCACGGCGGGCTTGGCGCCCGCGCGCACCGGCTCGTGGTACTGCGCGAAGCGCGCCGCCAGGTCGGCCGCGTGCTTCTTCGGCGCCGAGCCCTGCGCGGCCGCCAGCGCCTCCCCCGCCGAGCCCGTCGCCGAGCCCCACGGGTTGGCCAACTGCACCGCCCCCGCCACCACCAGCACGGTCGTGAGGTGTCTCGCGTTCATCTCGCCTTCTCCTTTCGTCTGGCGTGCTCGGACGTAGAACCGCGTGCCCAGCGCGGTGGCTGTGGCGGCGGGGGTCTCGATGGCGAAGCCCCCGGCGCGTGGATCGACGGCAACGTACAGTTCGCCGGCCCGCAGGCGGATCCGGCGCGGACCGATCCGCTCGAACGTGGCCTGCCCCACGGGCCGGACGCGCCCGGCGAGGACGTCCACGGCGACGGGAACGTGCGTACGGCCGGTCGGCCAGAGCACGAAGCCGGCGATCACGCCCGCCGCGACGGCGGCTGCGGCCGCCCCGACCCATGCCAAGCGAGCCGCCGTGCGCCGCCGCAACACGCCGTCGACGACGCGATCGGCCACGTCCGGCGCGGGCGACCAGGCCAGGTGCCCGTCCAGCGCCTCCAGCAGCGCCCGGGCGGCCTCCAGCTCCTCGCGGCAGGCGGCGCACGAGCCCAGGTGCGCCTCGACGGCGCGCATCTGCTCGTCGGGCAGGTCCCGCTGAAGGTACAGCTCCAGGTGGTCTCGGATCTCGCGGCAGTTCACGGTCAGGCTTCCTGCTCCTGCCAGGCGCGTCGCAGCCTGGCGTAGGCCCGGGACAGTGCGGCCGTGACCGTGCCGAGAGGCATGCCCGTCGCCTCGGCGATCTCGCGGCACTTCAGGCCCCGGGTGTGCTTCATGTAGATCAGGCTCCGCTCGGCGTCGCCGAGGCGCTCGAGGGCCCGGTGCAGGCGTTCGGCCCGTTCGGCGGCGTCGGTCCGCGGCATGTCCCGTTCGGCGGACAGGCCCTTCAGGTGCGCCGGCATGGCCGCCCGGCGCCGCCGCTTGCGTGCGATCTCCTGGCAGCAGCGCCGCGCGACGCCGAACAGCCAGCCCGGCAGGTGGTCGACCCGCCGGCTCGGGGCCAGCCGCACGGCGCGGCAGAACGCCTCCTGCACGGCGTCCTCGGCCAGGTGAACGTCCCGGAGCTTCCGGCAGCAGTAGACCAGCAGCGCGGGCGCGTACGTCTCCGCCAATCGGCGAAGCGCATCGTGGTCCACGCGGCGGCCGCCCGCCGACAACTTCCGTTCCGATACGCCCATGCAAGGCACCCGGGGTCCCGGCCTGGGTCCGGCCTTCCTGAAGAGTGTGACGCTCGCCCGGCGTTTTGCTGCATCGTTTCCGCTTTTCTCTCCGCCGACCCCGCTCAACGAGGGCCGGCCGCGCCCGTCCGCGGGCCGCGCAGCTCAGCTCGCCCCGCCGTCGCGGGCCAGCCCCTCCGTCCAGCGGACGTAGTCGTCGATGCGGAACTTCCGCTTCAGCCCGGCGGCGTTCATGTAGCGGACGGTCCCGAAGACGGGCCGCCGCGTCCACGGGCGGTCGTGCTTGCCGAAGCACCAGGCGACGTTCGTGTAGCTGGCCGGGTCGCGCCCGTCGAGGAAGTAGCGGTTGTTCAGCGCGAGCATGGTGCGGAAGGCCCGCCGCGGCGAGCGGGTCCACTCGATGATCTTCTTGCCCCAGTACATCCGCATGTAATTGTGCATCTTGCCGGCGAGGCGCATCTCCGCCATGGCGGCGTTGAAGTACGGATCGTGCGTCCGCGAGGAAGCGAGCTGCTCGGGCGTGTAGACGTGCTCGCGCCGGTCGCCGGCGTGGGCCTTGAGCGTCGTGCGGGCCCAGTGCGGGACGGCGGCGTACTCGTCGTAGCGGGGGTTGTAGAAGACGAAGTTGACGGCCAGCTCGCGGCGGACCAGCAGCTCCTCCAGGTACGCCTCCTTGCTCTTCTCGCCGGCCCGCGAGCGGGGCACGGCCAGGGCGATCTCCAGCGGCGAGATCTGCCCGAAGTGCAGGTACGGGCTCATGTGCGACTGGATATCCAGGCTGGGGTCGTTCCGCAGCGCCGCGTAGTCCTTCAGCTTCGCCGACAGGAACCTCCGAAGGAGCTTCCGGGCCTGCCCCGCACCGCCGACGTAGCGGCGCACGCGGCCGACGCTGCGATCGACGTCCATCGACGCCAGCACCGCGTCGGCGTCGCCGAGGTCCAGGGAGTCGAACCGCAGGCCGAGCGAGTCCTTCTTCACCGGCACGGCTCGCAGCGGTACGAGGTAGCGGTCCCACTGGCGGTGCAGCTTCGGGCGGATCGTGCGGGCGGCGTATTCCTCCTTGCCGCTGGCGACCTCGACGGGCACGAGGACGTCGCTCTCGACCTGGACGGCCCGGCAGGGCGCGCGGCGGCCGACGACGTCGCGCCACTCGCGCTGGTGGCGCAGGTAGCCGCCGTCGGCGACGAGCAGCGACGCGTCCCGCGCCATCTCCAGCGCCACCGCCTCCGGCGAGCCGCGCCGGACGACGAGCCGGATGCCGCGCTGCGCCAGGGCGGCCTGCGTCTCGGCGAGGCCCTCCAGCAGGAACGCGTAGTGCCGCTCGTTCGCCTCCGGGTAGTCGTCCGTCAGGCCGAAGACCGCCACCACCGGCTGGCAAAGCTCGTTCGCCCGCCGGACCGCGCAGGCCAGCGCGTGGTTGCCGTCGGCCCGCTGCGAGGCCTGCATCCAGTACAGCACGTACCGCCCGCCCCGCACGGGCTCGTCGTTCAGGGCCTGGATCCTCTCCGGCTGGATCATGTCCCGGCCTCTCCGCGGGCGTCCCGTCGGCTACAGGGCGCCGCGGTCCATGTTCGGCGACGCGGGCGGGAAGGGCAATGCCGACGGCGGCTTGACCTCGCCGGCCTTCAGGAGGACGGTGAGTCGCCCGCCGCGCTCGACGGCCGCCTGGTGCTTGCCGTCCGTGCCCAGGTGGACGACCTCCGCCTCCTTGCCCAGCGTGATCCGGGCGCTGGTCGGCGAGAGCTTCTCCACCCTCGGCGCCTCGGCGCCCCGGCGATGCGGCACGAGGAGGACCAGCCAGTCGGATCGTCCGGCCCGGCCGGCGACGCGCAGCCAGGTGGCCATCTCGCCGCCGCTCCACGTGCCGCGCTGGAAGTCCTTCGGGACCCATCGTCCGAAGCAGGCCGCCTCGTACTCGCCGCCCTTCTTGCCGCGCCGGTCGCTCATCGAGCCGCCCCAGCCCCAGCGGCGCTTCTCGACGCGCTCGATCCGCGGCGCGAGGAAATGCGCGTCGAGGTCCACGTCGAGCTGGCCCGGGAAGGACACGCGCGCGCCCTCGCGGACGATCTCGCGCCCCAGGACGTGCAGGTTCCACCAGGGCGTCTGCGGCGAGGCGATCTCGTCGCGGATCACGAGGTAGTCGGCGATGCGGCTGCGCTTCGGGTCGTGCTTGACGAGCATCGCCCAGCGCCGCAGCCGCCACGGCTTGTCGGCGGGCAGCTCGCCCCAGGGGTACTCCCACCCGGGCTTCGTGGCGTGGTGCGGCGCCATCGGCACGTGGTTGATGCGGCGCGTCCGCTCGTCGGCGACGAACGCGTCCGCGGCGGGCGACGCGCGGAACGCCCGGGGGCACGCGACCGCCACCGGCCGGGCGTCCGCCATGTTCGGCCGGTTGTGCATGGCCGCGCTCCACGGCCGCGGCGAGTAGTGGCAGGCGTAGTCGATCGCCAGCGGCGTTGCGAGGCTCGCGAAGAAGAACGACAGCTCGTCGCCCTGGTAGTGGTTTCGCGCGGGCCCGGCCTTGACGGTCACGAAGGACTCGTGCCGGTCGTCGTAGGCGTTGCCGCGGAGCATCGCGCCGAAGCCGGGGAACGCGCGGCTGGAGATGTCCAGCGCGCCCGGGCCGCCCTTGGGGAACCGGGCGAGCCGCCGGGCGAAGTCGTCGTCGATGCCGCGGTAGTTCTCCGCGGCGGCGTTCAGCCGCTTGACGTAGTTGCCGGGGCTCGTGTCGCCGATGGGCGCCTTCTGCCGGCTGCCGTAGCGCGGGTCGGTCGGCGTGTGCATGCAGGCCAGGTAGGTCAGCACCTCCTTGAGGCGCGGCCAGTCGCGGAAGGGCGAGGCGGCCCCGGCCTGGCAGAGCATGCGGGCGTAGTCGACGATGTGGAAGAAGAAGCCGCTGTAGCTGAGGCTTTCGGCCCACGCGCCGCCGGGGAAGCTGTCGCGGTCGACGTTGGTCTTCAGCTCGCGCACGCCGTGCCGCACCCAGCGCTTCGCGTGGGGATGGTCGGGCATGACCAGCCCGATCTGGAGCACGACGTTGTACATGTCGGTGTTGAAGTTCGGATTGCCGATCCGCCAGCGGTAGCGCGGGCCCGGCCAGTAGTTCGGGTCGCTGAACACGTACGCCAGCATCGCCAGGTCGCCACTGCGCACCTTCGCGCCCTTGCGGACCAGCCCGGCGAGGTGGCTCCGCACGCGGCGGGGGAAGGTCGTCGGGTTCAGGATGTGGCGGTTGAACGCGCCGAACCACTGCCACGCCAGGGAGAACCTGTGGTCGGGGTGCTTCGAGTCCCACCGCACGATCCAGTCGTCCAGGACCGTCTGGAGCGGCACGTCCGCGCGGGCGCGGACGAGGGGCTCCATCCGCTTGCGCAGCTCCGGCGGGCCGAGGACGATCGCCCAGCGACGCCCCCGACCGGCGTCCGTCGGGATCTTCACCCACACCCGGCCCGGGCGCTTGCGGTCGCCGTGGACCGAGAGGTTCTGCGATTCCAGCGCGACATCCTCCGGCGACCGCCACTCGCTGCCGCGCACGGCGGCGAAGCCGATCCCGTGGTCCGCGCCGGTCCGGAAGACGAACGCCACGGGCCCGCCGCCGAACCAGATGTCGCGCCAGATCGGACCCAGCGTGGCGATGGGGTGCTGCGGCGGCTGGAGCGTGGTGTCCTCCGCCTTCCCGTCCGGCCGGAACGTCCGCGCGTTGTACGTATGCGGGTGGTGGACGACGTCGGCCTTCAGCGCGGCCAGGTCCAGCCGGAGCGACGTGCCCTTGCCCAGGCAGTAGTCGTCGGTGATGTCGATCCAGGGGTCCTCGGCGCGGACGTCGAAGCGGACGACGTAGTGCAGGCCCTTCCGCGGGGCGATCCACGCGCGGTGCGCCGGCGACGGGGCCGGACCCGCGAAGGCGAACTCGCGCTCCAGGACCGCCCGCGCGGGGCCTCGCTCCACCCAGCGGTCCGTCACGCCCGTGCACCGCACGCCCTCCGGCCAGGAGAACACGCCCATCGTCCCGCGGGCGCCGCCGGCTCGGACGGCATGGATCGGTCGGGGAGCGGACCCGTCGAACTCCAGCTCGTACACGCCGTTGGTGACGGTCGTCCTCGGGCCGTCTGTTCGGATCCGCACCGGCCGCCACGGTCGGGGCTGCTCGCCGCCGTCGACGATGCGGAAGACCTGCGTCGCGTTCTTCTGAAGCACGGCCGCGAAGAGCACCTTGAGCCGCATCCGCCCCCCGGCGGCGTGCGTCTCGGCCAGCAGCTTCTCCCCGTCGGCGTCGTAGAACTGGGCGGGCAGGACCATCGTCCGCGCGGGCGTGTCCTCGGCGCGGCCCTTGCGGCCCCGCGGCCGGACGGTCGTCACCACGCGAAGCCGGCCGGCGGGCACGTCCCGGCTGCCCGTGTCGATGCTCGCCTCCGCCGTGACCCATTCGCCGGACCAATCCCTGCCGAGCGGCTCGGCGATCTCGAAGCGGCCCAGCTCCGCCGGCGGCGCGGCCCCCGCGGCGGGTGAAGCGGCCAGGGCGGCTGCGGCAGCGCCCAGAACGGCCCCGAGCAGCGGCGAGACCTTCATGGAGAATGGCTCCCGGTTTCAGGCCGGCGCGGAACGGGCCCCGGCGGCTTTCCCTGCGAGGGATCCCTCCACGGACACGGCGGTGGTGTCTTGCCGGCCGGACACCCCGGCTCCCGCACGCGCGGGGGTCGTGGCCGCGGACGCCCGGCGGCTCAGGACTTGGCCCCGCCGGATGGCCGACGGGCGAGCTCCTCGAAGGTGACGGACTCGTACAGCCCGTCGAGGAGGGCGGCGGCCTCGTTCCAGATCTGCTCGAGGACGCAGTCGCCCTGGAGCGCGCAGTACCGCTCCCCGCCGCAGGCCATGCAGTCCATCGGGCTCACCTGCCCGTCGAGCAGGTGAATGATCTGGCCGATCGTCAGGTGCTTGGGATCGGCCGACAGCGTGTAGCCGCCCCGCGCCCCGCGGTACGATTGGAGGACGCCGGCCTCGCGCAGCTCCTTGACGATGAGCTCCAGGAACCGCTGGGGGATCGCCTGGGCGGCGGCGATCTCGCTGACGGAGACCGGTCCCTGCCCTTGGCGCCGAGTCAGTTCAAGGAGTGTCCGCAGACCGTACTCGCACTTCTGCGACATCTTGGGCATGGGTCTATTCCCGATCGCTGGCAGTGTCAATGGAGAAGACACGGCGCGCCGGCCGACGCCTGGAGCTTCTCCTTTTCCAAGTCCGACATGTTTCGCGCGAGCGGACAATGATCGCCCGGTTCTGTCAAGCCCGTCACCTCATCGTGCCGGGCCCCGAGCGCGTTGTGATTCTACCGGATGGCGGAACGGATTCGCACGAAAATCGTTACAATTGATGCGACTTTTTGTCGCCGGAATTCCCCACGGCCAGGGCGCCCTCGACAGGCCGGCGCCGCAACGACGAGTACCTCATGCAGCAAACGCTCAGGCTCTCGATCCCACTGGCAGCCGCCGGGCAGGTCTTCCTGGCCGCGCTGGCCGGCGCCGCGCAGCCGCGCACCGTCCGCCCGCGCGAGCCGCTGCGCCGGGCCGTCGAGGCCGACTGGGCCGGGCAGGACGGGCTCTACGCCGGCGGGCGGCTCCGCGTCGAGGCGGTGCGGAAGCCCATCGACGAGCTGGCGGCGGCGGGGTCGCCGGCCGCCGCAAACCTGCGCGCCGAGTACGCCCGGCTCCGCGCCGCGCCGGTGCCGCCCGAGGATGCCCGCTGGGCGGCCCTGCACCGCCGGGCCTGCCAGGCCCGACGCGCCGCACGCCTTCGGCCGTACCTCCCCCAGATCCGCCGGATCGTCTTTACGAAACACTACGACATGGGGGGCTCGCACTACGCCTACACCGAGGGCCAGTCCGACGCGCAGGCGGAGCGTCACTTCCGGCCGGGCACCAGCCTGTGCGTGCTCGCGATGGGCGAAGGCGCCCTGTACGGCAAGGTGCACACGCTGATCGACGACCCGAAGGGCGTCGTCCGCGACCCCGACGTGTCCTGCGACGGCAGGCGCATCCTCTTCGCGTGGAAGAAGTCCGACCGCCAGGACGACTACCACCTCTACGAGATGGACGTTCAGGCCGACGGGGCGGACGTTCGCGCCGGGGCGGTTCGCCGGCTCACGTCCGGGCTGGGCTTCGCCGATTACGAGGGCGCCTACCTGCCCAACGGGGAGATCGTCTTCAACTCCACGCGCTGCGTGCAGACCGTCGACTGCTGGTGGACCGAGGTCAGCAACCTCTACACCTGCGACGCCCGCGGGCGGTTCCTGCGCCGCCTCAGCGTCGACCAGGTCCACACCAACTTCCCCACCGTCACGCCCGACGGGCGGGTCATCTACACGCGCTGGGACTACAACGACCGCGGGCAGATCTACCCCCAGGGGCTCTTCCAGATGAACCCCGACGGCACGGCCCAGACCGAGCTGTACGGCAACAACTCCTGGTTCCCCACGACGATCCTCCACGCGCGAATGATTCCCGGCACGGGGAAGTACGTGGCCGTCTTCAGCGGGCACCATTCGCGCCAGAAGGGCTGGCTGGGCCTGCTCGATCCCCAGCGCGGGCGCCAGGAGAACCAGGGCGCCCGGCTCATCGCCCCGGTGCGCGAGACGAAGGCCGTCCGCATCGACGCCTACGGGCAGAGCGGCGACCAGTTCCAGTACCCCTACCCGCTGATCGACCCGGCCAGCGGGCGCGGCTCCGAAGAGGCGTTCCTGGTGACGATGCTGCCGGCGTCGCGAAACTCGGGCAGGCGACCCAGACGCCGCTTCGCCGTGTACCTGGTGTTCGCCGACGGACGGCGCGAGCTGCTGGTGGCCGACGAGAAGATCTCCTGCAACCAGCCGATCCCACTGGCCCCGCGGCCGGTCCCCCATCGGCGGCCGAACGTCGTCAACTACCGCCGCAAGACCGGCACGGTCTACATGCAGGACGTCCACGTCGGCGGCGGACTGGCGGGCGTGCCGCGCGGAACGATCCGCCGGCTCCGCGTCGTCGCGCTGGAGTTCCGGGCGGCGGGGATCGACGACAACCGCAACCACGGCCCGGCCGGCGGGGCGCTGATCAGCACGCCCGTCTCCGAACGCGGCACGTGGGACGTGAAGGTGGTCCTCGGCACGACGAGGGTCCACGCCGACGGCTCGGCCTGCTTCACCGTGCCGGCGCTGACGCCGCTGTACTTCCAGGCCCTGGACGCCAACGGCCATGCCGCCCAGACCATGCGGAGCTGGCTGACCCTCCAGCCGGGCGAGTCCGTCAGTTGCGTCGGTTGCCACGAGGACAAGAACACCGCCCCGCCCGTCCGGGGCGCGACGATCGCGATGCGGCGCCCGCCGGCGGCGCTGGAGCCCTTCTCCGACCCGCCGCGCGGCTTCAGCTTCCACCGCGAGATCCAGCCGATCCTCGACCGCCACTGCGTCCGCTGCCACCGCGGCCCGCCGCGCGGACGGGGGCGTCGATCCCCCAAGGCCGCGGCGCCCGCGGGGACGGGCACGAAGGTCGCCTTCAGCCTCAAGGGCGCGCCCGGCGAGTGGAGCGACGCTTACCGCGCCTTGGCCGACCGGCGCGTCTGCAACTGGATCAACCCGCAGTCGGAGCCCAGCATGCTTCCCGCCTACCACGCCGGGGCCGCCAAGAGCAAGCTCGTCCACATGCTCCGCGCCGGCCACAACGACGTGAAGCTCTCCGCCGGCGAGATGGCGAGGATCGCCTGCTGGATCGACCTGCTCGTGCCCTGTTTCGGCGACTACACCGAGCGCCGGATGTCCCCCAGGGGCCTGGCGAAGTACAACCACTACCTCGCCAAGCGCCGCGGCTGGGAAGGGCAGGAGGCGGAGAACATCCGCGACTACCTCAACGCCCCGCCGGCCGGGGAGTGACCCTCACACGAGAGACGCCCGTCCTCCGGACGGCGTGCTTCCGTTCGTTTCCCCGGCCGCGCTTGCGCCGAACGATCACCAGCCCGCCCACTGCCAGCATCGCCAGCGCGCCGGGCTCGGGAATGAACGCGCCCGAAGCGCCGGGGACCCTGTCCCCGAAATGGGCCCTGAGGCAGACGAAATCCCCCCGGTCCACGTCGCCGTCGCCATTGAAGTCGCCCTCTTCCCAGACCGCGCCCGTCTTGCCGACGTTCCTCTTCAGGGCCACGTAGTCGAAGGCGTCCACGTCCCCGTCGCAGTCCGCATCGCCGAGTAGTTCTTCGGAGGTGAGGATCTCGAAGTCAGCCACGATCGGCAGATGGTCGCTGGCGTTCTTGAGGGCCTTCAGAACGTCGGAATGGAGGGGGATCGTGTTGTTGCTGTCGATGGGGCAGTTGAAGTCGTGCGTGCCGTCGTTCCCGAAGACGTGGAATGAGTCCTCCACGTAGTCCAGCCCGACGCCGTCCGTCAGCTCGTCGGTGGCGAACATGAAGTCGAACCGACTGTTCATGGCGTTCTCGTCGGGATCGAGGCCGTAGCCGGTCTCGTACGTGTGGTAGTTTATGAAGCGATCGTTGCAATCCCACTTGATGTCCTGGTTGGGATCAGAGAAGTCGTTGCCGTCATCGTCCAGGTCGGCCAGGTCGATGGAGTGAGCGTTACCGAGCGCAAGCATCTCGTGATAGGCCCCCTCGCTTGTGGGACAACTCTCGAGTGTGCGGTAGATGTTAAAATCCCCTGCGAACAGCACGCGGGCCCCTTCGCCCAGGTCGTCGGCGTCGGCACGGAGGGCGGCAGCCTCGAGCCCTCGTGTGTACTTGCGTTGTCCAGACTCGCCGGCTTTCAGGTGCACCGCGTACACATAGAAGTCCAGATCGGGGCCTGCCAAGCCGGTGGGCTGGAAATGACAGCGCTTAATCGGATGAGTCCAAGTTCCCGGGACATCCTCGGAGTCCAGAAGGCTCAGCGTGCACGTGTCGTACACAACACCCGTGCGGTCTCCCCCAGCATGGGAAGCGGTGACAACATCGTACGTGGCGACGCCGTATATGCGGTTCAGCACGTTAACGAGGCGGATCGACGAATCCCACTCGCTCCCATTCGCATCGGTTTCAGACAAGGCAACGATGTCGGGGCGCTTGGCGATACCGTTCCTAGATTCCTCTTCGATCGCGGAGAAAACCGTCTCGAACCAGGCATCATCGTTCGGGTTGTCGGGTTTGTTGTGCACGTTATATGCAACGACGCGGATCACGGCGGCGGTCGCCTGCGGCGTGCAGACCGCAAGCAGGCATACCAGTAACGTCCCCAAAGAGATCCCGGTTGCCTTCTTCATCATCTCCTCCTCTCGTTTCACGAGGTGGCTGGTACTACGGCGCAAGATGCTCCAGACGCAGCAGGGCCTGCTCTGTGTCAGGCCACGAATCATAGGGACGCTTGCCGATTCCAACCGTCGTAGGTTCCTTCACGGAGCGCGGATGCACGGAGCGCGCTTCACGGCGGCCTTCTTCTGCTGGTACGTGTCCGGGCCGGGGGCGTTGCCGCCCGGGGGAGCCTTCGCTTGGGCGGCTGCGACGGGCGGTGTCCGCTCACGGATGCGCAGGACCCCGGCGCGCGCGCCCCGCCCGCCGATCCGAAACGGAACCCGAGGGGGCGGGAAACCAAGCCTACACGCCACCCATCCCCGAACGACCGGATCAATGGAATTATATGCGGCCGACTCGTTCCGTCAAGGCGCCCAAGGCCGCGATCAGGCTTGCTTTGATGGTAATATTCCGATACCAGTATGGTTAGGAAACGCAGGTCTTCTTGCATTTGCCCGGTTTTCCCCACGGCATTACCGGGGGCTTGCGCCCCCGGCTAAACCCTCTCCGCCCCCTCGGGGCGAAGAGAAGAGTGCTACCCCGAGCGGGCCCGTTCTGAACCAGGCCAGATACCACGTCGGCCGGACGATGCCCGAGACGAGAGAATGCGGGCCGGGGCGACGCGCCGGGTCGCTAGCCCTGGGCCGTCTTGCCACCCGCGGACGCTCCTACCCGTCCGTATAGCCCGAGATCGCCGTGTCGGCCCAGGGGTGGTCCTGGATGAGCAGGCCGGCGTCGGGGTCGGCGGGGACCTCCAGTGTGGGGTACGTGCGGAAGTCGTCGCCGTCGAGGGCGTCGGCCTCGCCGCCGGCGCGGAGGTGCTCGATCAGGGCGGCCTTCAGCTCGTCACGCGCGTGCTGGCAGAAGTGCAGGCCCGCCTTGTTACGCGTCTCCCGCGGGTCGCCGACGCGGTCGAAAAGGAACTCCCGATCGTCGGCGGCGCTGTAGAAGTACTTCCACCGGTCGCTGACGGCCATGTACGTGGCGCGCCCGGCCTGCTCGTGCTGGCTGAAGACCATGCGGCGGCCGGTCGCGCCGGCGAGGGACTCGGCGAGATCGACGCCGTCGAGCTGTTCGGCCGGCATTCCCGACCCCGCGCCCGTCGCGGCGAGGATCGTCGGGGCTACGTCCACGAGGCTCACGACGCGGTCGCAGGGCGAGCCGCCGTCGAAGCGCCCCGGCAGGCGGGCGATCAGGGGCACGCGCGAGGCGGCGTCGTGCATGCTCCGCTTGCCGAAGCAGTGGTAGTCGCCCAGCAGCTCGCCATGGTCGGACATGTAGAGGACCAGCGTGTTGTCGAGCTGGCCGGCCTTCGCCAGCGCCTCGAGCGTCCGGCCGACCTGGAAGTCGATGAAGGACACGCAGGCGTAGTAGTAGGCCTTCAGGCCGCGGAGCAGGTTCCGGTCGATTCCCTGGTCGCGGTACTTGTAGCGGTTCTGGCGGCGGTTGATGTGGATGTGGAGGCTCTCCGGCTGGTCCGGGACGTTCGGCAGCGGCATCAGCGGCGCGCGGTAGAGCTTGTGCCACGGGTTCGGCGGCGCGAACGGCGGGTGGGGGTGGACGTAGCTGGAGAAGAGGAACCACGGCCGGGCCGATTCCGCGGCGCCCTCGATGAACCGCACGGTCTGCTCGCCGACCCACGCGGTGGGGTGCAGGCGGGCGGGCATCTGCGCGATCTGCGGGACGTAGTACATCTCGCCGCGTACCCCGTGCGGGTCGCAGACGTGGGCGAAACCCGCCTCGTGCAGGAACTTCAGGTAGTCGTCCACCTCGGGCGAGCGGACGATCTCCTCCTGCGTCTGGAGCGTCTGGAAGCCGCGCGTCGCGTGCGGGTCGGGCGTGAAGTGCCGCTTGCCGATCGCGTGCGTGCGGTAGCCGGCCTGCGTGAGGGCGTCGGCGATCGACGGCCGCGCGTCCGTCGGCATGGCGTAGCGGTTCTCGTAGCAGGCGGTGTGGTGCGGGTGCTGGCCGTACATCATGGAGCACCGCGCCGGCACGCAGACCGGGTCGGGCGTGTAGGTGCTCGTGAACGCCGTGCCGTCGCGGGTCAGGCGGTCGAGGTTCGGCGTGCGGATGGCCGCATTGCCCAGCGCGCCGATCGTATCCGCGCGCTGCTGGTCGGTGAAGATCAACAGGACATTGGGCTGCTCGGCCATGGCGGCTGCTCCTGCGGAAACGGGCGTCTCGTGATTGAACCCGGGGAGTATACCGCGTCGGCGGGGTGGCGGCACGTGTTCGGCCAGGCCGGGCGCGGCGGGCGGGCTGGATCCACGCAACCGGTTCGGGGGCGGGCGGTTTAACCTACGGCATCGCCCGTCAGTCGGCTGCTCGCCGGAAGGAGAACGCATGCCGCCAGCCAGCGCGCTGACTCGCCGCGGGTTCCTGAAGGGCCTCGTCGCCGCCGCGGGGGCGCCGTACGCGCTGACGTCGGGGGCCCTGGGGGCAGGCGGGCGCCCGGGCGCCGGCGGGCGGATCACGCTGGGCGCGATCGGCCTGGGCGGCCAGGGGCGCGGCGTGCTGGGCAACTTCCTGCACGACGGGCGCGTGCAGGTGGTGGCCGTCTGCGACGTGAACGCCCGGCGCCGCGAGGCGGCCCGCCAGGAGGTCGAGGCCACCTATGCCCGCGTGCGGCGCAGCGGGAGGTACAGGGGCTGCGCGTCGATCCGCGACTTCCGCGAGCTGACCGCTCGCGGCGACATCGACGCCGTCCTGGTGGCCACGCCCGACCACGGGCACGTCCTGCCGGTCCTCCACGCCGCGCGCAGCGGCAAGGACATCTACTGCGAGAAGCCCCTGTCGCTGACCGTCGCCGAGGGCCGCGCCATGAGCGACGCCTGCCGCCAACACGGGCGCGTCTTCCAGCACGGCACGCAGCAGCGCAGCGACCGCAACTTCCGCCTGGCCTGTCAGATCGCCCGCAACGGGCGGCTGGGCAGGCTCCGGGAGGTCCTCGTCGCCGTGCCGGGCGGCCGGCGGAGCGACTACCCGCCGGGCGAGCCCCTGCCCGAGTGGTTCGACTACGACCTCTGGCTGGGCCCCGCGCCGTGGGCGCCGTTCAGCCCCCAGCGCGTCGCGAACCAGTACTGGTACCACACGTCGGACTACACGGCGGGGTTCGTCTCCGGCTGGGGCGTGCACCACGTCGACATCGCCCAGTGGGGCCTCGGCACGGAGCACGGCGGGCCGGTCGAGATCGAAGGCCGCGGCGAGTACCCCGCCGAGGGTTTGTCCGACGCGGCCGTGACGTGGCACGTCACGCTGCGGTATGCTGACGGCGTGGTGGTGCGGTTCACCGACAGCGGCCGAAACCCCCAGGGCGTTCGCTTCGTGGGCGATCGCGGCTGGGTGTACGTGCGGCGGGGCTGGCTCGAGGCCCACCCCGCGTCGCTGCTTCGCGAGCGGTTCGGCCCGAACGACGTGCACCTGTACGAAAGCCCGCACCACGCGAGGAACTTCATCGACTGCGTCCGGACGCGCCGGCGCACGGCCGCGCCCATCGAGGCCGGCCACCGCTCCAACACCATCTGCCTGATCAGCGACATCGCGATGCGGCTGGGACGGCGGCTGCGGTGGGACCCGGCCACCGAGACGTTCCCCGGCGACGACGACGCCAACCACATGCTCTCGCGCGCGATGCGGCAGCCCTGGCGGATCTGATTCGGAGTCAGGAAGGCACGGCGGGCGGCGCGGCACGCCGGCACGTTCGACAGGCACGAGAGAGGGCCCGGAGATGACGGACAGGCAGATCACGCGACGGGAGTTCATGAAGGACAGCGCGGTCGTGGCGACGGGCGTGGCCGCGGCGGTGGGCGCGGCCCGCGGCGCGCAGGACGCCGCCGCCATCCGCAAGACGCGCAGCTACCACGCGCAGATGGAGTACCGGCGGCTGGGCAAGACGGGGCTGTGGGTCTCGGCGGTCTGCCTCGGCGGGCACTGGAAGCGGATCAAGGAGGTCATCGACGCCCGGGGGCACGTCGGCGCGATCGACCCGCCGAAGGCGCCGGGCGACGCCGAGCGGTTCCACAAGAACCGCCACGACGTGGTCAGCCGCTGCATCGACGTCGGCATCAACCTGGTGGATGCCTGCTCCGGCGGGGAGATCA
Organism: uncultured Planctomycetaceae bacterium; assembly: GCA_964642165.1. Classification (GTDB taxonomy): domain Bacteria; phylum Planctomycetota; class Phycisphaerae; order SM23-33; family SM23-33; genus CAYRVX01. Next base: position 21,361 of record CAZXOC010000018.1, on the reverse strand, counting down.
TGACCTACGCCCGCGCGCTGAGGGGCCGGCGCGAGAAGATGTACTTCAGCTACTCCTGGTACGAGAAGGAGCCGCGCTTCGAGGGCTGGCGCACGGCCAAGGCGCTGCTTCGCGGGCTGGACGAGGGCCTGCGCGACGCGCGACTGGACTACTGCGACCTGTGGCGAATCTCTCCCCACACGCGGAGCAGCCGGCACAGCCAGGGAGAGGTCGACGAGATGATCCGGGCCCTCGACACGGCGCGCAAGCAGGGCAAGTGCCGCTTCACGGGCCTGTCCTCGCACGATCGCCCGTGGCTCAGAAAGGTCATCGCGAAGTACCCCGACGTGATCCAGGTGGTGCTGACGCCGTACACCGCCGACTCGAAGGCCCTGCCGACCGACAGCCTCTTCGAGGCGGTGAGGAAACACGACGTGGGCGTGCTCGGCATCAAGCCGTTCGCCAGCAACTCGCTGTTCGAGGGCGACGGCTCGCCCGACAGCCCCCACGCCGAGGCGGACGACCGCCGGGCGCGCCTGGCCATCCGCCACATCCTCTGCAACCCGGCCATCACCGCCCCCATCCCCGGCCTGATCAGCATCCACCAGGTGGACAACCTTCTCGCCGCCCTCAAGGAGCGCCGCCGGCTCGACCGCGCCGAGAAGGCGCTCCTGGACAAGGCCGGCGACGAGATGTGGACCCGCCTGCCCGAGGGTTACCAGTGGCTCAAGGATTGGCGATACGTCTAGCGCCGCCGCCCACGCGGGCGGCGGAGGCGTCCGGAGCCCGGCGGCTGCATCGCAGGCCCGCCGGCCGACCCTCGCGGCCCATCGGGCCGGAAAGGAACGTGCGTGAGAGCTTTGCCGTTGCTGGTGCTGTTGACGGTGGGAGGCGCGTGCTGCCTGTGTTTCCTCGTGCGATTCCACCCCCCCATGCGCATCCCGGTGGCCCAGGTAGACGACCCGCCGGACAACTCCTACTGCTACGTCTGCCACGCCAACTTCAAGAAGGAAGACCTCGCCGAGTGGCACAAGCGAGGAGGCATCGGCTGCGCGGACTGCCACGGCTACTCCGACGACCACAGCGCGGACGAGGACAACGTGACGCCGCCCGACGTGATGTTCCCCGCGGAGACGGTCGATTCCTTCTGCCTGAAGTGCCACGACCGGGACCAGACGGGCGACCTTGCGGCCGGGGACCCTGCCGTCGTCGGAACCCTGAACACGGAGAGACGTTGCACACATTGTCACGGCACGCACCGCGTCGGCGTTCGGACGCGGCGGTGGGACAAGAGGACCGGCGAGCTGATCCACGACGACGGCGTTCGCATGCTCACGCCGATGGGCGGAGGGCACGAGTAGCCCGAGGCGTGGGCGCTGCTTCCGTGCCGGCGCGTTGCATCGCCGGCGCCGAGGCGGTACGGTATGGCCTGAAACAAGGGACGCACTCGATGAGACGCAAGACGTGCCTCCTGAGACCTTCCGCAGTATTCGTCTGCGGCGTTGGCGTGCCCGCCCGGGTGCCCGGCGGCGCGGAGCAAGTTCCGTCGGCCCAGGCCGACAACACCCCTATGCCGTAAGGATGTCACCATGGACCGCAATGCGCGTCTGCCCCGTCGGCAGTTCTTGAAGCACACGGCCTCGCTGGGCGCGGGGGTGGCGGCGGGGCTCGCCCCCGGCTCGGCCAGCGGGGCGTCGGTCGCGCGGCGGATGGAGGCCAAGCCGCCGGCCAAACCGCCCCTGGAACGCCGCAACGAGCAGCCGGGTCTCCTCTACAAGCGCCTCGGCCGAACCAACATGCGTCTCAGCGCCCTGTCCTTCGGCGGGGTGCAGATCACGCCCGAGACGATGCCCGTCTTCGAGGCGGGCGTACAGCGCGGCATGAACTTCGTGATGGCCCACTCCGGGCGCAGCGCCAAGGTATTCGGGGCGTGGCTGAAGAAGAAGGGCAACCGGCAGAAGATCTTCCTGGGCCTGCAGGGCACGCCGAGGCGGCTGGACCAGGAGCTCCGGCTGCTGAACACCGACTGCGTCGACCTGCTGATGGTGGCCAACCACAACCCCCAGTCCGTGAAGAGCGACGAGCTTCGCAAGCAGTTCGAGGCCGCGAAGAAGGCCGGCAAGGCGCGGTACCTCTGCCTGGTGTTCCACAGCAACCTGCCGGCCGTCTGGAGCGCCGGCGTCGAGGCGGGCTGGTACGACGTGCTCCTGTCGACCTACAGCTTGCCCTCTCGGGCGGACCTCAAGCCGCTGATCCCCGACGCGGCGAAGAAGGACATCGGCCTGCTGACGATGAAGGTCTCCCGCGGCACGAGGAAGGAGGCCGACGCCATCGCGGCGGGCAAGACGGTGCTGGCCGACGGCATCGCCTCGGTCCTGCGGACGCTTCGGACGCCGGAGCAGTTGGCGCAGTGGCTGCGCCTGGCGCGCCAGGACGACAAGGCACCCCCCGCCAAGGTCGCACAGCTCGACATGACGGGGCAGTGCACGCTCTGCGGGGCGTGCGCCCCGTGCCCCGGCAGCGTGGCCATCCAGGACATCCTCCGCACGTACCAGTACTACGCCGGGGACCTGAACGACATGGAGGAGGCCTTCCGCCAGTACGCGGCCATCCCGCTCGAGGCGTTGGCGAGCTCGTGCACGGACTGCGGGCGCTGCGAGCTGGCCTGCCCGCAGGAGCTCCCGATCCGCCGGCTGATCCGCGAGGCCCACTTCGAGCTGGAGCTGGAGCTCGTCCACCGCCACAAGCCCCCGCGCCTCCCCCCGCGCGGGTGAGGCCAACCCGAGCCAGGAGTCTGCCATGAACGCCACGAGAGAATTGTCTCGCCGCCGCTTCCTGAAGGGCGTCGCCGCGGCCGCCGGCGCGCCGTACGTGTTGACCTCGACGGCCCTGGGCGCCCCCGGCGCGAGGTCCGCCAGCGGCCGGATCGTCATGGGCTTCATCGGCGTCGGCGGGCGGGGCGGAGGGCTCCTCCGCAACGCGTGCGGGCGCGGCGACGTGCAGGTGGTGGCCGTCTGCGACGTGGACAGCTCCCGCCGCGAGCGCGCCCGCCAGGGGGTGGTGGACCGCTACGCGCGGGGCCGCCGGGGCGGGCGGGGCGTCGCCGCGTACGGGGACTTCCGCGAGCTGCTGGCGCGCGAGGACATCGACGCCGTCCTGATCGCCACGCCCGACCACTGGCACCCGCTGGTCAGCGTGCACGCCGCCAAGGCCGGCAAGGACATCTACTGCGAAAAACCCCTGACGAACTTCATCGCCGAGGGGCGAGCCGTCGTCAACGCCGTCCGGCGATACGGGCGCGTCTTCCAGACCGGCAGCCAGGAACGCTCCGGGCGGGGGCGCTTCGCCTGCGAGCTGGTCCGCAACGGGCGGATCGGCAAGCTGCACACGATCCACACCTACCTGCCGACCGCGCGCCGGCAGATGGGCAACGTCGCGCCGCAAGCGGTTCCGGAGGGCTTCGACTACGACATGTGGCTGGGCCCGGCGCCGTGGCGGCCGTATCACCCCGCCTGCTGCCACGGCAACTTCCGGTGGGTACGCGACTTCGCCATCGGCGAGCTGACCGACCGCGGCGCGCACGTCAACGACATCGCCCTGTGGGGCGCCGGGCCGCTGCTGACCGACCCCGTCCAGGTCGAGGGCCACGGCGTCTTCCCCAAGCAGGGGCCGTGGGACTCCGCCATCGACTACCACATCGAGTACCGCTACGCCAGCGGGCTGCGGTTCCTCGTCGACAGCCAGAACCCCGACGGCAGCCAGCCGCCACGCGGCATCCGGTTCGTCGGCACCGACGGGTGGATCTTCGTGCACATCCACGGAGCGGCCATGCGCGCCGAGCCCGCCAGCGTCCTGCAGGAGACGATCGGCCCCGGGGAGATCCACCTGCACCACAGCCCGGGGCACTTCGAGGACTTCCTCCAGGCGATCCGCTCGCGAGGCCCGACCGTCGCCCCCGCCGACCAGGGGCACCGCACCGCGACGTTCTGCCACGTGGGCCACGCCGCGATTCTCCTCGGGCGCAAGCTCACCTGGGACGGCGAGGCCGAGCGGTTCCTCGGCGACGACGAGGCCAACCGCCTGATCCAGCGCCCGATGCGGGCGCCGTGGCGGATGTAGGATCGGGCAAAGCCGCCGGGGGGCGGCTCGGCGCGGCGCACGGAACCCATACCGCCGCGTGCGGTTCAACAGAGAAGCCAGCGGGAGTGTGGAACGGCGAATCGGCAGGGCCCGGGGGACGGGCCGTCGCTGACGGGGAGCGAGGGCCCCCGCGACGGACGGAGACGGGCAAGACGCCCCGAAGGGGCGACAGGAAGCAGCGGTTTTGCCAAGGGCCAACGGCGACAAGCAGGTCACGCGGCGTGGGTTCCTGAGGGGCACGGCGGCGGCCGCCGTCGGGGCGCCGTACGTCCTGACGTCCGCCGCGCTGGGCGCCGCGGGCATCGCGGCGGCCAGCGAACGCATCGCCGTGGCGTGCATCGGCGTGCGCAACAAGGGCGGCGGGCACCTGAAGGCGCTGCTGGGCAACGGCTCGGCGCAAGTCGTCGCCGTCTGCGACGTGGACGAGCGCGTCCGCCGGCAGGCCCTGAACCGCGCCCGCGGCGCCTACGCCGGCCGGAGCCCCGGCGGCACGTTCGACGGCATCGAGGGCTGCGGCGATTTCCGCGACGTCTGCGGTCGCGGCGACGTCGACGCCGTCGTCGTCGCCACGCCCGACCACACGCACGCGGTGATCTCCGTCGCCGCCATGAAGGCGGGCAAGGACGTCTACGTCGAGAAGCCCATGACGCGGACGATCCCTGAGGGGCGGGTGATGGCCGACGTCGCGCGGCGCCGCCAGCGGGTCGTCCAGGTCGGCAGCCAGCGGCGCAGCAGCCGGCGCCACTGCTTCGTCTGCGAGCTGGTCCGCAACGGGCGGATCGGCAAGCTCCTCCGCGTGGAGACGAGCCTTCCCATCCGCCCCGCCCAGCCGATGCCCTGGTCCCCCGAGCCCGTGCCCAAGGGCTTCGACTACGACCTGTGGCTGGGCCCGGCCCCGTGGAGACCCCACACGCGCAGCCGCTGCCACTACAACTTCCGCTTCGTTCGCGACCATTCCGGCGGGGAGATGACCAACTTCGGCGCCCACTGGTTCGACCTCGCCCAGTGGGGCATCGGCGCCGACGACGGCGGCCCCGTCGAGGTCGAGGGGACAGGCCGGTCCTGGCCGACCGGCCTGTGGAACACGTTTCACCACGTTCACGTGGAATGGACGTACGCCAACGGCGTGAAGCTCATCGCCACCAGCGGCGCCGGCGGCACCCGGTTCATCGGCACCGACGGATGGGTGGACGCCGACGGCCGGGCCGCCCAGCCCGAGTCGATCCTCCGCTCGGAGATCGGCCCGGACGAGACGCGCCTCTACCGGGTCGCCACGTCGCACCTGGTCCACTGGCTGGACTGCATCCGCACGCGGGAGGAGCCCTCGGCGTCGGTGGAGACCGGCCATCGCACCGCGACGGTTTGCCACCTGGGCAACCTCGCGAT
>CAZXOC010000018.1:4487-15846 GCA_964642165.1 uncultured Planctomycetaceae bacterium | reverse complement strand
CTGCGCTGGGACCCCGTCCGGGAGGAGTTCCCCGGCGACGACGAGGCCAACCGCCTCACCCGGCGCCCGTATCGCAGCCCCTGGACACTGTAGAGGCCCAACGAGTACAACAGCCTGCAAGCCCGTCCGCCCCGCGGCAGCCGCGAGACGGAATCGGCTGGCAGGCACGGAACCGATCGGTACGAGGAACGAGCAACCGAATGGACAAGGAGACATCGATGTTGCGCAAGACCGCTGGAGTGATGGTGGCGCTGCTTCTGTGCGCCGGGACGTGGGGCGGCGCGGCGGCCGCCGCGGTAGACCAGGCCGCCATGGACAAGGCCTTCTCGGACCTGCCCGCCTACGACTGGGGCCAGAGCCGCGACCCGCTGAACAAGATCGACGAGGCGATCGTGCAGACGCACGGCAAGGCGGCCGCCCGGAAGGGCATCGAGAAGCGCCTCTGCGCGGTGCTCGCCAACGCCAAGGCCACCCGCGCGGCGAAGCAGTACTGCTGCCGGAAGCTGGCGATCATCGGCACGGCGGACTCCGTCGACGCCCTCGCGCCGCTGCTGACGAGCCAGGAGCTGTCGCACATGGCCCGCTACGCGCTGGAGCGCATGACCTTCCCGCAGGCCGTCCAGGCCATGCGCGACGCGCTCGGCAAGGTGAGCGGCAAGCTCAAGGTCGGCATGATCAACTCGCTGGGCGTTCGGGGCGACGCGGCCAGCGTCGGCAAGCTGACGCCGCTGCTGAAGAGTTCGGACAAGCAGGTCGCCGGCGCCGCAGCCGCCGCGCTCGGCAAGATCGCCGCCGATCAGGCCGCCGGGCCCCTGACCGCCTTCTACGCCGGCGCCCCGAAGGAACTCAAGGGCACCGCCATCGACGCCCTGCTGGACTTCGCCCAGCGGCAGGTGAAGAAGGGCAACGCGCCCGCCGCCGTCAAGATCTACGACACGTTCTACGCCAAGGGCCAGCCTTCCCGCGTCCGCCGCGCCGCGTTCCAGGGCCTCTGCATGGCCCGCCCGGCCCAGTCCACCACGCTGGTCCTGGACGCCCTGAGCTCGGCGGACCCGGCGTTCCGCGGGCTGGCCGTCCAGATGATCAAGGAGATGCCGGGCACCCGCGCGACCCGGGCGTTCGCCTCGCACCTCGGCAAGCTCCCGCCGGCCGGGCAGATCGGCCTGCTGGACGCCCTCGCGGCGCGGAAGGACCCCGCGGCGAGGCCGGCGGTCCTGAAGGCGGCTGACAGCGGCTCGCCCGACGTGAAGGTCGCCGCCATCCGGGCGCTCGGCTCGGTCGGCGGCGCCGCCGACGTGGCCATGCTCGCCAAGACCGCCGCCGCCAACGCCAAGGGCACCGGCGAGGCCGCACGCGCGAGCCTGGCCAGCCTGCCCGGCAAGGACGTCAACCGGCGGATCGTCTCGGCCCTGGCCGGCGGAAGCGCGGCCGTGAAGGTCGAGCTGATCCGCGCCCTGGCCGCCCGGGTGGCTTCGGAGACCGCCGACGACGTCGCCAGGCACGCCGGGGCCGCCGACACGAACGTCCGGCGCGCCGCCATCGAGGCCCTCGGCCAGATCGGCGGGCTGAAGCAGCTCCCGATGCTGATCGCCATGGCCAAGAAGCCCAAGGACGCGGGCGACCGCGGCACCATCGAGAAGGCGCTGCTGGCGGTGTGCAGCGGGGTCAAGGAGAAGGCCGCCGGCGACCTCATCGCCGGCATCCGCGGCGCCGACAGCGACGCGCACGTGATCCTGCTGAACGCCCTGGCCCGCGCGGGCGGGGCGCGGGCCCTCGATGCCGTCGTCGCCGGCACCAAGAGCGCCGACGGGAAGGTCAAGGACGGCGCCATCCGCGTCCTGGGCGCCTGGCAGGACCCGGCGGCCATCGACCCGCTGCTGGCCATCGCCTCCTCGAGCGCCAGCGAGGTGCACCAGGTCCTCGCCCTTCGCGGCGTGGTCAACCTCGCCCGGATGCGCTCCACGAAGACGGACGTGAAGTTCCGCGCCCTGAGCAAGGCCCTGACGCTGGCCAAGAAGACCCGCGAGAAACGCATGGTCATCGGCGCGATGCGCGACGTGCCCACCGTGGCGGCGTTCAAGCTGGTCGTGCCGTTCCTGGACGATGCCTCCCTGGCGCAGGAGGCGTGCACCGCCGCCGTCGGCATCGCCCGCAGCGACCGCGTCCACCGCGCCGAGCCGGACTTCGTCCGCGCCGCCATGGAGAAGGTGCTCAAGATCGCCCGGAACAACCGGACGAAACGCGACGCCCAATGGGTCCTCGGGCGCGTCAAGCCGAAGCAGCGCTAGGCCCGACCCCCAGGCGAGAGCAATCCGGCGGCCGGTGGGCGCGTCCCTGCCGGCCGCCGCTGTCTGCGCCCGGCGAGTCGGCGTCGCGGTGGCGTCAGACGCCGGCGCCCGCCCGGGCGCGCGGGCGGAAGGTGACCTTGAAGCACGTCCCGTGGTCGCGGTCGACCTCCAACGTGCCCCGGAGCTGCTCGGTGAGCATGCGCACGAGCCGCAGCCCGAGCGACGCCGGGGCCTCGAGGTTCACCTCGGGCGGCAGCCCCACGCCGTTGTCGCGGACGATCAGCGCCAGCCGCCCGTCGCCTTCGCTACGCAGCTCGACGCCGACCTTGCCCCGGTCCGTCTCGGGGAAGGCGTACTTCAGCGCGTTGGAGACCAGCTCGTTCAGGATCAGCCCGCACGGGATCGCCTCCTCGGGGTCCAGCGAGATGTCGTCCACGCGCACCTCCACGGCCGCGGTGCCCGTCGGCGGGCCGTACGCCAGCGACAGGTGACCGGCGATGTTCTCCACGTACTCGGCCATGGGAACGCTGGCGAGGTCCCGCGAGTGGTACAGCTCGCGGTGGATCATCGCCATGGTCCGGATGCGCCCCCGGCACTCGTCGAGCGCCCGGCGGACCTTCGGGTCCCGGACGCCCTCGCTTTGGAGGGCCAGCAGGCTCATGACCAACTGGAGGTTGTTCTTCACCCGGTGGTGGATCTCCTTCAGGAGCATCTCCTTCTGGCGAAGGGAGCCCTCGGCGCGCTCGGTTGCCTGCTCGCGCCGGCGCAGGTTCCGGCGGAGGCAGCCCGTCGCGCACGCCATCGCCCCGGCGAAGATCACCGACAGGGCCGCCAGCAGCACGATCGGCCAACTCCAGAACCCTCCCCCGCACTGGCACAGGCGCAGGGCCATGCCGTGCCCCGGCGGGTCCAGTGGAAGGGTCTGCTCCATGACGGATCGCATGTCTTCGCCCGGCGGCAGCTGGGCCAGCTCTCGGCCGTTCTGCTGGAGCAGGCAGACGCGGTACGCTCCCGGCAGGTCCGGGGGTACCATCTCGCGCAGCACCCCCGCGCAGGGGTACGTCGCGTTCAGCATCCCGAGCAGCTTCTCGCCCCGGCAGACCGGCACGTAGACCTCGAAGACGGGGCGCTCGTGTTTGGGCACGAACGGTCCGCTGTAGGCCGCACGCTTCTCCCGGGCGGCCTGGGCAAACGCACGACGCGCCTCGCCGTGCCGGATGTTCAGCCCGGCCATCTTGGCGTACGGCCCGGCCGGGACCGCCCAGCGCACCTGCTCATTGGGATCCACCCATCGGACGCGCCGCAGCTCGGGGTGGTCGGTGAGGTACGCGGAGGCCTGCGCGCGGAGCGTCGCGTCGCTCATCCGCCCGGTGGCGGCGTGCTCGGCAAGGAAGCCGAAGTGCCGGGCGTGCTGGTTCAGGCGTCGGACAACGGCCTGGCAAGCGCCGCGTGCGTGGACTCCCAGGTCGAAGCGGTCGGCCCGGCGCCGCCGGTAGTGGACCCACGCCACCAGCGCTCCTGCCGCCAGGACAAAGACAACCACCAGCAGCACCGGCAGCGGCCCCGCCCAGCGCGATCCGGCGTATGCCCGCGGGGCCGAGCCCGACAGCACCGGGCCGGCGGCCTGCTCGCGGTTGGCTCGTTTTGCCATCGACGGCGTCTCCGTCCTCCGGGCCGATGGGGCCTCCCCACACAGGGCTCCGGCCTGGACGCCGCAGAGGATCTCGGGGAACGGACGGGCGGATTGTACCATCTGCTTCCCTGAACACGAGATGAAGGCGGGGATCTTTTCTTATCTCGCGCGCAATGTCCGGCCGACGAACGCGTATGGAGCGGTGTGCCGGAGGGGGCGATCCGCAGCGGAGTGCGACGGGATGAAGCGCTGGGCTGCTTTGGTCGTGCTGCTGTACGCGGTGATCCTGGCGGGGCTGACCGCGCCGCTGGTGCTGGCGGCGTTCTGGCCGCCGCCGTTGGCCGGGGAGTTCCTGAGCTGGCTGGACGAGGCCGATCCGCCGTTCTGGCCGCTGTGGGGCTGGCTGGGGCTGATGGTCCTCGCCGAGGCGGCGCTGCTCGTCGTGCCCGTTCGCATGGCCGGGGGGCTGACCATCGCCAAGCGCCACATCTTCTGGACCCTCCTGGCGACCGTCGCCGCGACGCTCGTGATGGCCGCCGGGCTGTGGCTGACGGCCTGCGAGCACCTCACCAACACGGAGGACATCAACCGGACCACGGCGCCCTACCTGTTCGGCGCGGTGGGGGTGCTCTGGCTGGTCTGGTCGATCCTGTTCGCGTTCTACAACGGGCGCAACAAGCCCCGGTCATTCATGTCCCGCGTCGTGCGGTACCTGGTGGCCGGCAGCATCCTGGAGCTCCTGGTGGCCGTGCCCACCCACTTCATCGCCCGCTGGCGGAACTACTGCTGCGCGGGGTTCCTGTCGTTCTGGGGGCTGGCGACGGGGTTCTCGGTGCTGCTGTTCGCCTTCGGCCCCGGCGCGCTGCTGCTGTTCGCGCGGCGGTGGCAATCGCTGAGGCGGCGCCCGGCGCGGCTGCGCCAGGTCGCCCCGCAGGCCGCGGCGGGCGGCGGCGTTCAGTCGGCCGGCGAAAGCCGCAGCTCCAGCACGGCGTAGCCGTCGATCTCGAAGTGCTCGACGATCACCTCGACGGTGGCCGCCCGGGCCAGCTCGAGCGTGCCGGTGTCCTTCGTCGGGCCGTGCCACGCCCAGTTCTCGATGACCGCCCTGCCGCCGACGGTCACCCGCACGCCGTCGTCGCTGAGCGTCTCGAAGCGCCATCGGCCCTTCGGCAGGGGCAGCTTCGCGCGGGCGATCATCCCGAAGTGGTTGCCGCCCAGTTTGGCGGCCGTGACGTTCGCTGCCGCCTTCACGTCGCTCGGCCCGCCGAAACCATAGGGGAGCTTCAGCTCGCCGAGACGGCACGAGACGGCCGTCGGGCCGCCGGCGAGCTTCCGCCAGGCGGCCACGTCCTTTCGCGGGTCGACGCCCTTCGTCCACCGGAAGAACGTCGCGTCCCACGTCACGGAGACGAACGTGCCGCGGAGCGTCTCGCGGAAGTCGCCGGAGGCGATCTCCAGCACGTACGGCCAGACGCCGGGCTCCCGCGCCCGGACCGTGTAGGTCGGCGTCTCGCCTTCGGGCGTCGTCAGCCGCCCGGTCACGCCGTCGCCCGTCAGCTCCGCGCGGACCTTCCCGGGCATCCGGTGCAGCTCGAAGACGATCGACTCGGCGTCCGCCCGCCTCTTCCGCACCAGCGGCGAGGCGTGGTCCCACGGCCCCCACTCGGTCATGATGATGTTCTGGCGCCCGCGAAGCTCCCGCCGCGCGCCGACGGGTCTCGTCCGCCCGTGGACCGGGTAGTCGGGCCGCTTCCAGCCGCTCGCCGGGGCCTTGGGGCGCTTCGTGACGCGGCTGTCCTTCTCGCGGACGATCTCCTGCCTGACGCCGTGCATGGCGTTGGGGCCGACGGCCGTCTCGCTGCGCCCGCGCAGGTGGATGGCGACGCCGTCGCCGCGGAAGTCGTTGCCGGCGACGACGTTGCCCACCGAGTCGGGCACGTTGGCCCGCGCCCAGGGCTTGGCGAGCAGCCCGGCGTCGTCGTCCCACCACAGGTGCACGCCGCACGTGTTGCCCTGGAAGCGGTTGTGGACGATGCGGTTGGCTCGCCCGTGCTCGATGTTCACCCCGCCGCGCTCCAGCCCGTAGCCCATCGCGCCGTTGGCGGTGAACGTGTTGCCCGCAACGAGCGTCTCCTGCGAGTAGCCGCCCCAGATCCCGCAGATGGCGTTGTTCCGGAAGGTGTTGCCGAGGACGCGGTTGCCGAAGGAGAACGTCATCTCGAGCCCGTGGGCGGCGGCGTAGGAGCAGTCGTTCGCGACGATGAGGTTGTCGTTGTTGCCGCGGCGCTTGTACCACGCCGTCGGGTGCTTCCCGACGTCGCCGAGGGCCTCCACGCCGGCGAAGCCGAAGATCCCGTCCCCCCCGTGCGTGAGGGAGTTCTCGGCGATGACGTTGCGGCAGCACTGCTCGAACATCAGCAGCCCGGCGGAGTCCTGCCCGCGGTTGTAGACGCCGTGACTGTAGCCGCGAATGCAGAAGTCCACGGCGTTGCGGCTGATCACGTTGTTGCTGCTGCGCCACATGGCGATGCCCCAGCCGCTGTTGAACGACAAGTCGTTGTCGTAGACCTTCGCGCGCCCGACGCGGTCGAGGCACAGGGCGTTCTGGCCGTGGCGGACGCGGCTGTTGCGAACGACGATGCCGTTGGAGTCCTCGACGTAGATCGCCGCGGCGTACTGCCGCAGCCACTCGTTCCCGTCGTTGCGATGGGGGCGGAGCCAGTCGGCGCCGTCCTCGGCGGCCGGGGTGGAGCGCAGGTGCGCCCGGCGGTTGTCGGAGGCGTCCACGCCGTCGAGGACGAGCCCGTTCGCCTTCGAGGCCCACAGGCCGCACCAGTAGCCGTGGAGGCGGGCGTTGCGGATCGTGACGTTCCGGTGCCCGTTCAGGCGGATGCCGACGCCCCTGTACTCGTCGGGCCGGACGCCGAGCTTCGAGCCGCGCAGCACCGCGCCCGGGGCGAACTCGATCACGATGCCCGGCGCGGCGACGTGGATCACGCCGTCGCCGTCGGCGTCGGCGATCACCCGCCCGGCGGGGATGGCGAGGCGGCAGGACTTCGAGACGGTCGTGTCATCGGCGGTGACCTCGACGAGGGGCATCTCGGCGGCCCCGGCCGCCCAGGCGGCGAGGCAGCAAAGCACGCAGCCGGTCATGGCGTCCTCTCCACAAAGCCCAACAGCCGACCACGCGCCGAGGCGGCATGGTCGGCTGTTGCGTCCGCTGTCGGTTGTTCCGGGCCTCCCGTCGCCCGCGGCGCGGCGGGCGGCGGTCAGATGAGCTTGGTCTGGCCCGGGACCGCCACGGGGTGGAAGATGCCCGGCCCGGGCTTGAGGTTCTTCTCCACGTCCGGCGGGAGGTAGTCCAGCTTGGAGGACTTCAGCAGCCAGTCCCAGGTGAACTCGCGGCCGGTGAAGGCGCTCATGCGGCAGCCGACGGCGGTGAGGGTGCTCTCGGCGATGCGCCGGCCCTCGTTGATGGGCTTGCCCTCGCGGATGGTCCGCACGAGGATGGCGTGCTCCTCGTTGCGTCCGTTGGTGCCGCGTCCCTTGAACTGCCAGAGCGTCTTGTGCTTGCCCTTGGCGTCGGTGTCGTGGGACCAGATCGTGCCGCGGCAGTTGCTGTGGGCCTCGGTGCCGACGATGTGCTCGCCGGTGCGGTTGGTAGACCGGGGGGCGTGGCGGCCCATGCTCAGCACACGGGCGCCGTTGGCGTAGGTCAGCTCCGTGCCGATGTGGCAGTAGATGTCCCCGCGGTACGCCTCGGTCTTCTTGTCGTTGCCGTTGATGGCGATGCTGGCCGCTCGGGCCTGCTTCTCGTAGTCGCGGGTGAGGCGTCCGCCCATGCCGCAGAACCGCACCGGCGGGCCCTGGAAGCACCAGTTGATGATGTCGATGTTGTGGATGTGCTGCTCGCAGACCTGGTCGCCGCTGAGCCACGTGAAGTGGTACCAGTTGTGGCACTGCCACTCCAGCTCGGTCCACTTGTCCATGATGCGGGGGTCGGGCCCGCGGTACCAGATCCCCCCGCCGTTCCAGTAGCACTGCCCGCCGACCAGCTCGCCGAGGGCGCCCTCGTGAATCTTCGCCATGTTGGCCTTGTAGTTGCCCGAGTGGCGCCGCTGCGTGCCGCACGTGATGCCCAGCCCCTTCTTCGTCGCCAGCTCAGCCGCCGCGATCACCTGCCGGCACCCGGCCGGGTCCACCGCCACGGGCTTCTCCATGAAGACGCTCTTGCCCCCCTGGATCGCCGCCATCAGGTGGTACGGGCGGAAGACCGGCGGGGTGGCCATCAGCACCATGTCCAGGTCCGCCGCGCACAGGTCGCGGTAGCCGCCGAAGCCCGAGAAGACGTGGTCGTCCTTGATCTGACAGCGGTCCTTGAACTCCCGCTTGAAGCCTTCGGCGGCCTTGCTGGCCTTGCTCTTGAACACGTCGTGGACGGCCACGATCGTCACCGCCGGTTCGGCGCGCATGCTGTCCTTGACGGCGCCTCTGCCGCGGCCGCCGCAGCCGATCAGCCCGATCTTGATCCGGTCCGAGCCGCCCTCGGAGACCAGGTTCACCGACGTGTCGGGCGCCGTTCGTTTCCTGCGAGTCTCTCGTTGCCTAGCCATCGTTGCGTTTCCTCTTCGTTGCGGAGATCCCAACCGAGCCATCCACGACGCGCCCGCTCACACGAGCCTCGTGCTGCCCGGCTTGGGGACGGGGTCCACGGGCTTGGGGCCGAACTTCAGGTCCTTGGGCACGAGGTCGAGCTTCGAGGCCTTCATGGCCCAGCTCCACTGGAGCTCGCGTCCGGTGTAGGCGGACATGCGGCCCATGACGGCGGCCATCGTGCTCTCGGCGACTTGCTTGGCCTCGTTGAACCGCTTGCCGCCGCGGATGCTGGCGATCAGGTCGGCGTGCTCGCGGACGTAGGGGTTGGGGTAGTCGCCCTTGTACTCCCAGATCATCTTGCCCTTCAGGTCCCAGATCTTCCCCGCGCAGTCGCTGGTGCCCTCGCTGCCGGCGACGCGCTCGCCGACGCGGTTGCTGGCGCGGGCGGTCTGGCGGCACTGGCTGATCGTCCGGGCGCCGCCGGGGTACCAGAACTCCACGCAGAAGTGGTCGTAGATGTTGCCGTGCCGCGCGCCCTTCCGGGCGGCGCGCCCGCCCATGGCGTAGGCCCGCTCCGGCGGGCTGCCGAACGCCCAGGTGACCACGTCGATGTTGTGCACGTGCTGCTCGACGATGTGGTCGCCGCTGAGCCACGCGAAGTACAGCCAGTTGCGGAGCTGCCACTCCACGTCGTTGTATTCCCTCCGGCGGTCGTGGACCCACAGCGTTCCCTGGTTCCAGTAGCATTGGGCCGACACCAGCCGCCCGATCGTCCCGCCGTGGATCCGCTTGATCGTCTCGATGTACTTCGGCTCGTGGCGCCGCTGCGTGCCCGCGACGATCGAGAGCCTCTTCTCGTCCGCGACCGCGCCCGAGGCGATCACCGACCGCACGCCGACCGGGTCGACCGCGACGGGCTTCTCCATGAACACGTGCTTGCCGGCCCGGACGGCCTCGGCGAGGTGGATCGGGCGGAACCCCGGCGGCGTCGCCAGGATCACCACGTCCACGCCCGAGGCGATGACCTTCTTGTAGGCCTCCAGGCCCACGAAGCAGTTGCCGGCGGGGATGTCCGCCTTGGCCCGCCCGAGCTTGTTCAGCTCGTTCCGGCTGCCGTCCAGGCGATCCTTGAAGGCGTCGGCGAGGGCGACGATCTGGACGCCCGGCGCCGCGGCGACGCAGTTCTTGGCCGCGTCCGTGCCCCGGCCGCCGCAGCCGATCAGGCCCACCTTCAGCGTGTCGGACCCCGCGGCGAAGGCGCGCGGCAGGGCCGCGCCGCCGGCGAGGACGCCGGCCGACGCCGCCGCCGACGCCTTCAGAAAGCTCCGACGCGTCACCGCGCCCTTGCTTGGGCTTGTCTTGGCATGTTCCATAGCGTGTGCTTCTCCTTCTGGGTTCTCGGCGCAAATGGGACGTCCATCTTCCCCCCGGAAGACGACGAATCCAAGCCCTTTAACCGGGAATCCGCACGGAAGTTCCCCCCGCCCCGCCCCACCAAGCCCACGGGCGCGGGACAGTGGGCTTCCCCTTCATCCCTCGCACAGGCTCACGTACAGGCGTTCCATGTTCCTCGCGAAGCTCTCCGTGTCGCAGACCGCCGAGGCGCCGAGGCGGTCTCTCATGCCCCGCCGCAGCTCCGCCAGCCGCGCCCGGCGGCCCTCGTCGCACGCCCACTGGACGGCCCGCTCGACGTAGTCGCCGACGTCGGCAGCCACGAAGTCCGACAGCCCCCCCGCCCGCAGGATCGACTCGCTGGTCCGCGCGGCCCAGCGGTCGCCCCGGAAGGTCAGCACGCCCACGCCCTGCCAGATCGCCTCGCTCGTGGTCGTGCCCCCGCTGTAGGGGAAGGGGTCGAGCGCCAGGTCGATGCGGTCGTACGTGCCCAGGAACTCGTAGTGCTCCGCCGGCCCGTGCAGCTCGAGGCGGTCGGCGGTGACGCCGCGGGCGGCGAACTGCCCCCGCACGTACGCCCGGTTGTCCGGCGAGCCGAGCGTGGCGTTGCGAAGCAGAAGCCGGCTGTCGCCGCCGCGGCGGAGGACCTCCGCCCACGCGTCCATCACCCGCGGCGTGATCTTGTACTGCGACGCGAGGCAGCCGAACGTGAAGCACTCGGCCGTCCCGCAGGGCGGCTCGGCCACGTCCGGGACGGGGTACGTCACCTCGAACGTCAGATACGAGCCCGGCACGCGGAGGATTCGCTCGGTGTAGAACGGCTCCTCCTCCGGCGGGATGACGTGCTCGTCGCCGATGAGGCAGTCCACGCCGGCCAGTCCCGTCGTGGCGTACAGGTTGAACCAGCCGGCGACGACGGGCGCGGGCCCGGCGGCGAGGAGCCCCAGCCGGCGGACGCAGCTGTAGCCGTTCAGGTCCACGAGCAGGTCGACGTCATGCTGCTCGACCAGGGCGGCCACCCGGTCGTTGGGGAGCCCCGAGATGTCGTGGAACCGGTCGGACGGGTGCTCCTGGTAGCCGTGGCGGATGGCTCCCCGCGGCGCGTCGGACAGCAGGTGGACCTCGAACCGCTCGCGGTCGTGACGGTTGATCAGCCCCCAGACGGGCTTCATCCAGTTGCGGTCGGCGAAGAAGGCCGAGACGTACGCGACCCGCAGCGGACGCTTCCCGTGCCCGCGCCGCCTCGGGCGCTCACGAGTCCCGCCGCGCAGCTTCGACGCCAGGTTCCGCCGCGCGTCGAGGACCGCGCGGTTGTCCGCCTCGGGATCGCCCGGGATGCTGACGGCCACCGCGCCCGCCGCCGGCCCGGCCGGGTCCAGCGCCGCCGCCCGGCGGAAGTGACGCATCGCCTCGCTGACCCGCCCGAGCTCGAAGATCGCCTTGGCGAGGT
>CAZXOC010000018.1:0-4387 GCA_964642165.1 uncultured Planctomycetaceae bacterium | reverse complement strand
AAGTGACGCATCGCCTCGCTGACCCGCCCGAGCTCGAAGATCGCCTTGGCGAGGTTGTGATGCGTCGGGGCGTGGTCGGCACCGGCGTCGAGGATCTTGCGGAACGTCTCCGCCGCCGCGGCGTACCGCTGCATCGCGAGCTGCGCGCAGCCCAGGCCGTACAGCGCCCCCCCGAGCATGCCGTCGAGCGCCAGGGCGCAGCGGTAGGCCTCGACGGCCTCCTCGAGCCGCCGGGCCGTCTGGAGCGCGTCGCCGAGCTCGCCCCACACGCCGGCGCGGTCCGGAAGCGCCGCGGCGGCCTGGCGGAGCACGTCGACGGCCTCGTCCACGCGATCGAGAGCGTGCAGGGCCTCGCCGAGCCCCGCCAGCGCCTCGCCGCAGCCGGGGTCGGTCTCCAGCGCCTCTCGGAAGTGCTCGACGGCCGCCGCGTCGTCGCCCCCCGCGTGCGCCATCGCGCCGAGCAGGCACCGCGCCCGGACGTGTCCGGGGTCGCCGGCGAGGACCTCCCGGCAGATCGCGGCGGCCTCGTCGGACCGCCCCGCTCGGTGGAGCGCCATGGCACGGTGGATCGGGTTGCGATCGGCTTTCATCGTGTCGCTCGCCGCGGCGCGGGTCCCTGGGGCGCGGCGGCCCGGTCAGTGCACGCCGAGCTGGTACAGGCTCCGCGGCGTGTGCGGGTGGTCCTGGAGGATGATCGCCTCCAGCAGCGTGTCGCGCAGGCGGCGGCGGACCTCGGCGCCCTGCGGGTCGTGGGCCAGGTTGCGCGTCTCGTCCGGGTCGTCGGTCAGGCAGAAGAGCTGCTCGCCGCCCCCGGCCGGGTAATACGTGTACCGCCAGTGGCGGCTCCGGATCGTCCGGGCCCATTCCTGCGGGCTGTTTGTCCGGAGGTTGTTGTAGCTCTCGATGTAGACGCTGTCGCGCCACTCGCTCGGGGGCTCGCCGCGGCAGAAGCCCATCAGCGAGCGCCCGGGAAGCGCCGGCGGCTCGGTCCTCTGGAAGGCCCCCCCCACCGGCAGCGTGGGCTCCGCCAGGCCGGCCATCTCCAGCACCGTCGGCATGACGTCCTCGAGCTGCACGAAGGCGTCGCACGTCTGCCCGCCGCGGAAGCCCGGCCCGGCGACGATCAGCGGGACCCGCACCGACGCGTCGTAGTGGCGCTCGCCCTTGCCGCTGAAGCCGTGGTCGCACAGCAGCTCGCCGTGGTCGGACAGCAGCAGCAGGTACGTGCTGTCCCAGCGTCCGGCCTGGCGGAGGGCCTCGATCACCTCGCCGAGCTTGCGGTCCAGGTGCGCCACGTCGGCGAAGTAGTACGCGCGGTACGCCCGCCAGTCGTCGGGGATCCGCCGCCGGACGCCCTCGCTGACGTCGAAGCACGGCGGGTGGCGCGGGTCCTCGGTCCACTCCGGCTCGACGGGCGCCGGGATGGCGTCGGCGTCGACGAGCTTCAGGAACTCCGCCGGGGGGCAGAAGGGGCTGTGCGGCTGGACGTAGCTCACGTGCGCGTGCAGGGGCTGCTCGGCCGGCGTGGAGCGGATGAAGTCGATCGCGCCCGCGGTGATCCACGCCGTCTGGGAGACCGCCTCCGGGAACGGCAGCGCGTAGTTGCCGTGCGGGCGCTCGTCCACGCCGAGGCGCCGGCGGGCCTCCCGGATCCGCGAGGCGAGGTCCTCCCCCTCCGGGCCGTAGGACGCCAGCTCCGGGATCGCCGTGCTCCAGCAGCAGCTCAGCGCCGCCTCGACGTGCTCCGGGTGCGCCTCGCGGACCCAGTCGATCCACTCGCCCATCCGCGGGTCCTCGGTGTTGCGGACCACGTCGTAGCCGTAGACGCGGTAGTCCGGGTGCACGCCGTGATAGTGGCTGTGCAGGTGCACCTTGCCGAACGCGCCGGTCCGCCAGCCGGCGAGCTGCAGCACCCGCATGAAGGTGACGAGGTTCGGGTTCAGCTCGTAGCCGTTCTGGAGGACGCCGTGCTGGCGGGTGGTCAGCCCGGTGGCCAGCGTCGCCCGCGCGGGGCAGCACAGCGGGTTGCTGGTGAACGCGCTCGAGAAGCTCGTGCCGAGGTCGCGCAGGTGGTCGATATTCGGCGTCGGCACGACCTTCGCGGCCTCGCCCTCCAGCCACTTCGCCGAGAGCTGATCGACCATGAAGAAGACGATGTTGGGTCTCTCGCCGGCCATCGCGGCTCCTTCAGGCTGCCCGGCGCGTCGCCTCCCGCCGGCGCGGGGCGGGAATGCGAAAGATCATCAGCGATCCGCCGCGGGCGGTCCATCGCAAAATGGCCTCCCGCCGCCCGGCACGCCCCGACGGACGCCGGTGGAGCGTTCTCACCGACCGGGACGTGTGCTATGCTGCCTCGCGCCCCCCGGACGGAGAGGACGAAGACCATGGCCACCTGCACGATCAGCTTCCAGGGCGAGGCGCTGGGCAAGTGCAACCACCTCGACGTGATCGTCCCGGACGACAGGCCCGGGCCGCTCGGCGTCCTGTACCTGCTGCACGGGCTGAGCGACAACCAGACGATCTGGAACCGCCATGTGCCCCTCGCCGACCTCGTCCGCGACCTGCCCCTGATCGTCGTCATGCCCGACGGCGCCAGGAGCTTCTACTGCAACAACCCCTCCCCCGGCGGCGACCGCTACGAGGACCACGTCGTCCGGGACGTCGTCGGCTTCGTCGACCGCGTCTTCCCCACCATCGCCTCGCGCGAGGGGCGGGCCCTCGCCGGCAACAGCATGGGCGGCTACGGGGCCGTCATGCTGGCCCTGCGGCACCCGGAACTGTTCTGCGCCGCCGTCAGCCACTCCGGGGCGCTGTACTTCGCCCACGCCGAGCGCCCGATGGGCCACGCCTACGCCTCGGAGCTGATGGAGGCCCTCCCGCCCGGCGAGTACGACGTCTTCCGCCTCGCCGAGGCCCTCGCCGGCTCGCCGGACGTCCCTGCCTTGCGGCTGGACTGCGGCCTCGAGGACGGCCTGCTGGCAAGCAACCGCGAGTTCCACGCCCACCTCGACGCACTCGGCATCGCCCACGAGTACGCCGAGCACCCCGGCGACCACAGTTGGCCCTACTGGCGCGACCACATCGGCGAGACGCTCGACTTCGTGATGCGCCACCTCCGCACCCCGTAGCCGACCGCCCGCAACCGCCCGCCGCGCCTACGGTTACCCGCCCGATGGCGCCGGCCCGCCCCGCCGGAGCGCGCCCTAGCGCGACACTTTTCGACCCTTCCGGCGGAATTCTCGCGGCCCCCGCCGCCGCGCTGGAAAACGGCCGTAAGTCTCGAAGTTATGTGTTAAAACTGTCCACTCCTGGGGCCTGCCCGGAGGGCCAGAATCATCGTAAGTCATTCGTATATAAGTATTTATCTATGTACAGGTTTTGGACATTCCGCCCCATTTTGGACATTCAGCCTGCCCGCCGGCGTGGTCGCAGCGAGAAACGAACGTAACAGTCAGTAGAAAAATCATTTATCGTGCAAACGGGCCCGACGGGACCTCGCCGGCCGGCCCCCGGCCTCGGGGCGGGACCCGCCCAACGCGCGCATCGCGCGCGGCCTTGCCGACTGGCCGCTCCGCCGCTACGATGGAACCACAGCCCGGATGCCCCGATCCCCCGGCACGCTCGGCGCATCGCCCGAACGGGAAGACGACCACGAGCCACGGGGAGCAGGCCTGCGAGACCCGCGCCTCCGGGGCATGGCGCCGCCGCGCCCGCCAGGGTCGCGAGGGACCCGCGGCCTCGGCGCAGGAACAGGCGCCCGGGCGGCGCCCGCGCGATTCATCACAGGGAAAGGCACCATGACGGCATTCGAAACGGCACTGCGGTGGACGGAAGGCAAGCAGGCGCTGCTGAACGCCCGCGACAATCCCCTGCTCCAGGTAGCCACCCCTCCCGAGTTCGGCGGGCCGCCGCGAACCTGGTGCCCGGAAGAGCTGTTCGTGGCGTCCGTCGAGAGCTGCCTGATGAGCACGTTCCTCTACTTCGCCGAGCGCTTCGGCCTGTCGCTGGCCGCCTACTCGAGCCGCTCCCGGGGCGTCCTGGCCAAGACGCCCGAGGGCCTGCGCTTCTCGGGCGTGGAGGTGCGAATTGACGTGGCCTGGGACAACGGCGAATCGCTGGCCAAGGCCCGGTCACTCCGCCTCCGGGAGAAGCTGGAGAGGTACTGCCCGGTGTCGGCCTCCCTGAGCTGTCCGGTCTCGCTCCAGTTGGACATGCGCCAGCGCGCCGCCGACGGCGCGCCCGATCGCGGCGACGGGCCCTGAGCGCCCGGACCCGTCGTTCCGCACCGGAACAGGTGCAGCGGGGCCCAGGCACGCGTGAAGGAGCGGAACGGATGGGTGACATGAGGGAAAACGGCGGCGCCCGGAAGCACATTCGCGACCTGCGG
>CAZXOC010000017.1:0-45063 GCA_964642165.1 uncultured Planctomycetaceae bacterium | reverse complement strand
CGCCTTCCAGGAGATCGACGGAGGCGCAAGGATGGGCATCATCCAGACAGTCTTGGCTTTGCTCAGGGCCCTTCTCGTCGGCAGGGCAGCACTGGCCGCTCTTGCCTCCCGCGTCTCGACCCATCGGACGTACCGGCCGACCGTCTTGCGGTGGACGCCCAGCGCTCTGGCAATCCGGCGGTTCGACCAGCCCCGTTGATGTAACGCCAGAATAGAATGTACCTTGGCCATCGCGAGTTGATTCGCCATCCGTCGGCTCCTTCCGTCTCGAGCTGCGTCGAAACGGTGGAGCCTACCGTCTGGCTCACCTCTTCAAGTGGCCGGTTTTCAGCTGCCCCTCACTGGCCGGTTCTGGGTGCCCGGTGACAGATGCTGGCCACGGCCATCCAGAACGAGGCGATAGCGACGGGAACCGACGACGCGGTGGTCGCCCCACTGGCTCCAGAGCGCAGCGCATCTGCAGCGCGCAGACACCGCGACCGGCCGCAACTCGCCAAGAATAGCCAGGGAGAGGAGGCCGAAGGTGGGCAGTTGCGTGCCGCGCAACCACGTCGGAATGGAAGGACTTGCCAACGAACGGCAGCAGGAGCCGCCGTTCGGCAGGATCGCGCCCGGAGGGACTCGAACCCCCAACCCTCGGTTCCGAAGACCGATGCTCTATCCAATTGAGCTACGAGCGCACGCACAACAGCCACCAGCCCGGTGCCGGGCGTGCCGCAGACGACCCGGACCAGGCTGCCGCCGTCCCTGTGAGTCTAGCCGGACGCCGGAACCGGGTCAACAGGAAGACGGCTGGACTCTCCCCCCGCTTCAGCTCGGCGCGCAAAGCCCCCGACGCAGCAGGTGGAGTGCTTGCCGCGAGGAGGCGGACCTATGACCGTCGGGAATGCCCCTGAGCGGATATCCGCGCTGTTGAACGAGTACCTTGAGCCCTTCGAGATGGACCTTCCGGTCGGGCCGTTGCGCCCGGTCGGAGAGGAAACGGGGTCCGGATTCCCGACTCCTCTTCCTCCCAGGCCCAACAGGCGAATCGACGCCGCAATTCGTGTTGCTGCCATGATCTTGCCCACTGATAGGAGATTCGCTCTCCCGTGGGCGGCCCGCTCGGCCCCGGGGGCGGCGGTCTATGCCATCGGTCCGAGTTCACCTGACCGCAAATCTCACAGGTGAAGTCGACTTGAGTTCCAGCCACACCACGAGCGTTCTTGTGCCGTCCGTGTTTCGAGTGATGCCCTGCCTGAAGGACTTGCCAGGGGCCACTGCCTTGCCATTGATGCTGAGTTGGGCCTTGTGTCTGTTCGTCCACTTCTCTATGACAAAGCACGGATTGTAGATCGGCGTGTCTTCCGAGCCATCCAGGTCAAACGACATGGACGACGCCTTCGCTGTCAGTCGGTAGGCACGCTCGGTCTGCCCGTATGCCCCGCCCTCACAGCCCTTCAGATGTTCGACCGTCGGTGGGTGATTCCAGGATCTGGCCAGCGGGATGAGGCTTGTTGCGGCCTGGTCGGTAAAGCCATACATAACAAAGCTGCCCACGCCGCGCGCACCGCCGATGGCCGCGTGCGTGACCCTGTCGTGGGATACCGCGTACCGGCCGTCGGATGGGTTGAGCCCAACGGGCCAGTGGTTCCAGGGCCCGGCAAAGGGATCCGGTGTATGCTTGGATTGCTCGGAGCCACCCCATTGCCCGATCTGAGCCCCTTCCCGGTAAATCACGTAGACCTTCCAGGTCGATTTGTAGTTGAGGACCTTGATGCAGGCGTCCTTGATCGGATTGCGCGGTACGCGGTTCGGCAGCGCCCATGTCAAGTCCGCACTCTCACCGTCCAGGTTGGCCACGGTCAAGGCGGTGAGGCTGAGATTGTCGAGACAGGTCGTGCCGGCCTGTGTCAGGAACTGGGTGTCATGCCAACCGCCCTTGGCGCGTGCCACATACCGTATGCCCGCACCGTCCGGGTAGATGGTGTAGTACTCGTCCGCCCACACATCCGGAGCCGGAAACACGTACCCCACGTCAATCGACGGGTAGCGCCAATGAATGACCACGCGCGCATCCGTGTTTTCAATCAGGCGGACGTGGCTGAACCGTCCCCGCTTGTCCGCCATGTGTTCGGCGCAGCCATGGGGACCTCCGATCTCGGCGCTCTGGTCGGACATCCACCGGTTGTTTTCCGTTACCCATCCGGACCCGTAATTCGTTCCCTGCCAGAACACGACGCTTGCCGGCAACGTGTCGAATCGGACCACGATGTCCCGGTACGGACTGGACCGCCAGAGATTGTCCCAGATCTCGTGATAGGCCAGTGTCTTGTACGACGCGCCGAATGCCCCGGCCGGCTGTCCCGTGACCTCCCCCGGGAGGGTTCTTCGGCCCAGGCACGCCGGGTCAACTAACTCCGCAGACGGGCGCAAGGCCGCGTACGATGCGCGTACCTGTTCGTGCGACAGGGCCTGATTATAGATCCTCACCTCGTCAATCAGTCCTTCAATGCCGTAAATGATGGGTGGGTTGTTCTTGGCGGCAAAGTCGCTGTGGGATACCGGATCGGAAATCCTCTGCGCGTCACCATTCAGTCCGATCAGCACGTCCCTGTCCGGCACCTTGATGGCGCCAGACGACGCTCTTTGATCAACCAGTTCACCGTTCATGTAGAGAGACATGCTGCCGTGGCCGTACACGCCGGCCAGATGGACCCAGCGGTAGGTCGGGATGACATGTTTCGCGTTCACGGTCTCCTTGTGCGGCACCTCTCCCCCGCCGGCCTGCCTGCCGTTCACCTTAAACACGGGCCGCCCGTAGGGGTCAATCCCGAGCATGTAGCCCTGCATGTCCCAGGGCTGGTAGACATACGGATCCCGGTAACCATGCTTGTAGGCTTCCGGTGTAATGACTTCACCGGATGACCGGTGGACAATTCCTGCATCGTTCCACGGATAGGCCCCGAGAACCACCCACGCCTCGAGTGTGAGTTCGTCTGTGACGCGGGGCGCCTTTCCCCTCGGCAGCGTGACCTTTGAGAAGTACCCGTCAAAGGCCAGGGCGGTCCCCGACACACCGGCTTTCCACAGGGCCTTGTTGCCGGAGATGGTGCAGATCGCTCCGCTGACACGATCCCGGGTTCTGTGCTGCTCGGACCTGGCTCTCCTGCGGAGCCCTTCATCGAATCTCAGCCAGGCTGCAGGGGATCCGGGTACCGTATCACGGACTGCACTGCCCGGCACGGCGCTGGCTGGTCCTCCGGATCGCTTCGCCTGTGACAGGGACAGCTCTTTGATGCCCGTCTTTGTCATCGCAAGCGTCTGCACCGTGACGTTGGCCGGATCCTCAAACGCTTCAAGCCTTGGCGTGCCGACCTTGAGCCGGCGCACGACCCTGCCGTCCGGCGTGACCGTCACGAGTTCGTGGATCTTCTCTGTGATGACGATGCTCTCCGGATCCGGCACATGGCACCAGTGCACGAGCACCTCGTCGGGTTCGTTTTTGATGATGCGGACGTACGAGGCCAGGCACATGGGATCGGGTTTGCACTCGACGAGTGGTTTGAAGGGGGACCTGCCGCTCGGAGTCTGCAGCCAAGGGCGGTAGGACGTCTCTCGCCCGAAGACAAGGCGCCTGTTGTCGTCAATGTGAACGACGATGTCTGCAAACCTTCCGGTGATCGCACGCCCGCCCGGCGAGCGCTTGCCGTCCACGTAGAGGTCCAGCCCTCTCAGCGTCTTTCCTCCAGCAACCGCCACATGGTGCCATCGGCCGTCCGCAACAGGCGCAGGGTGTTTGACGGCACCGACCCAGCCCATATCGAAGGTCAGCTTCCCGTTCCGGACAAAAAGGCACCGGCCCCGGGCGTGCCACGGCCCGGACCTGCTGCAGTGGGCAATGACCGTCCCGTTGCCGCTCGTCTTGATCCAGGCGCCCCAGGTGAAACCGCTCTGCGCGCGGGTCTCGACAGGCAACTCCACCCACATGCTGCGACCATCGAGCTGCAGAGAATGCGAGCCTTCCCTGCTGTGGGACGAAAACCCCGCACCTCCATGCCGTAACGCGGGTTTCCCACCGGCAGAATCAACAGCGCTCCGGTTGAACCTGTAGTTGGCGATCAGAGTCGTGTCCACCCCCCTGCCCGCGGCCAGACGCGCGATGTCCTCTGCGCTGAGCGTCCTGTTGTAGAGACACACATCATCGATGTGTCCCTCGAACATCCCGCCGAAATTGGGGCACGCCATGCCGAGTTTCAAGACCGGGTCCTTGGGGCGCGGCGCGTCAGACGGGATGCGGGAGACGCCACGCGCTTCCCAGTAGGCCCGGATCTGCTCCGGGTCGGTAAAAGGCGCGGCCATACGGATCTCAGACAGCGGGATCCTGTAATCGAGTCTCGTGTAATAGGCGTAAAGATCGGATCCTGCAGCGACGGGTGACGCCGCCGGATACACCATGAAAACGAAGGATAACAACGTGACGCTCTTTGTCATCATCATGTCCTTCCATATTGTTTGGCGCACAGCAGCCTCCGCGTCCCGTCTCCAAAATGGCTGACAGCAAATCTGGTTCCGCCTGGGCGGGGGTCTCGGGGGAGTGGGGACGATGGTAGTCATGCTCAAGCTCCCGATCACCGGTTCGGGGCTCGTTCTCTCGGCTTCGCGAGGATTCCGGGGCCATGGGGTGCCAGGGACATCCATGAGCAAGTCGCTGTCAAACCGGCCGCGGAGGCCCTTGCCCTGGCGGCCGCGCGGGTGCGGAAAAACTCCCCGTAGGCCATGGTCATCTTGCCGTACGGGCGGTGCGCCGAGCGTGCAGGAGATCGGGGCATCGCGGCTGTCATCCATCGTACCGGTGCGGCGGCGATACGGCAAGGCCAGGCGCGGCTGGGCGGGCCCTCAATCGCCCCGGTTCGGGGACTCTGGAGCCGGGGGCCGGGACCGTTCCCGGGGCTCGCGCCCGTGGCAACCGACGGGCGCCGCCGTTTGGGGGCTGGCGGCCGGCGATCAGGCGGGGCGGCCGACAACGGGCAAGTCCTGGGTCCTCCGCAGCCGGCCCCGCTGGGAGGCGGCGAACAACGGCCATGCCCCAGGTCGCGTTAGACGCCGGCCCGGCACACCGCCCGGGGGAAACGGAAATGCAGGAGTTACGGCGGTCGGGGGCGGAATGTCCAAAATCGGCGTAATGTCCAAAATCTGTACAAAGATAAAGCATTTTTTAAAAAGGCTTTATGTTGTTTTCTGGCCCTCCGGCGGGCTTCAGGATTGGACACTTCTGCCACATAACTTGGAGACTTACGGCCGTTTCGCGGGACGCGGGGCGCGGCACGCCGGAGACGCGGGAATCTCGCGGGAAGGGCCGGGAAGTACCTCGCAGCGGGGCGTTCGCATCCGGCGGAGCGGCCGCCAGGGCCTCGGCGCCGCGGCTTGGGCTCAGGCAAGTCGCGGTGCGGGGCGTGGACGGACAGGCGGAAGGGCCCGGGCATGCAGCGGGACCGGGACCACGCCGGGCCGGTGACGGCTGCGGCCCGGCCCGTACGCCAGCGGCCTGCGGCAGGCGTGCCGGGAATCCCAACGCCCCGCCGGACAGGCCAGTCGGGGCGGCTGCTCGCACGCGGCGGCGGACGCCGGACGCCGGGCGCGGGGCGCGGCGGAATTCTCGTCGTTTCTTGGCCTTGTGTCCACGGCGGGGCAGGCAGTATGATGCCCCGTCAGTGCGACCGGGCCGCCTGGCCAGGGAGAGCGCCATGTATACGAAGCAAGTCTCGATCTTCCTGGAGAACAAGAAGGGAAGGCTGGCGGACGTGACGAAGGTCCTGTCGGACGAGGGGGTCAACATCCGCGCGCTGTCGCTGGCGGAGACGACGGACTACGGCGTCCTGCGGCTGATCGTCAGCGACCTGGAGCGGTGCATGAGCGCCCTGCGGGCCCACGGGCTGGCGGCCCAGGCGACGGACGTCATCGCGGTGGAGGTCCCGGACCGCCCGGGCGGCCTGCACGGGGTGGTGCAGACGCTGGACCGCGAGGGGCTCAACATCGAGTACATGTACGCCTTCGTCGAGAAGAACGGGGACAACGCGATCGTGTTCTTCAAGATCGACGACGGTGCGCGGGCCGTGGACACGCTGGAGAGAGAGGGTATCCTCGTATTGCCGGAAGAGACGATTCAGAACCTGTAACCCCAAGAGCAAGAAAGGGAGACACCGATGGGAAAGCACATTCTGAACCTGGTTGTAGCGGTGGCCGTCCTGGGGCTCGTTCTCGGCTGCGAGAAGTCGGAGCCCCCCAAGCCGGGGCCCTCGGCCGAACCGATCAAGGTCGGGGCCATCCTGGCGATCTCGGGCCCGGCCTCGTTCCTGGGCGCGCCGGAGTCCAAGACGCTTGAGATGCTTCGCGACCAGGTCAACGCGTCCGGGGGGATCCTCGGGCGGCAGGTCGAGTTGATCATCAAGGACTCCGGTGCCAGCCCGGAGAAGGCCATCTCCCTGACCAAGCAGCTCATCGACGAGGAGAAGGTCCTGGCGATCATCGGGCCGTCGACGAGCGGCGAGACGCTGGCGATCAAGAACATCTGCCAGGAGGGCAAGACGATCCTGCTGTCGTGCGCCGCCGCCGAGACGATCGTCAACCCGGTCGCCAGCTACGTCTTCAAGACGCCGCAGAAGGACAGCGACGCGGCGAAGCGCATCTTCCAGACGATGAAGGCCCGGAAGATCACGAAGGTGGGCGTCCTGGTGAGCAACGCCGGTTTCGGCATGGCCGGGAAGGCCCAGCTCGAGAAGTTCGCCCCGGACTACGGCATCACGATCGCGATCTCCGAGGTGTACGACAAGAAGGAGACGGACCTGACGAGCGTGGTGACCAAGCTGAAGGGCGCGGACGTGCAGGCGGTGGTGAACTGGTCGATCGTGCCCGCCCAGGCCCTCGTGGCCAAGAACATGAAGCAGATCGGCCTGGACGTGCCGCTGTTCCAGAGCCACGGGTTCGGGAACATCAAGTACGTCGAGCAGGGCGGCGAGGCCGCCAACGGCACGATCTTCCCCTGCGGGCGCCTGCTCGTGGCGGACATCCTACCTGACGACCATCCCCAGAAGAAGGTGCTCGTGGCGTACAAGAGCACCTACGAGGGCAAGTACAAGGAAGACGCCAGCACGTTCGGCGGGCACGCCTACGACGCCCTCCTGCTCCTGAAGGAGGCCATCAAGGCGGCGGGCAGCACCGACATGGACAAGGTCCGCGACGCCATCGAGGGCCTGCAAGGCGTGGTAGGCACGGCCGGCATCTTCAACATGTCCCCGACGGATCACAACGGCCTGGGCGAGGACTCCTTCGAGATGCTGACGGTCAAGGACGGCAAGTTCGCCCTGTACCAGGAGTAATCCCAGGCTGCTGCTGTGGAGCTACCCTTCGGCCCGCGCGCCACGCCCGTCCCGAGGGAGGGACGCGAGCGGGCGTGGCGCCGGGCCGTCGGCCGGCGATGCGGGCCGCGGGAGATGTTTGTTCGGCCCGAGGAGCTGAGCCCCCATGGACCAAGTGCAGATCGTGCAGTACTGCCTGTCGGGGATCACGGTCGGCAGCATCTACGCCATCGTCGCCATCGGCTTCAACATCATTTACAGCACGACCGGCATCATCAACTTCGCGCAGGGGGAGTTCCTGATCCTCGGGTCGATGACGGCCATCAGCCTCTCCGGGTCCTTCCCCCTGCCGGTGGCGATCCTGCTGGCCGTCGTGTTGACGACGCTGTTCGGCGGGATGCTGGAGCTGGTATTCATCCGGCCGGCGCGGGGCGCATCGACGCTGCGGCTGATCGTGATCACGATCGGCCTGTCGATCCTGACGCGGGAGGCCATGCTGCACACCTGGGACGAGAAGGTTCGCGCCTTGCCGTTTTTCACGGGCACGGCGGTTTCGAGCGTGGACATCCTGGGCGCGCGGATCTCGCCTCAGGCCCTGTGGGTCCTGGGCGTCAGCGCCGTCATCGTCACGGGGTTGACCCTGTTCTTTCGCTTCACGCTGACCGGGCGGGCCATGAGGGCCTGCGCGAACGACCGCATGGCCGCTCGCCTGTGCGGGATCAACGTCCGCCGGATGGTCACGCTCTCGTTCATGCTGAGCGCCGGGATCGGGGCGATGGCCGGCTGCGTGATCTCCCCGATGACCCAGACGCAATACGACATGGGCGCGTCGCTGGCGATCAAGGGCTTCACGGTGGCGATCCTGGGGGGGCTGGGCAACAGCATTGCCGCCGTCGCGGCGGGGCTGATCCTGGGGCTCCTGGAGGCCTTCGCGGTCAGCCAGATCCCGGTCGCGTACAAGGAGGCCGTCTCGATCGTGGTCCTTCTGCTGATCCTGGTGTTCCGGCCGACGGGGCTGTTCGTTCGGCGCGAGGTGGGCGAGTTGAGGGCGGTGTGATGCGTCTGCGGAGGCACATCCCGGTCCTCGTCTCCGTCGTGCTGGTGGTGGGGGCCCACGGTGTCCTGGCGGCGGCCGACGCGACCTACTACATGACGCAGATGACGATGTCGGCCTACTACGCCCTGGTGGTGGTCGGCCTGTGCCTGCTGATGGGCTACGCCGGCCAGATCTCGCTGGGGCACGCCGGTTTTTTCGCGGTCGGGGGCTACACCTCGGCCGCCGTGACGACCTTCAACCTCCTGGCGTGGCGCGACGCGCCCCTCGTCGCCTGGTTCCGCTCGGCGGGGCTGATCCTCGAGCGACAGGACCTGTACGGCCAGACGGTGGTGGCCGTGGCGCCCTGGCCGGCGTTCGTCGCGGCCCTGGTGCTGGCGGCCCTGGTCGCCTTGCTGATCGGCCTGCCGGTGATCCGGCTGAAGGGCCACTACCTCGCGATGGCGACGTTGGGCTTCGGCCTGATCATCTACCGGCTGGTGCTGGGGGCGGAGGTCCTCGGCCAGGCCGACGGCATCTCGAACGTGCCTCCCTTCCGCCTGATCGGCGCCCTGCAGGTCAACGGGCGTGCGCCCTTCCGCGTCCAGAACTACTACATCGCCTGGGGCGTCGTGCTGGCGGCGATGGTGCTGGCCGTCAACCTGGTCCACTCCCGCGTCGGTCGGGCCCTGCGCGCCATTCACCAGAACGAGGAGGCCGCCCACTCCCTGGGCGTCAACGCCTACCGCTGCAAGCTGGCGATCTTCATCCTCAGCGCGGTGCTGGCCGCCGCGGGCGGGGCGCTGCTGACGCACTACAACGGGAGCATCGGGCCCTCGGAGGCGACGGTCACCAAGTCGGTCCGGTACGTGGCGATCGTGGCGGTCGGCGGCATGGCCAACGTCTGGGGGGCGATGATCATGGGGATCCTGCTGAACTTTCTGTCGCTGCGGGGGGTCTTCCGCACGTACGACGACGCCGTCTTCGGGGCGATCCTCATCGCCATCATGCTCTTCGCCCCCCGGGGGCTGCTTCGGATGCCCGACTTCCGCGCCGTCCTGTCGGCCGTGACCAGGAGAACGCATGGGCGAGCCACTCCTTGAGGTCCGCGACCTGCGGAGGTCCTTCGGCGGCCTCCAGGCCGTCTCGCACGTCAGCTTCCGCGTGCCGCGCGGGGCGATCAAGGCGGTGATCGGCCCCAACGGGGCCGGCAAGACGACGCTGTTCAACCTCATCGCCGGGACCCTCGCGTCGCACGGGGGCACGGTGAGGTTCCAGGGCCGGTCCATCACCGCGCGCAAGCCGCACGCCATCGCCGCGATGGGAATCGCGAGAACGTTCCAGACCACCAAGCTCTTCGCCCACATGACGGTCCTGGAGAACGTGATGGTCGGCCGGCACCCCCGGACGCGGTCGGGCTTCCTGGCCGGCATGCTGTCCCTGCCCCGCACGTGGCGCGAGGAGCGCCAGACCGAGGCCAAGGCCCGGGCAATCGTCGAGGACATGGGCCTCGGGGCCAACGCGCAGGAGACGGCCGAAAACCTGCCCTTCGGGCGCCAGCGCCTCGTGGAGCTGGCCCGAGCGATGGCGACGGAGCCCGCCCTGCTGCTCCTGGACGAGCCGGCCGCGGGGCTCAACATCCACGAGACGCGCGAGCTTGCGGGGCTCATTCAGGGAATTCGCGAGCGGGGCGTCACCTGCCTGATCGTGGAGCACGACATGTCCCTGGTCATGGACATCTCCGACGACGTGGTCGTCCTGGACCAGGGCCGGAAGATCGCCGAGGGCCCCCCGCACGCGATCCAGAGGAACGACGAGGTCATTCGCGTCTACCTGGGTGAGGAGTATGCTCAGGATCCTGAATCTTGAGGCGGGGTACGGCCCGCTGCGTGTGTTGAAGGGGACGTCGCTGCACGTCTCGCCCGGGGAGGTGGTGGCGATCATCGGCGCCAACGGCGCGGGCAAGACGACCCTGCTGAAGGCCGTCGCGGGCATCCTGCGGCCCCGGTCGGGCACGATCCTTTTCGACAAGAAGGAGATCCACAACGCCTCGCCGGGCAAGATCGTCGCGATGGGCTGCTCGATGGTGCCCGAGGGCCGGCGCGTCTTCCCGACCATGACGGTGCGGGAGAACCTGCTGCTCGGGGCCTACTCGCGCTGGAGGCGGGACGGTGCGGCGAGCGTCACGGCCAGCCTGGCGGAGGTGTACGACCTCTTCGGCATTCTCCGAGAGCGGGCCCACCAGCTTGCCGGGACGCTCTCCGGAGGCCAGCAGCAGATGCTCGCCATCGCCCGGGCGCTCATGTCCAGGCCCAGGCTGCTGATGATGGACGAGCCGTCGCTGGGCGCCGCGCCGCTGGTCGTGCGGGACATCTACCGGACCGTCGGTCGCCTGCGAGACAACGGCCTGACGATCCTGCTGGTGGAGCAGAACGCCCGGGCGGCGCTGGCGCTGGCCGACCGCGGGTACGTGGTGGAGACCGGGCAGATCGTCCTGGAGGGCACCAGCCGCGAGCTGCGCGGCAATCGCGAGGTGCAGCGGGCCTACCTCGGCAAGGAGTACCGGAAGATCGACGACGACGAGTGAGAAACGTCATGAGCCAAGCCACCTGCTACAACCCCTCCTGCGAGATGATGCCCCGCGACGAGCTGGAGCAGCTCCAGATCGAGCGGCTGCAATCCACGCTGAACCGCGCCTGCCGGAACGTCGCCTTCTACCGGTCGGCCTTTGACGAGCACCGCGTTCAGCCGGAGAAGCTGACGGACCTGAAGGCGATGCGCGAGCTGCCCTTCACCACGAAGGAGGACCTCGAAGGGAGCTACCCCTACGGCATGTTCGCCGTGCCCCTCAAGGACATCGTGCGAATCCACTCGACGTCGGGGACGACGGGCAAGCCCATCGTCTTCGGCTACACGCCGAACGACCTGCGGGACTGGGCCGAGTGCGCCGCGAGGCTCCTGGTGGCCGGCGGGATCACCGCCCACGACGTCGTCCAGATCGCCTTGGACTACAGCCTGTTCCCCGGGGGCTTCGGCTTCCACCAGGGCGCCGAGCAGATCGGCGCGTCGGTGATCCCCACGTCCCTCGCCACCGGCATGGACAAGCAGATCGTGGTCATGAGGGACTTCCGCACGACCGTCTTGGTCTCGACGCCCGGTCACGCCGTCAGCATCGTCACCGCCCTGGAGGAGCTCCACCTCCACCCGGAGCGCCTGCACCTGAGGCTCGGCCTGTTCGGCGGCGAGCCATGGAGCGAACGGCTGCGCCAGGAGTTGGAGCAGCGCCTCCACGTCGCGACGATGGACACGTACGGCCCCGACGAGGTCATGTGGCCGGGCGTGGCCGGGGAATGCCCCGAGCGGAGCGGCCTGCACGTCAACGAGGACCATTTCATCGTGGAGGTCATCGACGCGCAGTCTCTCCAGCCCGTCGCGCCCGGCCAGGAGGGCGAGCTCGTCATTACGACGATCAACCGGGAAGGCTTCCCGCTCATCCGCTATCGGACGGGCGACATCACCTCGCTGGAACCCGCGCCGTGCCCGTGTGGACGGACCTCCGTCCGCATGGCCAGGGTCCTGCGCCGGACGGACGACCGGGTCGTCTTCCGCGGCGTGGGGTTTTTCCCCTGCCAGGTGGAGGAGATCCTCCTGGAGGTCGAGGGCACGACGCCGCACTACGGGATCGTCCTGGACCGCGCCGGCGGCGTCGACACGCTCGAGATCAAGGTGGAGGTCTCCGAGGAGATCCCCTCCCTGGACGAGCTGAAGACGCTGGAGACCTTGCGAAGACGGATCTCCAAGCGCATCCGCGCCGCCTTGGACGTGGAGGCGAACGTGACCTTCGTCGAGCCCCGGTCGCTGCGCCGGCTGGCCGGCGCGAAGGGACGCGTGGTGGACCGCAGGACGCGGTAGGTCGGAGGCCGGCCAAGGCCCCGAAAAGACCCTTCGGTTTTTCTCATGACTTTGGGTTGCAAAGGACGACGAGATCGGTAATAAGACGGCGTCACATGCCGGCGAGGCGGCTGAGGGCCTGTAATGCCCGCTGCCAATCGCTTGCTTGGTCGGCAGCCTGAGGTCGGCGATGGTGGAGCGGGATGTGGATCGCTCGCCCGTCGCTGTGAGAGTTGCATATCTGTAGGCACGGATGGTACTAGGGACCCGCTGGACAAGGAGCAAGATCAAGATGAAACCCACCAGATGGCTAGTGTTGACCGTCGTAGCGCTCGCCTTGGCGTGGACGGCGCCCCTGCTGGCGGCCGAGGGTCAGGGAGAACGGGCCGGATGCAACTGCATCTTCTGCCAGGCGAAGGAGCAGATCCGGGAGGCGACGCCCTGGCTGAAGCTGGCCGCCGACATGCGGCTGCGCGAGATCTTCGCTCCGAACCTCCTGTTCAACAAGGAGGACCGCCACTTCCAGCGGTACCGCGCCCGGCTGGGAGCAACGGTGACGCCGATCGAGAACCTGGACTTCAACGTCCGGGCGGTGTTTGAGCCGAGGCACTTCTGCCAGCCGTCCCGCGAGCTCCAGGTCCGCAACCAGTACTTCATCGACGAGTGGCGCGACCCCGAGATCCTCTTCGACCGGATGAACGTCACGTGGAACAAGGCCTTCGGGCTGCCCTTGCAGGTGGTGGTCGGCCGCCAGGACATCATCCTGGGCAACGGCTGGCTCGTCCTGGACGGCACGCCGCTGGACGGCTCGCGGACGATCTTCTTCGACGCGGTGCGCGCGACGTACAACTTCGAGGCCGCCAAGACCAAGGTCGACGTCGCCTGGATCTGCCAGCACGCCGACAGCGACTACTGGCTGCCGCCGATCAACGACCAGGACTTCCACAACCACGAGCAGGACGAGCAGGGCGTCATTGTCTACGTGACCAACACGTGCGTCCCCAAGACCCAGCTCGACGCTTTCTTCATCTACAAGCGCGACGAGGCCGACCTGGGCACGGAGCCCGGCGACATCGCGCCGGGACACCTGGCCCCCTGGCAGGCCGGCGCCAACAGCGACATCTACACCTTCGGCGGGCGAGCGGTCCACGACCTCACCGAGAACATCAACCTCCGCGGCGAGTTCGCCGGGCAGTTCGGCAGCAAGGCCATCGGGGACACCTCCAGGCAGGACCTCTGTGCGTTCGGCTTCAACAGCCGCGTGACCTACAAGTTCAACGACGCCATGAAGAACGAGGTCCACGCCGGCTACGAGTTCCTCTCCGGCGACAAGGAATCCACCGCCGGGCGGACCGAGCAGTTCGATCCGCTGTGGGGGCGCTGGCCGCAGTTCAGCGAGCTGTACGTCTACCCCGTTGCGTTGGAGAACCGCCCCGGCGAGACGACCAACTTCCACCGGGTCAACATCGGCTGGAGCTGCGTGCCCTCCGAGAAGCTCAGCCTGGCGGCCGATTACCACGTGCTCTTCGCCCACCACAACAGCTACGCGGGCAGGCCCTACTTCGACGACGAGAGCAACTGCCGCGGGCACCTGCTGGTCGGCAAGTTGGGCTACAAGTTCGCCCCGCACATCACCGGGCACTTCCTGGCCGAGCTGTTCTTCCCCGGCAGCTTCTACGACGACGACTACAACGAAGCGGCAGGGTTCCTGCGGTACGAGTTGATGTTCACCTGGTAGCCCTGGCCGTAGCGACGGCACAGCCGCGGAAGGCCGCTCGACGCTCGTCGGGCGGCCTTCTGCTTTTCACCCGAGGGGGAGGACCTCGTCACGTCCCCTCTCCCGAAGCGCCGGGCAGACGGCCTTGATGTCCGCGCGGGAATCTGCTACAAGTCGGCACCGGTATGCTGGCACGCAGCAGAGGGGCTCCAGGCGTTAGGCCGTTTCGCCGCCGCGTAGGAACGGGGCCCCAGCCGGCAAAGGCGGAGGCGCGGCCCGAGGAGGCGGCTCGAGACGCGGAGAGCGACGTTGCCTCCCCCCGGCGGACGGCGCCCGCTTGCCTCGGGCCGACCCGTCCCTTCTGCTCGGGCCGGATCGATCTTCAGCGGAGAAGCGAATGACCAACCCCGACCGCATGCTCCTCAGCGGCAACGAAGCCGTCGCCCAGGCCGCCCTCGACACGGGTGTGGCGATCGGCGCGGGCTACCCCGGCACGCCCTCCACCGAGATCCTCGAGACGTTCTCGGCGATTGGCGGCCGCGCCCAGTGGGCGCCCAACGAGAAGGTCGCCATGGAAGTCATGCTCGGCGCGGCGTACGCGGGCGCCCGCGTGCTGGTGACGATGAAGCACGTGGGGCTGAACGTCGCCGCCGACCCGTTGTTCACATCCGCCTACACGGGCGTGACGGGAGCGATGGTGATTGTCTCGGCCGACGACCCCGGGATGGCGTCCAGCCAGAACGAGCAGGACAACCGCCGGTACGCCCACGCCGCGGGCGTGCCGATGCTGGAGCCGGCCGACAGCCAGGAGGCCTACGACTTCTTCGCCGAGGCCGTTGAGATCTCCGAGCGCTGGCGGCTGCCGGTGATCCTGCGCCTCACGACGCGGATCTGCCACTCGAAGACGGTGGTGCTCCGGCGCGAGCTGGCGAAGCCGGACCGCGAGCACCATTTCGAGCTGGACATTCCCGGGCGCGTGATGGTTCCCGCCAACGCCCGGCCGGCCCACCGGCGCCTCCGCAAGAAGCTCGCGGAGATCCGGGCCTGGAACGAGACGTGCGAGATGAACCGCGTGTTCGAGGGCGACCGATCGCTGGGACTGATCTCGTCGGGCATCGGTTTCGTGCACGCGCGCGAGGCGGCGCCCGAGGCGCGCATGCTCAAGCTGAGCGTCACCTTCCCCCTGCCGATGGAGACGATCCGGTCGTTCGTCGAGGGCGTCGAGCGGTGCGTCGTCATCGAGGAGGGCGACCCGTACCTGGTGGAGCAGATCCGCGCCGCGGGCCTGGTCGTCGAGGGCAAGGACGAGATGTACCGCTTCGGGGAGCTGAACGTCGCCCGGGTGCGGCGGATCCTCGCCGGGGACACGACGCCCGAGCCGTCACCCCCGAAGGGCAAGCCCCCGCAGCTCTGCCCGGGCTGCCCGCACCGCAAGAGCTTCGACATCCTCCACGAGCTCGGGTGCATCGTGCCGGGCGACATCGGGTGCTACACGCTCGGAGCGCTGCCCCCCTGGCAGGCGCTGCATACCTGCGTGTGCATGGGGGCGAGCATCGGCGTGGGGCTCGGCCTGCGCCACGTCCTGCCCGAAGCCGAAGCCAGGAAGGTCGTCAGCGTCATCGGCGACAGCACCTTCGTCCACAGCGGCATCACCGGGCTGGTCGAGATGGCCTACAACCCCCCTCCCGCCGGGCACGTCGTGCTCATCCTCGACAACGGGACCACGGCGATGACCGGCCTTCAGGAACACCCCGGCACGGGGCGCACGCTCGCCCACGAGCCGACGCACCGGGTGGTGTTCGAGGACCTCGCCCGCGCCCTGGGCATCGAGCGAGTGTTCGTCGTCGACCCCATCAAGGAGCCCGAGGAGCTCCGCAAGGCGATCGCCGAGAGCCTCGAGAGCGGCGAGCTGGCGGTCGTCATCGCCCGGCGCGTGTGCCTGCTGGCGGCCGGGAAGATCCGCCAGTGGGAACAGGCCGCCAAGGGAGCCCAGTCCGATGGCTGAGAACGTAACGAACGTGGTGGTCGCCGGGCTCGGGGGCCAGGGCGTCCTGAAGGCCTCCGACATCCTGGCGGAGTCGGCCTTCCGGGCGGGGCTCGATGTCAAGAAGGCCGAGGTCCACGGCATGAGCCAGCGAGGCGGGTCGGTCACCAGCGACGTGCGGTTCGGCGCCGCGCCGCTGAGCCCGATGGTGCCCGACGGCGAGGCCGACTTCCTCCTCGTCCTCGCGCCGGACCAGGTCGAGAACAACCGCCGTCACCTGCGCGACGGCGGCGTGCTGATCGCCCCGGACTGCATCGACGCGGACCGGCTGCCGCACAAGCGGAGCCTCAACGTCGCGATGCTGGGCGTGCTGAGCACGCACCTGGACATCCCGGAAGCGGACTGGTTGGCGGCCGTCCGGGCGAACCTGCCGGCCAAGGTCCACGAGGTCAACGAGCAGGCGTTCGCCATGGGACGCGCCGCCGGGCGCCAGTAACCCGCCTCGCGGGCGGACCGCAACTCTTACCTTGGGAGAGCACATCCGATGAGCCAGAGCACCAAAGCCCCCCCCAGCGGGTTCCACCCCGCCAGCAGTTCGGATTACCTGCCTCTCGCCCAACTCCGCGAGCTCCAGTTCGCGCGCCTCCAGGCCATGGTCCGGCGGGCCCACGACCACCAGACGCTGTACCGCGAGCGGATGGCGGAGAAGGGCGTGTCGCCCGGGGACATCCAGTCATTGGAAGACGCGGCGAAGCTGCCGTTCACCGTCAAGACGGACCTGCGGGAGACGTACCCGTTCGGGCTGTTCGCCAGCGACATCCACGACGTGGTGCGCCTGCACGCCTCCAGCGGCACGACGGGCAAGCCGATCGTCGTCGCCTACACGCAGAAGGACGTGAACGTCTGGACCGAGGTGATGGTTCGGACGTTCGCGGCCTGCGAGTGCGGGCCGGGCGACGTCATCCAGAACGCCTACGGCTACGGGCTGTTCACCGGCGGGCTGGGCGCCCACTACGGGGCCGAAGCACTCGGCGCCACGGTCATCCCCATCTCCGGCGGGAACACCGATCGGCAGATCATGATCATGAAGGACTTCGGCTCGACGGCCATCTGCTGCACCCCCAGCTACTTCATGTACCTCTGCGAGCGGGCGCTCGAGATGGACATCGACCTGCGGGAACTGCCCATCCGCGCCGGCATCTTCGGGGCCGAACCGTGGAGCGACCAGATGCGACAGTGGGCCGAAAAGATGTCCGGCATCAAGGCCTACGACATCTACGGGCTCAGCGAGATCATCGGGCCCGGCGTGGCCAGCGAGTGCAAGGCGCAGGCGGGCCTGCACATCTTCGAGGACCACTTCCTGCCGGAGATCATCGACCCGGAGACCGGGGAGGTCCTGCCCGAGGGCGAGGAGGGCGAGCTGGTCCTCACAACGCTGAGCAAGGACGCGATGCCGATGATCCGCTACCGGACGCGAGACATCACCAACTTCCTCGCCGAGCCGTGCCCGTGCGGGCGAACGATCCGGCGCATCAAGCGGATCGGGCGCCGCAGCGACGACATGCTCATCATCCGCGGCGTGAACGTCTTCCCGTCGCAGGTGGAGGCGGCGCTGCTGGCCGTCGAGGGCACGCTGCCCCACTACCAGATCATCCTCACCCGCGTGAAGAACCTCGACGAAATGGCGGTCCAGGTCGAGGTGACGCCCGAGGCGTTCAGCGACAAGGTCGGGGCGATGGAGGCACTGCACCGCAAGCTGTCCCACGCCATCAGCACGACGATCGGCGTCCGGGCCAAGGTCAGCCTCGTCGAGCCGCACACCATCGAGCGGTCGCTCGGCAAGGCCAAACGCGTCATCGACCAACGACAGATCTGACCCGCCGGGCGGGTCCGCACCAGGAAAGGACGCCCCGATGAAGATCAACCAACTATCGGTGTTTCTGGAGAACAAGCCCGGCCGGTTGAGCGAGCCGTGCAAGGCGCTGGCCCAGGCCGGCATCAACATCGTCACGCTATCCCTCGCCGACACGCAGCAGTTCGGCATCCTGCGCCTCATCATCCAGGACTGGGAGAAGGCCAAGCAGGTCCTCGAGGCCGGCGGCTGCGTCGTCAAGATCACCGAGGTCGTCGCCACGGAGGTGGCGGACCGGCCAGGCGGCCTGACCGAGATCCTCGCCGTCATCGAGGAGGCAGGCGTCAACATCGAGTACATGTACGCCTTCACCTTCCGCAGCCAGGACAAGGCCGTGCTCGTCTTCCGCTTCGACGACCCGGAGAAGGCCGTCGAGGCGCTGAAGGCCAAAGACATCAACATTCTCGGCCCCGTGGAGCTGTACGGCATGGCCAGCGGCTAAGTCCTCCGGCAGCCGCCGCGTTCCCACCAGGAGCAGGAACCAGCCGCGCTGCGCGGATCCGCGCCCGGCCGGACCTGACACTGTCATCATGACGGAATTCGCCTTCGAGAACCGGATCTGGGACGAGAACGAGACGCTGCCCCGCGAGGAGCTGGCTGCCCTTCAACTCCAGCGCCTGCGCGACACGGTCGCCCAGGTCGCCGGCGTGCCGTTCTACCAGGAGGCCCTCGCGGCGACGGGCACCGCGCCGGGGGACATCGCCGACCTCGACGACCTGAGGCGGCTGCCGATCACCACCAAGGAAGACCTCCGGCGGCACTACCCGCTGGGCTTCCTCGCCGTGCCGCGGGAGCAGGTCGCGCGGTTCCACGGCTCGTCGGGCACGACGGGCAAGCCGACGTTCGTGGCCTACACGGCGGAAGACCTCAAGACGTGGTCGGGGCTCTGCGCGCGGTTTCTGGTGTCGGGCGGCCTGCGGCCGGAGCACACCGTCCAGATCTCCTTCGGGTACGGGCTGTTCACGGGCGGCTTCGGGCTGCACTACGGCGTGGAGCGTGTGGGCGCGGCGATCGTGCCCGCGGCGGCGGGAAACACCCGCCGCCAGCTCATGCTCATGCAGGACCTCGGCGCGGAGGTCCTCGTCTGCACCCCGAGCTACGCGTTGAATATCGCCGAGGTCGCCGCGGGCGAGGGGATCGACCCGAAGTCCCTGCCGCTGAAGTTCGCTCACTTCGGCGCCGAACCGTGGACCGAGGACATGCGCCGCCAGATCGAGGGCGCCCTGGACCTGTTCGCCATGAACAACTACGGCCTAAGCGAGGTGATCGGCCCGGGCGTCAGCGGCGAGTGCGCCGTCCGCAACGGCATGCACATCCAGGAGGACCACTTCCTCGTCGAGTGCCTCGATCCCGACACGCTCCAGCCCGTGCCCGACGGCGAGCGCGGCGAGCTGGTCTTCACCACGCTGACCAAGCGGGCCTTCCCGCTCCTGCGCTACCGGACCCGCGACATCGCCGTCCTCGACCATACGCCCTGCCCCTGCGGGCGGACGGGCGTGCGCATGAGCCGCGTCGTCGGGCGCACCGACGACATGCTCATCATCCGCGGCGTGAACGTCTTCCCCTCCCAGATCGAAGAGGCCCTGCTCCGCGTCGAGGGCACCGCCCCGCACTACCTGATCGAGGTATTCCGGCCGGGGAACCTCGATGAGCTGTTGGTCAAGGTGGAGGTGCGCCCGCAGGATTTCCGCGACACCATGAAGGACATGCAGTTGCTGCGCAACCGGATCGATCGCGAGATCCAGGCCATCACGGGCATCCGGGCCAACGTCGAGCTGGTCAGCCCGAACAGCCTCGAGCGCTTCGTCGGCAAGGCCAAACGCGTCGTGGATCACCGGCGCGAGCAGGGGCGGATCTGACGCTCGCCGGCACGGACGCGCCCCAGGAAGAGATCGGCCCCGCCCGACAGCGGACGGGGCCGATGGCTTGTCCGGACCGCCGCGCCCGTTACGGCACGGAGGTCACCTCGACGGTCATGCCGTCGGCAATGCTGTAGGGGGACCAGCTGCCGGCCGCCTCCCAGTCGAACCACTGCACCGTGTGGCTGTAGCCGTCGTAGCAGGCGTACTGCATGGTGGCCATGTCGTAGCCGATGCCGATGACCTCGTGGTCCGCCTCGCCGGCGTAGCCGTAGGTATCGACGCCGAGGAGCACGGGGCGCCCGGCGTTGACCTCGGTGACGTAGAGGTCCCAGGTCATGGCCGCCCCCTCGTAGTGGACGGCGTCGGCCTGGTAGCGGTTGCTGGGCGTGCCGTCGGGCTCTCCCGGCGCCCAGGCGAAGAAGTCCTCGATGCCCTGCTCGATGTAGGGATCGTCGGTGTCGCCGTGGACGAAGCCAGCGAGCCCGCCGTCGACGTAGCTCCGGGAGGCCATCATGAAGTCGGCGATGCAGTTGTCGCGGTGCGGCTGGATGCCGCTCGATGCGACCACGTCCGGGTCGGACAGGTCCGGGATCGGGGCGAAGTCGTAGCGGTCGTCCTGGTTGCCGTACAGGGCGTAGTCGGGCACGTGCCCGGTGCCCGGATCGGGCAGACCGTCGAAGTCCAGGTCGACGCCCGACGAGGCGATGATCTCGCTCACCGCGAGCGTCTGCGACGACGCGTTGCCCGCGATCAGGTCCTCGAACTCCACCATGCTGTCGTAGTAGCCGACGAGCATGCCGACGGCCGTCGGCACGCAGCCGTAGTGCCACATGTAGGCCGGCACCGACGCGATCAACTGGCTGCCGTAGACCATCGTCACCTGGAAGTCGCCGCCCGGACGGCGGTTGCCCGTCGGGAACGTCCCGGTGTACTCGCCGTCCAGCGCCGAGCCGCGGACGTCCGTCACCGCGTCGTCGATCACCAGCATGAAGTTGCCGCCCAGGGACAGCGAGTCCCACGTCACCCGCCCGCCGAGCGTCAACGTCACCGTGTGGTTGCCCCCCTCGTAGGTGATCGTGTTCGGCACCGTGTCCGAGACGCTCACGTCGTCGGCGTCCCCGAACGTGCTGTTGCCGGAAACGATAAGCTGGAACGTGGTCGGCCGCGTCGGATCTATTCCCGCCGTGTTGATCGTTCCCATGTTCACCGCGTGGTTGAAGGTCACCACGACGGAGCGCGCCTGCATCTTGACGTTCTCGATCTGGAGCGCGCCGACGGCGGCCGGAA
Source organism: uncultured Planctomycetaceae bacterium (assembly GCA_964642165.1). GTDB lineage: Bacteria > Planctomycetota > Phycisphaerae > SM23-33 > SM23-33 > CAYRVX01. The sequence continues at coordinate 24,040 of CAZXOC010000017.1, read as the reverse complement.
TCGACCCCACGTAGACGTTGGCGTTCACCACGCCGTCGCCCGCGGAGCCGCCCCACCAGTCCCTTCCGCGGGAGGCGGTAACGGTGGGCGTGGCGCTGGCGGCATAGAAGCCGAAGGACTCGCCCGGGGCGCCCGTGCCGTAGATCCCGCCCCGGACGGTCACCTTGTTCAGGTACCCGGTGCCGGACGCCACGTCGTCCAGCGAGCCGCAGAAGCCGTCCGCGCCCGGATCGACGCCCGCGGCGATTGTCGAGTCCTCGTAGTCGCCGCCGATCAGCACGGTGCGGATGTCGCCGCCGAGGGCGCGGTCGGCGTTCTCGACGGTTCGGTAGCCGGCCACGGTGAAGGCGTCAACCTGGACGTTGGCCGATTCGCCGCCCCGGTTCGGGTCGTATCCCGCGTCGCCCGGGTCGAAGCCGGCGAAGACCGCGCTGTGAAGCATGTCGCCGCCGACCCGCACGGTCCGGAAGTCGCCGCCGGCCGCCGCGGTCGCACCGGTCATGCTGGCGAAGTTCGCCGACTGGATGCTGCCCCGGGCGCGGATCTTGCCGGTCACGTCGCCCTTGGGGACCTTGATGCTCTTCATGTCGCCACCGGTGCTCACCAGGCCGTTCAGGTCGCCCCGGGCGACGGTGAAGCTCCCGATGCCGCCGCCGGCGCGGAACGAGGCGTCCCCGCCGACGAGGCCGAAGTCCCCGCCGCTGACCGCCACCGACTTCACGTCGCCGGTGCGGACGTTCACCTTGCCGGTGAAGTCGCCGACGACCTTCATGGTCCGCAGGTCGCCCCGCTCGACCTCGATGTCGCCGCTGAACGCGCCGCGGACGTTCGCGCCGCCCAGGCCGAGGAACGTCGTCACCTGCCCGCTGAAGTCGCCCGTGACCGAGAAGTTCCGCATCTCGCCCAGGTCGGCCGTCACGCCGGCGGTGGCGCCGCCGCGGACGGTGAGCTTCCCCACGGCGTCGGCGGTCAGCCCGCCGCCCGTGAACGAGCCCTTCATCGACCAGGTGCCGATCTCGCCGGCGTCGACCGCGACGCCGTCGAGGTCCACCAGTTGGACGTTCTTGACGCCGCCGGGCAGGGACCAGACGCTTCCCGCCTCCACGCCGCCGACGGCCAACCTCTTCACCGGGCCGTCCAGCCCGTCCTCGCCGGCCACCGTGCCGATGTTGCCCAGCGTCACGTCGCCCGTGACCTTCAGGCTCGACAGGGCACCATCCTCGGAGCCCGTGACGTGGATCACGTTCGGGTACGGCGCCGTGCCGCGCCACAGGATCGTCAGCGCCGAGCGCGACGTCGTCGCCTCCAGCACCAGCTCGTCCGTGCCGGGCGCGGCGTCCGGGGTGAAGTTCGCCCGCCCGCTGCTGAGCTTGATCGTCAACGTCCCGACGCCCGGGATCTCGTTCTCGATGACCCGGACCGCTTCGTCGGGGCCGAAGTCCGTCCCCGCCCCGTCCAGCACCTTGCTGATGAAGTCGGCGTCGTCGGGGACGTTGACGCCGGCGGCCCGCGCGAGCGGCAGGAACTTCGCGTCGATGGCGGAGTCGGCCGTCACGGCGCTGCTGCCGGCGTTGAGGAGCTCGCCGCCGACCGTCATCTTGTTGATGGTGCTGTAGCCCGCCGCCTCGACGTTGTCGGCGAGGGTCGCGAAGTCGCCGTCCGCGCCGGGCCCCACACCGGCCGTGATGACCGACCCGTCGAAGTTGCCCCGGATCGAGACGGTCTTGATGTTGCCGGAATGGGCGACCCCGTTGTTCATCGGGTTCTCGCCGCCCAGGCCGTTGACCACGACCACGTCGAGGTCGTCGTCGCTGTCGAGGTCCCCGAGGGCCAGGCCCCTCGGGTCGCTGCCGGCGTCCACGCCCGGCTGGACGTTGAATGTCCCGTCGCCGATGCCGATCGCGGCGACCACGGTCTGCCCGGCTTCGTCCAGGACCACGAGATCGAGCACGAGGTCCACGTCGACCAGGCCGAGGAGGACCGCCGCCGGCTGCGCGCCGGGCAGGTCCACGTCCGGCGCCGCGGTGAACATCAGCGGCGAGGCCACGAACCCGTCGTTCAGCAGCACGGAGAGGTTGTTGCTGTCGTGGTTGGCCACCACGATGTCGACCTCGCCGTCGATGTCGAAGTCGCCCAGGGCGACGTCCTGCGGGTTGGTGCCCACGGGCACGTTGCTGTCCAGGTTGTGGATGCCGACGCCGTCGTTGAGCAGGATGGCGACGTCGTTGGCCGCCCCGGCCTCGGCGACGACGATGTCGTCGCCGTTCTGCCCGTCCAGGTCGGCGATGGCGACGGCCTGGGGGGTGTCGAAGAAGTCGTAGTTGATCTGCATCCCGAACGGACCGTCGCCGTTGTTGATGCGGACGGTGACGGTGTGGTCGCCGGTGTTGGCCACGACGAGCTCGGGAAGCCCGTCGCCGGTGAGGTCGCCGATCGCCACGTCCTGCGGCGAGGCGCCGGCGCCGAGGCCGACGTCCACGGTCGTCTGGGGCTGGAACGTGCCGTCGCCGTTGCCCATCAGGATCGAGACGTTGTCGTCGCCGGCGTTGGCCACCGCGAGGTCGGCGTCGCCGTCGCCGTTCAGGTCGCCCACAGCCGCCGCGGTCGGCGTGTCGCCCACGTCGTACACCCGCCGCATCCCGAACGTCCCGTCGCCGCGGCCGAGGAGGACCGACACGCTGGCGTCGTGCACGATCACCAGGTCCAGCGCGCCGTCGCCGTCCACGTCGCCCAGGGCGGTCGCCTGGGGCGTCTGCCCGATCGGCACCGGCGCGATGGCCGTGAAGGCCCCCGCGCCGTCGCCGGCCAGGATCGACGCGACCCGCTCGCCGACGTCCCAGCCGGCCAGCAGGTACGAGTTGGTCATGTCGCCGCCGACGTTGGCGGTCCGGATGTCCCACCCGGCCGAGACCGTCGAGCCGGTCAGGTTCCCGCGGACGTTGAGGCGGTCGATCTTCGCGCCGGCGTGCACCGTCGAGCCGGTCACGTCGCCGGTGACGTCGAGCTTGCGGATGCCGCCTTCCGAGCCGACCAGCACGTCATTCATGTTGCCGCGGATGCTCAGGGCGTCGATCACGCCGTCGGAGTCGATGTCGGCCAGCCAGTTGCCGTTGGTGACCTTCAGCGTCTTCATGCCGCCGGTGGCGCTGACGGCGTAGTCGGCCGAGGCGCTGCCGACGTTGCCGTTGCTGACCGCCAGCGAGAGGATCCGGCCGTTGTTGGCGATGACGTTGCCCAGGAGGTCCCCGCCGTTGACGGTGATGGCCTTGACGTCGCCGTTGGTGGCCGTGACGTCGCCCCGGAGGTCGCCGTTCTTGACGCTGACCTTCTGGATCGACGCGCCGGTGATCGACCCCAGGATGCTGCCGTTGGTGACGCTGACGCCCTGGACGGTGCCGAAGCGGCTGACGATGTCGCCCAGGATGTCGCCGTCCCGCAGCGAGATGCCTCGAATGCTCCCGCCGCTGATGATGTTGCCGGCGAGGTCCTCGCCCTGCTTGCGGCTGAAGGACATCTTGCCGACGGTGCCGCTGACGGTCAGCGACCCGACGTTGCGGCCTAGCGGCGCGCCGATGTCCTCGCCCGGGTCGCCGCCGAAGCGCCCGCCCACGGTGATCCGCGCCAGGTCGCCCAGGATGTTGACCTCGCCGAAGTAGTCGCCGTCGATGTCGATCGTCCCGGCGTTGCCGCCGACGTTAACGTCGGCGTACAGGTTCGACGGATTGCCGGCCGTGCTCGAGACCTTCAGCGCGCCCAGGTCGCCCTGGACGTTGAAGACCTGCGTGTCCTCTCCCGGCGCCAGCGCGGCGGGGTTGCGCCCCAGGTCCGCGGTGGACTCCAGCCGCCCCAGCGACCCGGCAATGTCCAACTGCCCGAAGTAGCCACCCCCCGTCCGGATCAGCCCCACGTCGGAGGACTCGGTCTCCACGCCCTGCGGCGTGACGCCCGTCGTGGCGATGTCGGCGTTGATCTGCCCGTGGGCGATGATCGTGCCGATCCGCCCCGCGGACACGATCTCGATGTACTCGGGCCCGGGGACGCCCAGCGGGTTGTTGGCGTTCTGGTTGATGTCTCCGCCGACTTCCAGGTACTTGAGGTTGGCGGCCGTGCCCGGCAGCAGCAGCATCGAGTCGGTGAAGTCCCCGCCGATGGTGGCGCGCCCGACCTGGCCCGCGACGCGGAAGGAGCTGTTCGTGAGGTTGCCCCCCACGTGCAGCGTGCCGATCGCACCGGTCTTGAATCCCGGCTCGGTGTCGATGGGGAAGAAGCCGGTGTGGACGAGGTCGACGTCCCGGCTCATGTGGAACGTCCCGACCTTGTTGGTCGCGGTGACGAAGCTGGCGAGGAAGTCCCTCGCGCGGATCGTGTTGATGGTGTCGGTGGACGCGAAGAGGCTGCCGTTGGTGATGTCGGCGTCGGACCCGAGGCCCTCGATGATGTTGATCCGTCCGTTGCCGCTGACCACGACGTGGTCCAGGCCGTAGCCCCCGGCCGCGACTCGCCCGATCGCCACGCCGTCAGCCGGGGCTGCCGTCCCGGAGACGTAGCAGTCGATCATGCCCTCGGCCGCCTCGTCGGTGGAGAACTCGCGGACGTAGAGCCCGACCGCCTCGGAGCCATGGAGCAGGGCGTTCTTGCCGTTGAAACGGACGTGGCCGACGCCGCCGGCGGGGCTGGGCGCGTCGAAGATGAAGCACTTGAACAACTCCAGCGACATGCCGCCGATGATGGCCGTGCAGGCCGAGCCGTCGCTTCCGGTGACCTGCCCGACGGCGTCCAGCTCGATCTGGAGGATCGTCCCGTCGGGCAGCGGGATGTCCACGGTGGTGTTGCTGGCGCCGATGATCGAGCCGTTCAGCTCGCCGAAGACCACGCCGTTGAAGGCGCGTCGGCGCCCCTGGATGGTCACCGCCCCGATGCTGCCGCCGGACAGGATGCCGGCCTTGGCGCGGTTGGACGGGCCGTCGTCGGCCAGGCCGTCCCCCGCCGCGACCGACTCGATGCGTAGCCCGGCCCAGACGAGGCCCTTGACGCCGTCCCAGTCATTGGGCTCGAGGGCCCGGCGGTCGGCGTTGACCGTGATGTTCCCGATGGTCCCGGTGACGCGCAGGTCGCCCAGGGCCCCGCCGACCGAGACGTTCGGCAGGTCGCCGTCGATGTTCAGGCCGTTCACCTTCCCGTGGAACCAGCCGAACTGCGGCTCGACCGACTCGTCGGCGCTGACCGGGGCGTCCAGCGGGCCGTGCAGCCACGAGCCCGCCTTCGACACGTACACGCCGAGGTCGCCGCCCTGTAGCTTGATCGTCCCCAGCCCCCCCGTGATGTCCCCGGCCATCAGGGACCCGTCGGTGTTGTTGATGATCGCGTCGATGGGCTGCGTGCTCGTGACGTTGTAGATGTCGACCGCGCCGCTGCCGCCGATGGTGAAGACGCGCGTGGCGGTGTCGGCCGGGTCGTAGTCCAGGTCGAGGTGCGAGATCTCCACCGGCCCGACGCTGGTCATGGTGGCCGAGCCGTTGATGCGCAGGTTGGCGACGACGCCGCCGTCGCCGATGCCCGGGCTGTCCTCGTCGTCCACGCCGATGAGGGCATAGGAAATGGTGGGCATGAACGTGATCGGCTGGCCGAACTGGTCCAGCACCGGACCGCCCGTGGTCGGGTCGATCAGCTGCGTCAGCTGCGGGGTGATGGTCAGCTTCCCGCCGCTGTCGTCGTTCAGCTCGACCTGCGTGGTGTAGGGGACCTCCTCGATGGGGGTCGTCCACCCGCCGTAGGAGGCGTAGATCGTGCCGTCGACGTGGACGAAGCCGATGTCGCCGTTGGTGCCGCGGTACAGCAGCGGGGCGCCCATGCTCGATCCCCAGTCCCCGCCGACGTCGATGAGGTCGATGCGCCCGGGCAGGCCTTCCTCGTCGTAGTTGGCCTGGAACGTGATGGCCTGCACGTTGCCGCCGACATCGATGACGCCGATGCTGCCGGTCGCCCAGACGCCGCAGACTCCCGGCATGGGCGTCACCAGGTTGGTCGCGGCGACGACGTTCTGGACGAAGGCGTCATCGTATGCCGGGGCCCCGCCGCTGGTGGGCACGGCGCCGGCGACGACGATCGAGGCGTTGTGCCCCACGGTGGAGGCGACGCGCCCGATCCGCCCCTCGGACGTGATGGTGTTGATGGTCAGGACGCTGCTGCGGACCGGACCGATCTCGCCTGCCTGGTAGGCGCCGATGTCCCCGCCGCCGAACGTCCGGGCGGAGGTGTAGTAGCTGTTGTTCGAAACGACGTAGGCGCCGATGTTCCCGCCGTTGTGGGCGGAGATCTCGGTGTCGGCGGCCTCGCCCGTGCCGTAGTTGATGGCGCCGAAGTAGTCGCCGACGACGTTGACCCCGCCGATGGCGGCGGGCGTCAGCCCCGTGATGTCGATGTCGTAGTAGCTCGAGACGTTGTTCTGGTGGATGACGACCGCCAGGTAGTACACGCCCGCCGCCGGGGCGGTGAACGCCATGGGCTTCTGCGTGCCGTCCGGCCCGGGGCGGGAGCCGACGCCCCAGTCCTCTTCCGTCTCCCACCCGATGCTGTCGAGCCAGTTGCCGTCGCTGTCGTACAGCCGCCCGCGGATGCCGGGGGCGCCGAACCAGTGCTGGAGGAAGGGGAAGAACCCGTCGGCGATGGCGCTGGTGATCGTGATCGTCTGCCCCGCGAGCATCGGGATGCCGTACCAGTCCACGCGGTGGTTGTCGCCGTCGGGCAGATCCGAGCTCGGCTCGTGCCTCGACAGCATGCCGCTGATGTGGACGTCGCCCGTCGGCGTGTTGAGGAACTGGGCGGTGTCCATCGTGTCGTTGGTGTAATCGACCAGCTCGCCGTTCAGCCAGTAGTAGTTGAAGACGTCGGGGTCGGGATCGACGATGTACTCGAGCTCCTCGATGTAGGTCGTCGGGGCGTCGACGTCGTCCTCGTTGAGCGCCTGGATGGCCGAGTGCAGCGTCTCGTCGCCGCGGGAATCCACGAAGTTGATCACGCCGTCGGCGTTGATGATCGAGTCGCCCAGGTAGGTGTAGCCGCCGTAGGGGTCCGGCACCTGGGTGGCCTGGTAGGTGAACCAAGTGCCCCGCGGGCGGGCGCCGCCGCCGGCTCTCATAAGCACGTTGCCGAGGTTCTGCCCGACCTGCACGCCGCCCCAGAGGAAGCCGGCCTCGATGGTGTCGATGCTGCCGGCCGTGCTGATCTGCCCGGCGAGCGTCCCGGCCAACACGACCCGACCCAGGTCCTGCGAGCTGGCTGCCTGGTCGGAGTAGACGCTGACCAGGCGGTACTCGCCGTCGAAGTCGGCGGCGACCCAGAAGATCTCCTCCCACCAGGCGGAGGGGTTCGGCCCGCTGGACAGGGAGGTCACCCCGCCGGGCAGGAAGCCGTCCTGCACGGCGGTGACGCCGGCGGTGAACGGGTCGATCTCGTACAGCCGCGTCGGCGTGGCGCCGTACAGCACGCCCTCCTGGAAGTCGATTCCCGCGATGCCCGAGGCGGCCAGCCCGCCGATCAGCGTGGTCTGCCCGACGGTCGGGCTGAGCGGGTCGGCGTCAACGGTGACCAGCCCGCCCGCCGCCGTGACGCCGTAGAGCGTGTCCAGGTCGTCGAAGGCGATCGATGTGAGCGACGGCGTGTCGAGCTGACCGAGGCGAGTGACCGTGCCGTCGACCTTGCTGATCGTGACCAGCCAGGCGTTGCCCGCGACGGCGCCCGTGCCCAGGCTGATGGCCTCGGCCACGGCGTAGAGGTCGTCGCCGCTGCTGAAGTCCATGCCGGTGACGTTCGTGTAGACCCAGAGCGGGTCGGTGTCGTCGAACAGCAGGGCGCGCTGGTTGACGGTGCCCCGCCCGTCGGAGTCCATCAGCGGGGCGCTCAGGCGGATCGTCGCCAGGCGGTACCCGCCGTCGTCGACGGTGGACCAGAGGTACCCCTCCTGGGTGGCGCTGTAGGCCAGGCTCGTCAGTCCGAACTGCCCGGTGTTGCCCAGCACCGTGCAGGTGCCGGTGCCGGGGTCGACGGAGTACACGGCGGTGGCGGTCACGCCCAGCATGAGCGGCGTGCCGCTCATGTCCACCCATTCCAGCCCGACGATGCCGCTGACGCCGAGGGTGGCGGGGTTGGCCTCGTTCCACGAGTTGTTGGGGTCGAAGCTCCACAGCCGGCGGTTGGAGGGATCGATGCCGTACAGCAGGTCGTTGGTCGCGTCCCACGCCAGCGTGGTCAGGTCGCCGGGGCCGACCAGCCCGTGCAGTTGCGTCGTCTCTCCGGTGGCCACGTCGATGCGAACGAGCTGTCGTGCCACCGGCGGGTCCGTGGCGTCGTTGGGGTCCAGGTCCACCACGCGGGCGACGGCGTAGAGGGCCTCGTCGCCGACCCCGTCGGTGCGGAACTCCAGCCCGGCAACGTCCGTGAAGCCGAACGTCGGCTCGGCGCTGTCCCACAGCACGTCCACCATCGAGGCGACCCCGCCGTAATCCACCCGCTTGAGGTTGGCGTAGATGGGGATCGCGGTCAGGCGGTTCATGCCGTCTTCGTAGGCCACGGTGTACAGGCGGGTGGCGTCGCCGAGGGCGCTGGTGAGGGCGGTCGAGGTGCCCACGCCCGAGCTGCCGAGGACCTGCACGGTCGAGGTGTCGGTGAGGTCGTCGAGGTAGAAGATGCCGCCGACGTTGGTGATGCCGTAGAGCGTGTTGCCGATGAAGTCGAGGCCGACGACGGCGGGAATGTTGATCCCGCTCTCGGTGAGCTTGGCCTGGGCGAACTCGTCGGCGGGCCAGCCGACCGGCGCGTAGAGCCCGGTCGTCGGGTCGACGTGGACCAACTGGTTGCCGGTGGTCACGCCGTAGAGGGTCGTCCCGGTCGGGTCCCACACGATGGTGGTCAGCCCGGGGGCCTTGTTCGGGTCCCACGGGTTCTGGGGGCTGCCCTGGTTGTCCGGCACGGTCAGCTCGGCCACCTGGGTGACGCGGATCTGATTCTGGGCGTCCGGGGCCGTGGCGATGGTCACGAGGAACGGCCCGGTCGACGCCGGGTTGGGGTCCTCGTTGGGCTTGGTGTCCACCAGCGTGGCGATGCCGTACAGCTCGGCGGTGACGGGGTGGAAGTCCAGCCCGCGGAAGGTCTGATAGGTGTAGGTGGCCGTCTCCTGGGAGTCCACCAGCCCGCCCAGGATGGTGATCGTGCCGTCGGCGGCGGATGCCATGAGCATGCGGGTGCTCTCGTCGATGGCGTAGAACAGCCCGTCCTGGCCGGCGGCGATGCTGTTGGTGCTGTCCACGAACGCCTCGCTGCCCGCCGTGAAGATGGTGCCGGGGGCGTTGTCGACGACGTGGAACTGCCCCAACTCGTTCACGGCGACGGCGCGGATGTCCTCGCCGAGGTCGCCGGTCGTGTCGCTGTTGACCACCTCGCCGACGAACGGCGTGTTGTCGACGGCGAAGACCTGCCCGAGGTAGTCCGCCGCCAGCGCGCGAACGTCCAGCCCCAGCGCCTCCTGCGAGGAGACGCGGTACGTGTCGCTGGAGACCGTGATGCCGGCCGACACGTCCCCGCCCGGGAACAGCCCGGTCAGCCCGGCGGTCATCGTCTTCTTCTCCGGCACGGCGACCCAGCGCGGCGTGTTGTTGTTCTGCGGGGAGTGAATCGCGCCGACGAGCACGCCGCCGGACCCGGCCGGAGCCGTCACCGTCCTCGTCGGGTGGTCGCTGCGCTGAAGCAGCGGGACGTTCGCCGTGCCCCACGGGTCGATGCGGGTCGCCCAGTCGTTGCCCTGGAACGGCGTGCCGCTCAGGTTGGTGATCGTGATGCTCGTGTTTACCGTGCAGGAGAGGACCACGATGGCGTAGATGTCGGCCCGGCTGCTCCGGGAGACCTGGTGCCACTTGTGCACCTGGTCGGCGACGGGCTCGGCGTTGGGGTCGGTGGTCCAGAAGTCGCCGTGCTCCAGCCAGACCGGGTTGTTGCTCTTGATCTCCGTGAACTTCCGGTCCTTGAACTGCATGGTCTTGTAGGGCTCCGCCGGCCGCGCAATGTGGTTCGATGTCAGCGGCGAGCCCGGCAGATCGCCCCACCCGACGGCCTGCGAGCCGTTCACCAGCCCGGGCATGTCGGTCAGCCCGCCGGCGACCTGGTGATGGGCGAAGATCTCGATCGTGTCGGAATAGCTCCCGTTGAGATCGAGCCGGACCGTATCGCCCTGGCTGCTGTGGTAGATGAAGAACTGGCCGCCGTGAAGCGTCGTCAGCAGCAGCCGCTGCTCCAAGTTCTCGAAACAGGGGAGGACTTCGGCTCCCTCCGGGCGATCGAAGCACCGTGGCATGGTTAGACTCCCATTGGCGTCTTGCGAACACTCGTCGGCAAGAGATCGGTGATCGGCAGGTGCCGCAGGCCCGTCCCGGGCCCCGAAACCTCGCGTGACAATTCGATTGTACTTGCAGGCGCAGGAAGTGTCAAAGTGATTTCTCCCGGGAGAGAAACCAGGCCTCCGCTTGCAGATAAGGGACGTAGATACAGCAGGTTAGCCCAGTGAGAATTCGAGGCGGCACCGGCTGGCCGATCCGGCACGGGGACGAACCGGCCGATCGTGTTCTTAGTCCCATAAACCCTCAAGAGGTTCCTCAGTTTTCCTTCTTTCTGCTCTGCGCCCACACGTCCCTCGCCGCTCGACACGCCGGGCGTGGCGCGCTGCCCGCCGGCGGACGGCAAACTCTCCCATAGCTGTAACGCCATTTCAATCCGCCCATTGTCGCTTTTTTCCCGGAGCGGCGCCTTTTCGCCGGCGCCGGCGCGCCCCGGCGCACGGAGGGCGAGACCGAGGCGCGGCCTCCGCCTCCACAGCTAAGACCGCGCCGACAGGCCGACTGTCCCGCAAAACGCAATCGTCGCACGGCCGCCCTGCCACGGTTCACTCCAGCCGCCGGTCGGCCAGGCTCTCGCGAGCGGCGCCGCCCTGGAAGCCCTCCAGCGTCAGCGGCGCCACGTCGTGGCACTCCAGGGCGTGCGACCAGTCGTCCTGGCAGTTGGCGCCCCACGCGACGCGGACGTTGCGGAGCACCAGGTGCGGGCGTGCTCGCCATACACGCCGGGCGTCGGGTGCTCGATGAGGCCGGCGTCCCTCTCCGGAGCGATGCCGAAGCTCGTCTCGGGGCTCATGCAGGGGCGGCGATCCTGCTGCCCGCCCGATGGTCGCGCCGGCGGCGCCAGCATACCCCTCTCCATCCCGGCCGAAAGGCATGCCGCCCGGCGCGCCCGATCGCGGCACGCCGAGGCGACCGGGACGGGAGTCCGCCTCGCGGCAAGGTTTACGCGTTGCGAAAACGCCCGACCGCCCCTACAATGGGCCCGTTCGCCCTTCACCTGGAGGGGCTCGTCCGGCGTCCGAACTGGGCAAGGAGAGGGACATGCGCCGTTTCGGCACGCTGTGGTCATCGTGGATGGGCCGCCGCTCGCGAACGAGCCGGGAGGACCCGCTCCGGGCCGCGACCATGGAACCGCTCGAGCCGCGGCTCTTGCTGAACGGCACCATCGCGCTGGTGCCGCCCAACTTCCTGACGGTGGGCAACCGCTGGGACTACAGCGTGGTCCTCACGGAGGTGGACGGCGAGGCGGTCCACAGGAACGGCAAGGCCACCCGCCGGATCACCGGCCGGGGCGCGGCCGGCGGCTACGACACGTTCCTCTACAAGGAGACGAGCTCCTTCGATCGCGGCGATTTCGAGCAGAGCGAGCTCATCGTCGCCGGCGGGTTCCTGAAGGAAGTAGCTTGGCGGGACAAGGACGACGCGCAGACCTACAGCAACCTGCTGGAGCTGATCCCGACGGAGATCGACGCGTCCTGGAACGACCGGCTGGTCGGCGACGGCGCGGCCTGTCACGGCTACGTGATCAAGCACCCCGAATGGCAGTGGAGCGGCACGGAGCAGAACCGCCTGACCTACCTCGGGCAGGAGACCGTCACCACCCCCGCCGGGCAGTACGACTGCGTGAAGGTGCAGGTCAACAACGCGTGGGACGAGAACGACGGCTCCTACGGCACCGAGGAGACCGTCCTGTGGATCGATCCCGACGTCGGGATCATCCAGGAGCAGTCCTACCAGTACGACTACGACGCCTGGGACGGCGAGTCCGACAGCGTGGAGTACACCGCGACGCTGCGGTCCACGAACGTCCAGGGCCCCTGCGACCTGGTGGCCGAGATCTCCAACAAGGGCAGCAAGCTCCACACGACGATGATCCCGGGGGACGCCGGCAAGGCCAACGTCGTCATCCGGAACATCGGCAAGGGCACGGCGAAGGGCAAGGTCGACGTGACGCTGTACCTCTCGACCGACCAGGCCCTGGACGCCGGCGACATCCCCATCAAGACGGTCCGCAAGGCCCTCAACGTCAAGCCGTGGAAGACCACCTCCTGCAAGGTCAGCTTCGTCGTCGCGTCGGACTCGCCGACGGGCACGTACTACCTGCTGGCCGAGGTGGACAGCGCCGAGGAGATCGGCGAGAGCCGCGAGGACAACAACGTCGCCCGGACCGCCGGCCACTCGATCTCGCACATCTTCGGCACGTTCGGCGATCGGAAGAACGTCACCCTCAAGCTCAAGAACGACCAGGGCGTGTACGTGCAGTACTCGCTGACCGGCGGCGGCTACGGGTACGCCGTCTACGGCGACCTCTCGCAGGACTTCGACGCCAAGTTCCGCGAGCCGAACCGCATCGTCGCGTACGACACGGGCGCAAAGAGCGTGCTGAAGATCGCCGGCAGCCGCACCGCCGACGTCCAAGTCCAGAACGGCATGGACATCTACGGCCCGCTGAAATCGCTCAGCGCCCCGAAGACGTGGCTGATGGGCGGCACGCTGGACATCCAGGGGCCCGTCGGCAGCGTGCAGCTTTGGGCCGCCCGGGGCGAGAGCCTGATCCAGGTCGGCCCGCCGGCATCGAGCAAGTCGACGGTCGCCTTCCGGTTCGATCACGTCGCGAACGCGTCGATCGAGTCCCAGACGCCGATCCGGGAGGTCCGCGCGCTGGACTGGCACGACAACCAGGCCAGCCCGGCGGACCGGATCGCCGCCCCGCGGATCGGCAAGATCACGATCCCCGGCAACGCCCGGCGCGGCTATGCCGGCGACTTTGGGGCCGACCTGGCCACCGACGTCCTGGGCACGGTCAAGGTCAAGGGCTGGTTCAAGGGCGTCCACGCGGACATCCAGCAGAGCGTAGGCGGCCTGACCGTCGGCGGCATGAAGGACAGCGAGGTCCGCGTCCAGGTCAAGGACGCCGTCTCCGGGCTGCCGGACCAGTCCTCCGACTTCGAGCTGAACCTGAACCCGTTCGGCCCGGACCCGAGGATCCAGAAGGTCACGGTCACCGGCATCAAGGGCGAGGCGCACGCCTTCGTCGCCTCCGTCCTCGCGGCGCCCGAGATCCACACCGTCAAGATCCGCGACGTCGACGGCGACAACGGCGGCGCCCAGTTCGGGCTGGCCAGCCTCCAACCGATCAAGTCCTACCAGCGCTTTGAGGGCAAGAAGCGGGTCGCCTCGGAGAAGAACCTCGACCTGCCCCTCTACGGGCCGGGAGACTACGACGTGCTCATCCTGTAGCGCCGCCCGGCCGCGGCACGCGGCGGGCGAGGACCCCCGGTCGGTCGGCGGGGTTTCTACGTAGTAGGAATCCCCCTGCAAAGGAAGCCCGTCATGCGCAAGCTGCTGCCTGTCCCGCCGGCGATCCTGCTGGCCGCCGCCCTCGCCGCCGCGCTCGCCGGCCCGCGCCCGCCGAGGGTCCGCAAGCCCCCCATCGGCGGATCACGCCCCAACAGGCCGCCTCGGAAGCCCACGCCGAGGGACATCCTCCGCCGCGGTCGCTTCCCCACGTTCGCGTCGTCCAGCAACTACAAGCTGGCCGTCGCCGAACTGGAGGCGCGGTCGAAGCTGGACCTGAGCACGCCGGGTCAGCGCGACCACAGCTTCAGCCTCGAGGGCTTCGTGGCGGCCCCCGCGGAGGACGACGCCGTCGGCATCCTGCACAAGCTGAAGGTCCTCCGCGCCGTTGACGCCGAGGAACACAGCGTGCTGAAGATCAAGCCCCCCTCCTCGCACGGAGGGATGGGCTCCGGCGGACGCAAGTCCCCCAGCCGCTACGAGGCCAACCTCTACGCCTTCTGCCACGACGGCGTCGCGCCCATCGAGGTGCCGCGAACCGCCCTGCGCCGCAGCGCGTACACGCTGAACGAGCTGTTGCTCGGGGCGGCCGCCGTCCTGGCCGAGGAACGCGAGGAAAAGGAAACGCGCGCCATCGTCATGGAAGAGCCCCTGACCCTCGTCCCGGGCGTGAGGATCCGCGTGACGAGCCTCCAGATGACCCGCAGCCGCGAGCTGAACGTCACCTGCAAGTGCGAGCGGCCCCGCGCCGGCGGCGGGCCCTTCGTCGAACGCGTCACCGTGCTCGACGAGGACCGCAAGGTGCTGGCGACCGGGCGCTGGAACCAGGGCGACGCCTGGGCCAAGAGCCCCACCCTCAGCGCCAAGCTGGATTTCCCCGGGCAGAAGGTCCACAAGTACCTGCGATTCACCATCGTCACGAAGTACCAGGTCAAGCGGATGACCTTCCAGGTCACCGGCATCTTCCAGAAGTGACGGGCGACCGCCGACGGTTCGTCGGCACGTCCGGGCGCCGGCCTATCGCTGTGGCGGCAGGATCGGCCCCTTGGGCGCCGCGGCGCGGCGCGCCGCCTCGTCGGCCCCCATCAGCCGCTCGCCCCGCCCGAAGTTCTGCGTCCAGAGCCCGTCCCACTTGCCCACGCCGATGGCCGTGTAGCTCGCGTGGACCATGTTCCGGTGATGCGGCGGGCTGCCGAACCACTGCTGGAAGGACGCCTCCCCGCCGTGGAGGCGGGTCCCCGTGGCGATGTTCTCGCCGGCGGGCTTGGGATACCCGGCCTGTTTGGCCCGTGCGCCGAAGCCCTTGTGCCCTTCCGTGGGCGAGTCGTGGCTGAAGTAGCCCAGGTCGACCATCTCCTTGCTGTGCCGCCTGGCCGACTGCAGCAGCCGCAGGTCGATCTCCAGCCGCAGGAGCCCCAGCGCCTCGCGGTAGTCGTTCACCGCCTGGACGTTCCGCACCTCCTCGCCGTGCATCGTGCGCCAAAGCGCCTTGTTGTGGGCGGCGATCCGCCGGTTCAGGCGATAGAGGAACAGCTCCTTCAGCCCCGGCAGCCGCTCCAGGGCGTCGAGCCGCCGCGCGCCGCGGAGCGAGACGCCAAGGGCCTGCCCGGCCCGCTCGATCGCGGAGGGACGCCCGTCGGCGCTCGGCGTGAGCTCCTGACCCGCCCCGCCGGCCCGACCGCGGATGCGAAGCAGCGTCAGGCGCTGCGCCACCAGGTCCACCAGGCGGCTGCGCGCGGCCAACGTCCGCGACAGCCGCTTCGTCCCGGCCAGCAGCAACGGGTAGTACGCCCGCGCCTTTGGGATCGACTGGTCGTGCTTCTGAAGCTTGGCGATGTTCGCCAGGGCCTCGGCGCGGAGCTGGCGGAGCTTCTCCTCGGTCGGCTTGATGCGCTGGATGGGGCCGACGGCTCGCGCCGCGGCCTTGACAGCCGCGCCGTTCCGCTCCAGCAGCGTCCCCAGCAGCCCGAGCAGCTCACTGCGCACGGCCGGGCCCATGGCCACCATCTGCCGCATCGCGTCGAGCGTCTTGTCGAAGTCCCGCCCCAGCGCCTGGGCCTTCAGCGCCGCAAGCCGCCCCCGCTGCTCGTCGGACAGCCCAGCGCCCGTGCGGCCGCTGGGTGACTTCGCATCGGCATGGACACGCCGCGCCGGCCCGGCGCACAGGGCCAGACACAGCCCCAGCCCTCCGATCATCGCCCTTCGGTATGTCGTCAACCGCGAGTACTTTCGCATGGACGGTACAACCCTCCGCAGCCGCCGGTGTTTCCGCCGGATGGGGAGACCCACGCCCTCCACCTGGCGCGGCGGATGGAGCACCCGGCCGGGGGGCGTTGACAAAAGTTGTTCATTACATTATAGTTATGCGTGTTGAGGAGCACAACCGTCTCCTCGGGCCCGCCCGTCGCGCCCGGGGGAGACGCACCCGACAGCGCATGCCCGCTCGGAGGAGTGGATGGCTCATCCTGCCCGAGAAGCCCGCGCAGGGTCCGGACGGCGGACCGCCTCGGCCCCGGCCATCCCGCGGTTCGCCGCCGCGGCGGTCGCGCTGTGCGCCCTCGCCTCGCCGCCCGGGCCGGCCCGCGCCCAGCACGACGTCTCGGCGCCGGCGATCCTCCAGTGGTTCGAGGCGTCCTACGAGACGATCGAGCGGCGGACGGCGGACCTGTTCCTGGCCGGCTACGGGGCCGCCTGGCTGCCGCCGCCGGGGCGGGCCGAGCAGGGCGACCTGTCCGTCGGCTACGACCCCTACGACCGCTTCGACCTCGGCCGCCCGCGGGACCCCACGCTCTACGGCACCGAGACGGGCCTCCGCACGGTGGCCGATACGTTCCACCGCGCCGGCGTCGACCTGCACGTCGACACGGTCATCAACCACGCGGGCTTCGCCGACCTCGCCACGGACGGCTTCGTCGCGGCGGGCGGCTACCCGGGGCTGGCCATCACCCTGGCCGGCGACGTCGACGGCGACTTCCACTCGGCCTTCGCGGGCGGGGACGTCTTCGGGCGACTCGCCGGGCTGGTGGACATCGCCCACGAGAAGAACCACACCTTCATCCGCCACCCCGTCGACGCCGGCGACCCGCGGAACATCCCGCTGCTCGGCACGACGCCCTTCGCCGGGCGGCTGGCCAACGTGCCGACGAGCGCCAACCGCCGCTTCTACCCCGATCGCGACCTGACGCCCATCATGGTCTACGACCCCGCCACCGGGCAGGGCGACATCCCCATCCACCCCTTCAACCTCGACGATCCGCTCGCCGGCGACCCCACCGAGGAGAACGCCATGGGCTACCTCATGCGCTACCTCCAGTGGATGGTGCAGGGCGTCGGCGTCGACGGCCTGCGGATCGACGCGGCCAAGCACGTCGAGGGGTGGGTCCTCGACTACGTCGACCGGGCCGTCTACCGCCAGAACCCCCGGCGCAACCTCGACGGCTCGCGGGAGCACGTCTTCAGCTATTGCGAGGCCTACACCGGCGACCGCGGCTACCTCCAGACGTTCGTCAAGAAGACGATCGACCCCGCCCAGCCGGGCGTCATCGGGGGCAACCGCGACGTGCTGGACTTCCCCCTGCACTTCGCCCTGCGGGACAACCTGACCGGCAGCGGCTACGTCAACAACTGGCACCACGTCCGCGACGCCGCGATGGACACCCACGACGACGGGATGCACAACGGCTCGCAGGGCGTGATGTTCGTCCAGAGCCACGACGACTGGGGGCCGGAGCTGTCCAACGTCGCTCACGCCTACGTCCTGATGCACCCCGGCAGTGCGGTGGTGTACCTCAACGGGCGCGAGTTCGGCGAGGGGCGCGACTTCCCCAAGCTCGGGCGGGGCGACGCGCTCGGCGGGGTCTACGGCGACTACGCCAGGCGCCTCGTCGAGATCCGCAACACGCACGGGCGCGGCAACTACTGCGAGCGGTGGATCGAGAAGGAGATCTTCGCCTTCGAGCGGTGCGGCTCGGCGATCATCCTGCTGAGCAACCGCACGGACGCCGGCTTCGACTCGCGGACGGTTCCGACGAGCTTCGCGCCCGGCACGCCGCTGATCGAGCTGACGGGGGCGGCCGCCGACGCGGGCATCGACCCGTGGAACGACATCCCCGAGCTGCTGGTCGTCAACGGCGACGGCACGGTCAATTGCCGCTTCCTGCGGAACACGTCGTACGACCTGAACATGCACCCCTCCTACCACCGCACGGGTGCGCTGATCTACGGGCTGAGCGGCCCGCAGGCCCCGGCCGGGGTGGAGCTGGAGGGCGTCTCGGGCGTCCTGCCCGGCGGCGAGCCCAACGCCAACGACTACGAGAACGGCATCACGCGCCTGGCCGACCTGCATGTCGCGACGGGCGACACGCTTCAGGTGGCCCTGCGCACCGAGCCGGTCTACCTGCTGGGCTCCCACCGCGACGTCTGGGCCGACGGGGACAATGCGCTGCTCCGGCTCGACGGCGGCGTGGACGTCAACGGCAGCGGCGACGTCGACTTCACCGCGCCCGGGACCGTCAGCTACGGCTTCGAGCGCTTCACGGACAAGGCCAGCCCGCTGATCGGCCCCGGGGGGCTGGGCGATCCCGACTGGCACGGCGACGGGGAGTTCGTCCAGGCGATCGACACGACGAAGCTCGCCGAGGGCACGCACTACCTCGAGGTCCGCGCGTTCCGCCACCGCACGGACGACGGCCCGGCGATCTACTCGAGCTTCAAGAAGGTGGTCTACGTGGACCGCCTGCCGCCGGTCTCGGCCGTCGAGGGCTTCCAGCCGTTCGCCTCGGCGCCCGACGACGCGAACAACCAGGACCTGCTCGTCCGGTCGGTGGACAAGACGGCCGACGCGGTGCACGTCTTCCTCGACGAGCCCGCCGCCACGACGGACGCCGAGCTCGTCGGGCGCGCCGCGGGCGGCCAGGGCCGCGCCGGGCGGATCGACCGCGACCTGTTCGCCTACGGCTTCTTCGCCCTCGCCAGCGGCAACCACGTCGCAACCGTCGTGACGTTCGAGCAGACCGACCGCGTCAACGTGCAGCGCTTCGCGGGGCTCTCCGCCGCGACGCCCATCGGGCGGGGCGTCGGGGACCTGGACCTCGACGGCGCGCTGACGCCCGCCGACCTGTCCGACGCGCCCGGCGCGTTCGAGGAGGTGCTCTGGAGCCGCAACACGCAGTTCCACGCGGCCGCCGACGTCAACGGCGACGGCCTGGTGGACACGCACGACCTGCTGGGAATGGACGCCGTGCTGACCGGCGCGGGCGCCGCCCCGGCCGTGCTGGACACGCTCGCCGCCGTGCGGCAGCGCCGCAGCGACGTCAATCTCGACAGCGTCCGCGACGCGGGCGACCACGCCGCCGTTCGCGCCGCCTTCGGCGAGAGCGACTGGCTCTGCGACCTCGACGCCGACGGGACGGTGGGCCCGCTGGACGGCTACCTGCTGATCGACGGCTTCGGCGTCCTGCCCGAGCCGGCGACGCGATGGCAGGGCGCCTCGGGCGCCTGGTCCGACGCGAACGGCTGGACGGCCGGCGTGCCCGGCGGCGCGACCGGCGCCCACGTCGACGACGGGCGAACCGTCACCGCCGCCGGCGAGGCCCGCGCGGGGAACACCTACGTCGGCATCCGCCAGGCCGGCACGCTGGTTCTGAGCGGCGCGGTACTGCGGACGGGATCGCTGCACGTCGCCCCCGGCGGCGCCGTCACCACCGACGCGGGCAGCGAGATCCACCTCACCGGCGACCTGCTGGACCTTTCGACGCGCTCGGGCGACGTCGATCTCGCGGGCGCGGCGATCCGCTTCGGCGGCCCGGGCGGCCGGGCCGATCCGCAGCTCCTGGAGGCCGCTGGCGTTGACCGGGGACTCGACCCCGGCGGCTGGTCGGCCAACCACGCGATCGCCGAGCTGCTCGTCGAGCCCGGCGCGCGCGTCCGGCTGGTGGACCTGTTCGACAACCCCTCCGACGGCAACGGCAACGACGCCCTCTACGTCGGCGACCTCGTGCTCGCCGCCCCGGGCGAGGGCACGCCCGACGGCCAGGGCTGGATCGACCTGGACGGCCTCGCCCTGTACTACCGCAACGGCGGGGCGCCCAAGCGACTCGTCTACGCCGACGCGGACCTCAACGGCGACGTGGACTTCCTGGACTATGTCGCCCTGAAGCGCTCGATCGGCGCGGCCGCGGGCGCGCTGTGGGCCGACGGCGACACGGACGGCGATGGCGACGTGGACCGCGACGATTTCCTCGCGCTGCGCACCAACTTCGAGTGCGGACCTCTGTCGCCCGCCACAGCGCCAAACGGAGCCGTCCCCGAGCCAGCGACGCTTATGCTCCTAGCCGCCGGCGCAGCCGTGCTGGCGCCCCGACGCCGCCGGGCTCGTCCGGCAGCCCCGGAGGCACGCGGGAGTAGCACCTCGCGAAACCGTGGACGAAGCGGGCAAGTGACGGTATACTACCCGTTGCGTCAAGATTGGTTCTCGAACGTTACGGAGCCGGCACGGGCAGGTCGATCCGGGATGACGGGGCACGGAGAGCCGTCTCACCGAAGACTGCCCAAGGGGTAAGTTGGTCAAGCACCCAAACGCCGGCGCACGAGGGCCGGTCATGCCGGCCCGGAGGGCCTGAGAGATGGCTGGTCACAAGAAGCTCGTGTTCGTGGGCGTGGTGTGCGCCCTGGGCATCCTGCCCGGAGCGGCGTCGGCAAAGAGCTTCGGCGCCGGGTCGGAGCAATCGGTCGAGTTCTTCGCCGACAACGCGCTGGTGATCTACGAGTACACGATCTACATCGGCTCCAACGAGCCGAACAACACGATCAAGGGCTACGAGATCTACTTCCACAGGCCCGGTTCGCGTTTCGACGACCTGCCCGCCGGCATGTACGGGTCCTTTGTGCGCGGCTCGGAGGAGCGATACCTCGCTGTCGTCGATGATTCGCAGACCGGGGGCCTGATCCGCTGGGAGCAGCCCGTGTTCGTGGGCAGGACCTCTGCCGACGTGGACCTGTCCGTCGCCCCCGCCGATTACTCCGACAACCTCGGAATGACAGCCGTCGGCCTCTGGCCGCCTCCCGGGGGAGGGGGCGGCGCCTGGTCAGACATCCGATCAGCAGTGGCCCTCCGACTGAACATGCGCCTCCGCCAACCGGAGATCCCCCGCACCAGGTGGACCCTCCAGAACACGTCCGCCTACGACATCACCGACTGCCACATCGCACTGGACCCCTGGACACGGTATCTCGTCCTGCCCGACATTCCGGCCGGGCAGTCGATTGAGGTGGAGGGGCAGATGGACCCCGCCTGGCAGTGGTCGTTCGGCGGGATGCTGAGCGCGCCGCAGCCGGAGCCCGTCGTCGCCTTCGGACCAGGGGGGGATTTGCCGACAGGCAAGGGCTTCGCCGAGGTCTTCACCGGCAACGCGGAGTTCCCGACGTGCGGCCTGGGCGCCGCGATCCTCGCCGAGCCCGGCGCCGGCGAGCGGTTTGCCGGCGGACTGGGGGTCATCGGCCGTGGCGCTCCGAACGTTGGCTTCCAGACGTTCTTCGAGCCGGCGCAGCTTCTGCCCCGGAGCTTCGGGCTCTACTCGCTGTCCACGGGGGGCTTGGTGGCCAGCGGCCAAGAGGCGCCGATCTACCACTATAGGGACTGGGACCCGGCCGGCACGCCGGCGGCGCCCAGCGGGGGCCCGGGCACGTGGGACGCCGCCACAGCCGCCTGGTCGGACGGCAGCAGCGACGACGCCTGGGACAGCGATGCCGGGCACGATGCCGTCTTCGCCGGCGCGCCCGGTGAGGTGAGTCTCGACGGCCAACTCGCCGCCCGGACGGTGACGTTCCACACCAGCGGCTACCGCCTCGTCGGCCCGGGCACGCTGGCCCTCAGCGCGCTGGGCGTGCATGTTCCGGCCGGGGTGGAGGCGACGATCGGCGCCGATATCGTGGGCGACGGGGCGCTCAAGAAGACCGGCGACGGCAGCTTGGTGCTGGGGGGGACCAACCCCTGTCTCGGTGGCACCCGGGTCCTGGGAGGAACGCTGGTCATCGGCGGCGACGCCCAGCTCGGCAGCATGGACGGGCCGCCAGGCGTGACGATCGAGAACGGGGCGACGCTCGAGCTCACATCCGGCTTCACGACCGGCCGGCGGATCACGATCGGAGAAGGGGGCGGGGCGATCCACGTGCCGTCCGGGACCTTCACGATCCTGGCCGCGGACGGCGGGGCCGCGCCCGGCCTGACGGGCAGCGGCAAGCTCACCAAGACCGGCCCCGGCGAGCTGAACCTGGCAAGCGGCGCGGCGGCGGGGGACCTGGAGATCACTGAGGGTTCGGTCGTTGTCAGCGGAGAACAGAGCGTTGGCTTCGGCCGTGTCCGCCTCCATGAGGGATGCACCTACCGTGCCGGCAGCGTCAACAACATCTTCGGCAACTTGACCCTTGACGGCGCGCAATTCCTCTTCGACGGCGACGGGCCGCCGGGCGAACCGGGCACCGCCTTGTTGAAGTGCGGCTTGACCATGACCGGGGGGATCCTCGTCGTCGGCACGGGCGACTCCGGGGCGACCTTCGACTGCGGCGGGATCACGACGTACGCATCGGCCGACACCGCCTTGATCACGACCGAGTCGGACTACCCGGAGAACCAGCGGATGTCGCTGGGGTACGCCTGCCCGGGTGCCCCGGTCAAACTCGACATCGCGGACGGCCCGGCCGAAGTGGACATGGACATCCAGATCGCCCTGGACGTCGGCACCCTCCGCGCGAACGGCAGCGGCGTCCTGCGCCTCTCGGGCACCGCGGCCAACCGCTTCGCCGACATCCAGAGCATGAGCTCGGCCCAAGGCGGCCGACTCGAGCTGGCCAAGCCGGAAGGTGTGCTGGCCCTGAGCAGCGTCGGTGTGCTCGGCCCGCTGAAGCTCATCCACTCCCACCAGATCGCCGACGAGGCGTCGATGGACCTCTACTGCGGGCCGTTCTACGTCAACGGGTGCAGCGAGACGCTCGGCACGCTCGCCGTCACCGGCGGCGGGGCGAAGATCGACATGGCCCGCGGCCTGGGCAGCGCCGTGACCTTTGCCGACAGCCGCGACGTCACGTGGCCTGGGTATGCTCGGCTCTGGATCTGCAACTGGGGCGGCGATCCTGACGGGGGAGGATCTGACCGGATCGTCTTCGGCTCGGACGCCCACGGCCTGGCCCCCGAGCAGCTCCAGAAGATCATCTTCCTGGAGCCGGAGGGCCTGCTGCCGGGCAACTACGATGCCAGGATCCTGCCCAGCGGCGAGGTCGTGCCGGCCCCCGCGCCGGCCTCGTACTGGCAGCACGCTCCCGACGCCGTCGGCGACTGGCGCGTCGCCGACAACTGGAGCCAAGGCGTACCGAGCGCCAGCAGCGAGGCGAGAATCGAAAATGGCGGCACCGTCACATGCCCTTCTGGTGGTGTCGCGCTGAATGTCTGCGTGGGCTTATCCGGGAGCGGCAGGCTGGAGCTGCCGCGCAGCTCCCGTGTGGGGGCCGGCTCGCTGGCCGTCGGCGCGGCCGGCGTCCTTGCCGCATCGGGCCCCTTCGTCGAGATCGAGCTGGAGCGGGACTTCTACAACCACTCGACCCGGGCCGGCGAGTTCGACCTGTCCCAGGCCACGGTGAGATTGCGGGGCTACCGACCGCCGGACAGTCCCCAGCTACTGGAGGTGGCCGGGGCGGACCTCGGGCCCGACCTCAGCGCGTGGGCGAGCAACTTCGCGCTTGGCCGGCTCACCGTCTTCTACGGCGCGGTTCGGCTCATCGACGAGTTCGACAACCAACTCGACGGCGACGGCAACGAGGCGCTGTACGTCGATACGCTGGAGCTGTGCGGCAACGGCTGGATCGAGTTGAACGGCCTGAGCCTCTACTACCGCAACGCCGGCCCTGCCAAGCGGCTTCTCTACGCCGACGCGGATCTCGACGGCGACGTGGACTTCCTGGACTACATCGCCCTGAAGCGAGCCGCGGGCACCGTGGGCGGGGCGCTCTGGGCCGACGGCGACACCGACGGCGATGGCGACGTGGACCGCGCGGATTTCCTCACGCTGCGCGGCCACTTCGGGCAGCTCACGCTCCCCTCTGCCGACGTGCCCGGCGAGCCCGTGCCGGAGCCGACGGCCCTCGCACTGATCGGCGTTGGTGCGGCTGTGCTGCTCCGCCGCCGCCGGCCCCCACGCTGACGCGCCGGCATCCGCGGGCCCTTACCGCCACGCGGCGGGCCCAGGGATCTCGTGCATACAAGCGACTCGGGGCTTGACAAACCCAAGTTTCATGATAGGTTATGAGGGTTCTGGCAGGTCTCGCGGCGCTCGGTCTTCCCGAGTGGGCCTTGGGGCACGGAGCCG
>CAZXOC010000016.1:23713-45357 GCA_964642165.1 uncultured Planctomycetaceae bacterium | reverse complement strand
TCGGCAACGACGTGGGCGACTACGGCTCCATGGGCGACAACCAGATCCCCGCCGGACGCGTCGTCGGCGACTGGGAGACGCCGGCCACCATGAACCGCACCTGGGGCTTCAAGAAGCAGGACCACGACTGGAAGAGCGTCCGGACGCTGCTGCACCTGCTGTGCGACCTGGCCAGCAAGGGGGTCAACTACCTGCTGAACGTCGGCCCGACGGCCGAGGGGCTCATCCCCAAGCCCAGCGTCACGCGCCTCAAGGCCATCGGGACGTGGATGAAGGTCAACGGCGAGGCCATCTACGGCACGCAGGCCAACCCGTACCCCTACGAGTTCGACTGGGGCCGCATCACGCAGAAGCGCGGGCGCCTGTACCTGCTGATGTACACCTGGCCGCGGCGGCTCAAGCTGGCGGGCCTGCAGAACAAGGTGAAGCGCGCCTACCTGCTGGCGGACAGGCGCAAGACGGTCGAGGTGGCCCAGGCGCACGACAAGGACGCCGACTGGCACGAGCTGGAGCTGACGCTGCCGCGGAAGCGGCCGGACAGGAACGTGTCCGTGGTCGTGCTGGAGATCGCCGGCGCCGCGGACGTGGACGAGTCGCCCCTCCAGCAGCCGGACGGATCGATCTCGCTGCCGGCGCACATGGCCGAGCTGCACGTCCCGAAGACCGGGCGACCGGTCCGCGTCGGGCGCGGCGGCGTCACCGAGAACTGGTTCTCCCGGAGCAACTGGATCCACTGGGACGTCAAGGTCCACGCCCCGGGCGAGTTCGAGGTCAAGGTCGTCACCTCCGTCCGCGGGCGCAAATGGGTCGGCGGGCACAAGGTGAAGGTCTCCGTCGGCCGCAAGGGCCTCGCGAAGACGATCCGCGCCGACGAGCAAATCGTCAGCCCCCGCACGCTGCACGCGCCCGAGGCGGCGACGCGCTTCGGCCGCATCACCATCGCCAGGCCCGGCACGCACACGCTGAAGCTCCGCGCCGAGCGCATCAACCCAGCCGCCCGCGCCGGCCTGGGCGTCGCCGCCGTCCGGCTCGTGCCGGTGACGTGACCGCGCCGGCGGCCGAGGGAACCGGCGTGGAGAAGCAATACCGGATCATCTGGCAGTGCGAGAGCTGCGGCTACGTGTACGCGGAGATCCGGGACGCGCCGCGCGGTGACGAGACCCGCACCGTGCGCTGCCACATCTGCGGGCACGAGTCGCGCCACCGCGTCGTGTCGTGTCAGGAAACGTAACGCCGCTCCGCGAAGGGCGTCGGGCCTGCGGCGGATGGGACATGCCCTTGTTTGCCTCGCCCCCGGGCGGGCAGGGAGGAGCGCCATGGCAAAGCTACCGGCCAAACGAATCCCCGGGCTGTCCGGAAAGCTGGGGCGCGTGCTGCGCGACACGCAGATCGACGAGGCCCAGCCCGGTTCGATCCTGCGCGACTTCCAGGTGCTGCTGGACTTCGTCGGGGACGGCCTCCCGTCCGCGGGGAAGCACCATCTGCTGCCGATGCGCCGTCTGACGGAGCTGAACGCCCGCCTGAGCCGCCCCATCGAGCTTCGCCTCAAGCGGCCGCAGCAGCGATCCTATCCGTACATCCAGGGGCTCTACCTGCTGGGTCGCGCGACGGAGCTGGTCTTTGCGGAGGGCTCGGGCACGAAGGCGCGGCTGGTGCGGAACGATCCCGTGCTGGCGTCGTGGGCGGGCCTGAACCCCACCGAGCGGTACTTCACGCTTCTGGAGGCGTGGATGCTCCGCGCGAGACCGGAGATGATCGCCCAGCGAGGGGGCTGGCGCACGTCGATGTACTACGAGGTGTTCCAGCTCTGGAACAGCGTCCCCGCGGAGGGCCTGGAGGTCCAGCCGATCCACGAATGCGCCTTCAGCGGCGACTTCGGGCACCAGCCCGCGCTGATGGACCTGTTCGGGCTGCTGGAGCTGGAGCACGGCAGTCCCCGGGCGGGCAAGCCCTGGTGCCCGCGGCGCGCGCGGCGCCGCCTGTTTGGCGAGGCGCTGTTCCAGCTCATCGCGCGCCGCCTGATGCGGCCCTGGCTCCTCCCGGGCGAGCTCCTCCATCGGGCGGAGGAGAAGTGGGAGGACGATGCAGTTGCCGAGGAGGACTCTGAGGAGGACCATGACCGGGACGAGGAGGAGCTGGAGGACGAGGACCTCCCCCCCGACGAGGGCGAACCTGCGTTCGGCCAATGGCAGGCGATCTTCCAGCCGTACTTCCCCGAATGGCGGAACAACCTGGTCATCCCCGGGCCGGAGTTCCGCGAGGGAACGTTTGTCTTCAGGGCCTCGCTCGGGCGGACCTGGCGGCGCATCGCCATTCCGGCGGACGGCGATCTGGACGACCTGGCGAACGCCATCCTCAATTCGATGGACTTCGATCACGATCACCTGTGGTGCTTCGAGTATCGCGATCGGCGAGGAGCGGCCGTCCGAGCGGAAGGGCCCAGGTACGCGGCGTCGCACTGCGACGGGCTGAACCTCCTCGACGCCTCCATCGGCGAGCTGCCGCTGACGCGGGGGGACGGGATGACGTTCGTCTACGACTTCGGCGACAACTGGCAATTCGACGTCAAGCTCGAGCGCGTCGACCCGCCGGATGAGGCGATCGCGGCGGCTACGATCCTGGACGCCAAAGGCGATCCGCCGGCCCAGTACGGTTCCTGGGACGAGGAGGGATGGGTGGCAGACGACCCCGACCGGGACGCTGAGGATGAGGCCTGACGGGACCGAGGAGGCAGGCATGGATCGACGCGAGTTTCTCCGAGGCGTGGGGCTGGGGGCGGCGGCGCTGGGGCTCGGCCGGCGAGGACGGGCCGCCGGACAGGCGAGCGCCGCAGCCGGGACAGCCTCGGGCAGACCCAACATCCTCTGGATCTGCGCGGAGGACATGTCGCCGCACATGGGCTGCTACGGCGAGACGACCATCCGCACGCCGAACATCGACCGGCTCGCCCGCCAGGGCACGCGCTTCACGCGGGCGTTCATCACCTGCCCGGTCTGCTCGCCAAGCCGCTCGGCCGTGGTCACGGGCATGTACCAGACCTCGCTCGGCGTGCACAACCACCGCTCGTCTCGCGACGCGGTCAAGATCCGCCTGCCGGAGCACGCCCGGCTCATCCCCGAGTACTTCCAGCGGGCCGGGTACCACACGTCCAACGGCGGCATGATCCCCGCCGAACGCGGGAAGAAGGCCCGCTTCGGCAAAACGGACTACAACTTCGTTTGGGACAAGAAGGTCTACGACGGCGCGGATTGGACCGGGCGCCGGGCCGACCAGCCGTTCTTCGCGCAGCTTCAGCTCCGCGGCGGCAAGAACCGCGGCGCGAAGGTGCCCGACCCGGTGGACCCGGCGAAGGTGAAGCTGCCGCCGTACTACCCGGACCACCCCGTCCTGCGGGCCGACTGGGCGAAGTACCTCAACTCCGTGATCCAGACGGACATCGAGGTCGGGCGGATCGTCCGGCGCCTCGCGGACGAGGGCCTGCTGGAGAGCACCGTCATCTTCTTCTGGACGGACCACGGCATCAGCCACGTCCGCGACAAGCAGTTCCTCTACGAGGGCGGCATCCACATCCCGCTGATCGTCCGCGGGCCGGGCATCGCCGCCGGAGGCACCTGCGAGGAGCTGGTCGAGCACATCGACATCCCGCCCACGTCGCTGCGTCTGGCCGGCATCGACGTGCCGAAGCACCTCCAGGGGCGCGACCTGTTCGGCGCGACGCCGCCGCGGACGTGCGCCTTCTCCGCCCGCGACCGCTGCGACGAGACGGTCGAGAGGATCCGTTGCGTCCGCACGAAACGCCACAAGTACATCCGCAACTTCTTCCCGCACCGCCCGCACGCGCAGCCCAACCGCTACAAGAACCACAAGCAGATCATGATCACGATGCGGCAGCTCTTCGCCGCGGGCAAGCTGACGGCGGCCCAGGCCCGGCCGTTCCTGCCCACGAGGCCCGTCGAGGAGCTCTACGACCTGGCGGCCGACCCGCACGAGCTGCGGAACCTCGCGGGCTCGCCGGCCCACCGGGAGCTGCTCGGCGAGCTGCGCGCGAAGCTCGTCGAGTGGATGGACCGCACCGGCGACCTGGGCGAGATCCCCGAGCCGGAGCTGAACGCGCTGGCCGCCGCGTGCGGCACGCCCTGGGCCGTGCTCCAGAAGCCGGAAAACCGGGCGACGGTCCGGCGCGTGCGCAGGGCTCGCGAGGCCGCCGAGCGCGGCCGGGACGCCGTCGGCGAACTGGTCACGGCGCTGCGGGACCGCGCCCCGGCCGTGCGGTACCAGGCCGCCTACGGCCTGGGCAACCTGGGCGCGGGCGCGGCGGCGGCCGAAGCCGCGCTGCGGGGCGCGCTGAAGGACACCGCGGCGAGCGTCCGGGTCGCGGCGGCCCGCGGCGTCTGCAAGCTCGGCAAGCCCAAGGAGGCCCTGCCCGTCCTGGTGAAGGAGCTGCGGGGCGCGAAGAACGAATCCGTCCGCCACTACGCCGCGCTGGCCCTGGAGGACATCGCCGAGGCGGCGCGCCCGGCACTCGAAGCGCTGAAGGCCGCCCGGCAGGACAAGCACGAGTACGTCCGCCGCGTCGCCGCCCGCACGGTGGCCATCCTGGCCGGCACGTACGACCCCCAGGCCGGCTCGCCCCGCAAGCGAACGCCGCGCGCCGCCAGGAAGGCCCCCTGACCGGCCCGGCGGGCCAGCGCCGGGCGCCTACAATTCCATGCAACCGCAGAAAGAGGGTAGCATGCGAGAGGCATACGTGCTGGTCGTGATCGCCGCCGCGGCGCTCCTGGGAGGCTGCGACCGGCGCGGAGAGGCAGGTGCGATGGGCAAGCCCAAGCAGGATAACCCCCGGGCCGCCGCGGTGGACGCCGCCGACGGCGCCCAGGGCCACGAGAAGGCCACGTTCGCCGCCGGGTGCTTCTGGGGCGTCGAGGCGACGTTCCAGCGCGTCCCCGGCGTCGTCAGCACGTGCGTCGGGTACACCGGCGGGCACGCCGAGCGGCCCACCTACAAGCAGGTCTGCACCGATCGCAGCGGCCACGCCGAGGCCGTTCGCGTGATCTACGACCCGGCCAAGGTGACGTTCGAGCAGCTCCTGGACGTCTTCTGGGCCTGCCACGACCCGACGCAGCTCAACCGCCAGGGCCCCGACGTCGGCACGCAGTACCGTTCGGCGGTGTTCCACCACAGCGCCGAGCAGCAGGCGGCCGCCGAGGCGTCGAAGGCGAAGCTGGAGCAGTCCGGCAAGCACAGCCGCCCCATCGCCACCGAGATCACCCCCGCGGCGACGTTCTGGAAGGCCGAGGAGTACCACCAGCGCTACCTGGAGAAACGCGGGGGCGGGGGATGTCACCTGCCGCAGTGAGGCTCAGCCGGCGTTGAGTTTCGCGAGCTCCTGCGGCGTCAGGGCCAGCTCCGCGGCCGCACAGGAGTCCGCGAGCTGCGCCACGGTGCGGGCGCCCGTCAGGGCACAGACGTCGAAGGGCTGGTGGAAGAGGCACGCCAGGGCGACCTGGTTGGGCGAGCAGCCCCGGGCGGCGGCGATCTCGCGGGCGGCGGCGAGGCGGCGGAAGTTGGCCTCCGTGCCGTACTGGGCGAGGACGTCCTTCCGCACGCCGGGGGCGTCGGGGGCGACGCCGGGAGCGTACTTGCCGGAGAAGAAGCCCCGCCCCTGCGACGAGTAGGCGACGACCGGCACGTGCGTCTCGCGGTGGTAGGCCAGCGCGGGGGTGTCCATGGTCACCATGCCCGAGCCCGTGTCGCCCGGCGGCAGGTGGTGCTCGGCGAGGCTCCAGCGGACCTGGCTGGCGCAGAAGCCCACGACGCCGCGGGCCCGTGCCCATGCCGCCGCCTCGCGCTGGCGCGCGACCGTCCAGTTCGAGCAGCCGATCGCGCGGACCAGGCCCGCGTCGAGGTGCTCGTTCAGCCAGGAGAGGATCTCGCCGACCGGCACGTCGGGATCGTCGCGGTGCAGCCAGTACAGCTCGACGCGATCCGTGCCCAGGCGGTCGAGGCTTTCGTGCAGGTCCTGCCGGATCGCCTCGCGCGTCATGCGCTTCTCGCCGGTCTCGATGTCGTGGTGGGCGCCCTTCGTCGCGAGGACGATCCGCCGCCGCGCGCCGCGCGAGGCCAGCCACGTGCCGATCGCCCGCTCGCTCGCCCCCCAGCCGCCCTCGACCCACGCGGCGTAGACGTGCGCCGTGTCGATATGGTTGCCGCCGCGCTCCACGTACCGGTCCATCAACTCGAACGCCGTGTCCTCGGGAATGACCGTCCCGTAGCTTCCCGTCCCCAGGCCCACGACGGACGGCGAGATGTCCGTCCCGGGCAGTTCGATGTACCTCATCGCGACGCCCTCCGCTGCGACCTGCCGGCTCGCCCCGCTCAGGCGGTGGAGCCGGACACGCCCACCTCGCACCTGGCCGCGATGCTCAGCGCCAGCTTCTCGAAGTCCTCGAAGCATGCCCGGACGGCGTGGCTGTGCGCGCCGAGGGCGCCGTCCGCCGCCTTGAGGTGAAACATGGGCTTCAGGGCGTCCTGGGCCATCGGCATGAGGCTTCGGTAGTGCTTCAGCATCGCCAGGCAGTTCGGGTCCTCCTCCGCCGCTCCGCCGGGGGGCTCGCCCAGGACCTCGGAGCGATAGACGGCCGGGATCCGCTCCGCCCACCTGCCGTAGGCCTGCACGGGCCGGTCGGCCCGGAAAGCGTGCTGCAGGACGATGTAGCCGATCGGCCTCATGTCGGCGGCCGGCAGGAGCAGCGACGGATCGCCGGGGCGCCGCTCGAGCCGGTCTCCCCACTGCTGCCGCCATTCCCGGAGCGTGGGGCCGAGGTTCCTGAGGCCCTGGAGGGAGAAAAGGTCCGACGCCAGGGGAACGGCGACGTAGTTGGCCGCGAGGATCGCCGAGCGGTTGATGGCGCCGAGGTTGGGGCCCACGTCGATCAGGGCCAGCTCCGCGCCGCTGGCGGAGGCGGCGCCGGCGAGGAGGCGATGGAACGAGGAGACGGCGCGGAAGTCGGCCTCGTCCTGGTCCATGCAGCCCGGCCAGGCGGACGACAGCCGGGCCTCAAACCGCGACAACCCCAGGTCGCCGGCGATCAGCCCGAGCCGCTCGGCGACCGGCTCCACGTGAGGCGTTTTGACGTCGCCCAGCCCCCGCAGGATCGGGGCCACGGCGCCCAGCACGCTGTCGGGGTGCTCGCCGTCGGGCCAGAGCTCCTCGAGTCGCTCCTCCGGGAGGAACATGGAGGTGAGGTTCGCCTGGGGGTCGAAGTCCGCGGCGATCACGTGGACGCCCAGCTCGGCGTACATCCAGGCCAGGTGGTGGACGAGCGAAGTCTTGCCGACCCCGCCCTTGTTGTTGAAGAAGGCGATCGTCTTCATGGGCGCCTCTGGATCGTGGCCAGGAAGTGCGTGGGCTCGAAGACGAATTCGGCCGGCGGGCTCCCGTTGGCAGCCAGCGCATGCTGCGCGCGAAGCACCCCCCGGCCGAACTTGTTCACGTACCCCAGCGCCTTCATCGCCTCGGCGATCACCGGGTTGCGGTAATCGGTCTGGCGCGGGAAGTTCTCCGGCGTGGCCAGGCCGTAGAGCCCGCCGGGGTTCTGGATCTCGACCCGGTCGCCGAACCAGTGAAAGCGGATGGGAGCGTTCGACTCGTAGTCGCGGTGCATCACCGCGTTCATCAGCATCTCCCGAAGCGCCGCCGCGGGGTAGGCCGCGACCTTCTCCTCGCGCAGAGCCGATGCCCCTTCGGGGCGCGCCTCGATCCCGACCGAGACAAACGCGTCCAGCTCCCGCAGGACGGTCAGCAGGTCTCCTGAGAACGCCCGTTCGTCGAGCGGGTCGTCGGTCAACTCCGTTCCCCCGAACCGCACGAACTGCACGTAGGCCCCCGGAACCCATCGACGGGGATCCTTCGCCAACAGCAGCGCCCCGGCGAACGTGGCGCAGCCCCGACGGAGGTCGTAGAACCGCAGCGACGCCATCTGCTCTCGAACGTCGCGGGCGTTCTCCTCCAGGAGCTCGGGTGCGAGCGCCCCCGAGCGGTACGTGACCAGGAACAGGTCCAGGACGAGGTCGCCCAGCCGGCAGTCCGGGCACGCCCGCGCGTCGAACGTCCGCGAGACGGCCGTGCGACGCTCCGTGAGCATGCGTTCCTCGGCCTCGCCGGCGATAGCGCGGCGCGGGCCGACGCGGATGTGGACGCGCCCCTTGTAGCGTACCGGAGGCAGGTCCGAGGGCAGCACTTCCACGACGGCGACGTCGCCCTCACCCGTCGAAAGCGTGTGCTTCGAGACGTTCATGGCGGGCAGCGGCTGGATGTTCCCGTCGGATCGCGCGGCCGCGAGGTTGAGCAGAAGCCGGTCGGTGACTTCCAGCCCGCTCGGGCGCCCGTCGTCCCGCACGCCGACGAGCAGATACCCGGGCAGACGATGGTGGGGAAGGTCGTTGGCGAACGCGCAGATCGCCTCGCAGAACTTGGCCGTATCGGTCGTCGAGACCGTCCTCTCGACGCGATCCGACTCCACGTCTCGCATGAGGACCAGGAGTTCCTGCTCCGTGAGCATGGCCACTTCCCTTCGGCCCGAGGGCGCCTGCCAGGGGAGAGTATACCGAAGGGAGGAGGCAGATGCACCCGGGAGGCGCTCCGGGCGCGGGGGTCTGGCGATCGGGGTGTGGGCGGACAGGCCTCAGGCGCCGAGCTTGGCCTTCAGGAGGGTCAGGAGGACCTGGGGGTCGACGGGTTTCTGGAGCACGCCGGCGAGGCCCAACTGCGTCGTGTCGGTCTGGAGGCTCAACCCGTCACCGACGCTGCTGAGCATGTAGATCGGCGGCGTGTCGCCCAACGCCCGCAGCTCCGTCACCAGGTGCGTGCCGGCGTCGACCTCCTCCATCATCAGGTCGACGATCAGCAGGTCGGGCTTCCGCTCCTTGTAGATCCGCAGGCCCTCCTCGGCCGTGTGGGCCTCCACCATGGCGTAGCCGTGACTCTCCAGGATCAGCCGCATCCCGTCCAGAACGTCCTGGTCGTCGTCCACAAACAGGATCACGTGTTCTGCGTCTTGCATGATGTTCCCTCGTCGGCAGCGGCCCTGTCCCCGGCGAAGCGCCCGGCCGCGTCGTCGAACGAGCGGCTGCGCAGCACGTCGAGGAGGAACTCCGTTGCGGCCGCCAGGTTGTCCTTCGCCCGGCTGGACAGGCTCTCGCCGAACTCGTCGAACTCGTAGCCTCGTATCCCGAGAATATACGCCCTCGCGTGGGCGTCGAACAGGTCGCGTGCCAGGGCGAGCAAGGCGGGGGGCTCGCAGCCGTGGCTGGAGAAGCCCAGCTCGCCGCGGGGCTCGACGCGCCGGAAGAAGAACGGCTCGGGACCGGCCTGGGCGGCGTCGGCGAAGACGACCACGTCGTGCTCTGCGGCGGCCGCCGCGTCCTCCACCGTGAGCTGGTAGTCGGCGTCGACGTCCACGCCCGGCAGGCGGAGCTCCTGGAGGCGTTCGGCCAGCGCTGGGCCCAGCCCGTCGTCGCGCCGCCCGGGGTTGCCGTAGCCGATCACCAGCACGGTGGCTGCGTCGTTCATCCCTTGGCCTTCTTGTCGACCAGCCGGCCCGCGGCGTCGTACAGCTCGGCGACGAGCGGCATCTTGCCGAGCGCGTGGGTCGCGCAGGACAGGCACGGGTCGTAGGCGCGAATGGCCACTTCCACGTGATTCAGCAGGGCCTCGGTGATCTCCGGCTTGCCGGAGAGGTGGTCCCGGCAGACGCCCTGGACGGCGCGGTTCATCGGCTCGTTGTTGTTGGTCGTCGAGACGATGAGGTTCGCCATCACGACCTGGTCGTCGTCGTTGACCCGGTAGTGATGGAACAGCGTGCCTCGCGGGGCCTCGAGCAGCCCGACCGCCTCGCCGCGGCGCTCGCCGGTCACCACCAGCTCGTCGCCCTGGAGGTCCGCGTCGTGCAGCAGCTCCGCGATCTTCTCCACCGAGTGCAGCAGCTCGATCATCCGGGCCCAGTGGTAGGCCATCGTGACGGGGCTCGGCTTGCCGTCCGTGACGGCCATGAACTCCCGGCGCGCCGCCTCGGCCTCGGGCGTGTCGATGAAGTCGCAGGCGTTGACGCGCGCCAGCGGGCCGACGCGGTACCAGCCCTCCTCCGGGCCGATGGACTTGATGAAGGGGAACTTCATGTACGACCAGGAGCGGACCTCCTCGGCGATGTAGTCGAGGTACTCGCCCGGCGCCACGTGGTCGAAGATCGTGTTGCCCTCGGCGTCGATGGCGCGGAGGTTGCCGTCGTAGAGGTCCATCGCGCCGTCGGCGCGGATCAGCGACAGGTGGTTCGACGGGAACGACCCGAAGTCCCTCAGCTCCTCCAGGTGCTCGACGGTGTAGTCCTTGGCGACCTTCACCGCCCCGCGGGCCCACTCGAGGGTCCGGTCCAGGTCCGCCAGCAGCTCGTCGCGCTCCTCGATGGAGAGGTTCTTGTTGATCCCGCCGGGGATCGCGCCCGTGCCGTGGATTTTCTTCCCGGCCGTACGCAGGATGATCTCCTGCCCGTACTTCCGAAGCAGGACGCCCTGGACGGCCAGGTGCTTGTACCGCTCGTCCTTGGCGACGCCGATCACGTTGCGGATGGCCGGGTCGGCGTCGAAGCCGAACAGCAGGTCCGGCGAGCACAGGTGGAAGAAGTGCAGGGCGTGGCTCTGGAGGATCTGCCCGTAGTGCATGAGCCGGCGCATTTTCTCGGCCGTGGGGGTAAGCCTCTCGCCGCCGACGATGCGGTCCATGGCCTTGGCGGCGGCGAGGTGGTGGCTCACCGGGCAGATGCCGCAGAGGCGCTGGACGAGGACGGGCACTTCCCAGAAGGGGCGGCCCTGGATGAATCGCTCGAAGCCGCGGAACTCCACGATGTGGAGCCGCGCCTGCTTGACCTCGTTCTTCTCGTCGAGGAGGATCGAGACCTTCCCGTGCCCCTCGACGCGGGTGACGGGCTCGATGGCGATTCGCTTGAGGTTCTCCGTTGCTTCGACCATCGTCTCACGGACCTCCCAACCTGGCAGGGATCAGTCGTACTTGATCAGCTCGTAGGGCAGCGCAAGGGGTTCGTCGCTCAGCAGGGCCGTCAGGGCCTTCCAGATCGTCTCCGCGGGCGGCGGGCAGCCCGGCAGGAAGTAGTCGATCTTCACCACCTCCTGCACGGGGTAGACCCGGTGGAGACACAGCGGGATCTCCGGGTCGCCGGGGACCAGGCCGGTGGGGTTGTGGACGCTCGGGCCGTGCAGGTAGGCCTCCTCGAGGCACTCCTTCAGCGGGATGTTGTTCCGCATGGCGGGGATGCCCCCCATGGTCGCGCAGTCGCCCAGCGCGATGAGGACGTCGCAGTGCTTGCGGAATTCCTGGAGGACGTGCACGTTCTCCTCGTTGGCGCAGCCGCCCTCGACGAGGCCGACGGCGCAGCGCCCGGTGAACTCCTTGATGTCGTCGATGGGCGACTTGTCGAAGTCGACCAGCTCGATCAGCTCCAGGATGCGCTCGTCGATGTCCAGGAGGGACATGTGGCACCCGAAGCACCCGGCCAGGGACGCGGTCGCAACTTTCGGTTTCGCCATGGTGGCAGTCCTCTTACTCGCTCTGGACGCTCGTGTCGGCCCGGCGGGCCTCGATGTCCGAGCCGATGGGCTCGTGGTCGTAGAGCCGCTCGCCGATCGGCACGGCGTAGCCGACGCGCTTCCGGAGGATCGCGCCGACGGGGCAGATGTCGACGGCCTGGTCGGTGACGTCCATGTCCGTGTCGGCCAGACGCGCCTCGGCGTTGACGGCGATCCGCCGGTCCTTGCTGCGCCCGACGAACTCGAAGACGTGCTTGCCGTCGAGGTCGCGGCTGGCGCGGACGCACCGCCCGCACAGGATGCACCGGTTGCGGTCGAGGAAGATGTCCGGGTGCGAGGCGTCCACGTCCCGGTCGGGGAACAGGTAGGGATGCCTCGGGGCGGTGATCCCGAACCGGTAGGCCAGCGCCTGGAGCTCGCAGAGGCCGCTCTTCTCGCAGAACATGCAGAAGTGGTTGCCCTCCACGAAGAGCATCTCGATGATGTTCCTGCGGATCTCGCGGATCGTCTCGCTGTCGTTCTCGACGACCATCCCCTCGGCGATGGGCTGGGTGCACGCCGACTGCGGACGCCCGTTGGCCATCACCGTGCAGACCCGGCACGAGCCGAACGCGCAGAGCCCGTCCTTCGCGCACAGGCGCGGCACGTAGATGCCCGCCTCGTCGGCGGCTTCCATGATCGTCTGGCCGGGCTTGCCCTGCACCTCGACGCCGTCGATCGTGAACGCAATCGTCTGGTCGTTGTCGCTCATCGAAGTCGTCTTCCCATGTTAGGCCCGCTCGGCGTGCACGCTCTTGCGCCCGGCGAGGGACTCGGCATCGCTCAGGGCGGCTGCCAGGTCGAAGGACCGGTGCAGCCCGTCGGACTCCTCGGTCACCTTCGCCTCGTACAGCTCGCGGAAGTTCTCCAGCGTCGTCAGGATCGGGTTGGGCGAGGTCTGCCCGAGCCCGCAGCGGCTGGCCGTCTTGACCACCTTGCCGAGTTGCCGGAGGTAGTCCAGGTCCTCCGGCGCGCCCCGGCCGGCGATGATCCGGTCCAGGCGTTCCTTCAGCAGCACGTTGCCCACCCGGCACGGCGTGCAGTAGCCGCAGCTCTCCTCGACGAAGAACGCCATGAACCGCGAGACGGCGTCCAGCAGGTCGCGGTGGGGCCCGAAGACGATCACGGAGCCGCCCGTGGCCAGGTCGTCGTAGCAGACCGTTCGCTCGAAGTCCTTCGGGCCGACCATCCGCCCGCTGGGCCCGCCGACCTGGACGGCGATGGCGTCCTCCGCCCCGACCAGCGAGAGGACCTCCGAGAGCTTCGCGCCGAACGGCAGCTCGTAGACGCCGGGGCGAAGGCAGTCGCCCGAGACGCTCAGCAGCTTCGTGCCGGGTGAGCCCTGCGAGCCGATCTGGGCGAACCAGCCCGAGCCCATCTCCAGGATCCGCGTCACGCAGCAGAACGTCTCGACGTTGTTGACGGTGGTCGGCTGGCCCCGGTAGCCCTTCTGGGCGGGGAACGGCGGGCGGTTCTTCGGGTCGCCCCGAAGCCCCTCGCACGAGCTGATCAGCGCCGTCTCCTCGCCGCAGACGTAGGCCCCGGCGCCCATCTGGATGCGGATATCGAAGCGGAAGCCCTCCTTGCCGCCGGCGTCGGCGCCCAGCAGCCCCGCCTCGCGGCGACGCTTCAGCGCGGCCTCGAGGTGGCGGAGGAGGTAGGCGTACTCGGCGCGGAGGTAGAGGAGGCCGGCCTCGCCCCCGATGGCGTAGCCGGCGATGGTCATGCCCTCGAAGCACGATTCCGCCTGCTCGGTGAGGATCACGCGGTCCTTGAACGTGCCCGGCTCGCCCTCGTCGGCGTTGCAGATGACGTACTTGGGGGCGCCGTCGGCCTGGCGGGTGAAGTCCCACTTCATGCCGGTGGGGAAGCCCGCGCCGCCCCGGCCCCGAAGCCGCGCCGTCTTGATCTCGCGGATCACCTCCTGCGGCGTCATCGACAGCGCCTTGCGCAGCGACTCGCCCGCCGACGACGGCGCGAAGATCACCGACCCGGCGCGCCGGAGGTTGTTGTGCACCATCGACCGGACGAGGTCGCTGGCGTTGTTGCCGTCGCCGAGGTCGTGCACGAGCTTCGCCGGCGCCGGCGAGTCCTGCGCCCGCAGCGCCTGGACGATCCGCCGCGCCCGGTCGCTCGAGACGTAGCTGAAGACCTCGTCGTTGATCAGCACCGCCGGGGCCTGGTCGCACATGCCGATGCACGAGGTCCACTCCAGCGTGATCCGCCCGTCCGGCGTGGTCTGGCCCATCGCCAGGCCCAGCTCCTCGGCGAAGGCCTTCGCCACGCGCTCGGCGCCGTTCATCCGGCAGGGCACGCAGCCGCTGACGCGAATGACGATCTGGCCCTTCGGGCACTCGGACAGGAAGGCGTAGAACGACACCACGCTCTCGACCTCCACGCGGTGCACGCCCACCTGCGCCGCGATCAGGTCCAGCGCCTCGCCGGCGACGCAGCCAAACCTCGACTGCACGCCCCGGACGATGTCCACCAGGCGCCCGCGGTCGCTGCCGTAGGACTCGCAGATCTCCCTGACGGCCTGTTCCAGGTTGTCCGCTTGCTCGCTCATCCGTTTCCTCGACTCTCGCTGGGGCCGGCCGAACCGAGCCGACCGGGCCGTCCAAACGACCCCACCTGCGGCAGATTAACAGAAAAGGCCGGGATGCCCTCCATAGAGCACGCCCGGCAAGAAGCAGTCTATCCAACCCGCTGGGTGGCAGTACGGCCCGACATCACTGTGATTTTTTTCACTATCCTCTGTCCCTTCGGTTATAGCAAATCTGCCGGGCAGTCCGGAACACAAACCGGGGAAAACCTGGGCTTTTTTGCCGACGGGATCGCCCCGGAGGACCCCCGCCCCGCGCGCGGGGAGGCCCCGCCGACGGATGACGCTCCAAGCCTCTCTATTCGCGAGCTTTGTGTCAGGAATCGTCCCCCGGCCCGCCCGCGCGGCCTTCTTGCCGGACCGCGAGCCCTGCCGGCGCCGGGAGCACGTCCGCCGACCCCGCCGGCCGCGGGGGGCCGATGCCGATGGCCCCAATGCGAGATCCGGCTCAGCCGCCGGCGAGACAGACGGTTGCCTTCGCCGGGCGATCCGGTAAGGTGGTGACGCACCACCCGTCCGCAGAGGAGATCGTCATGGCCCCCGTCCACCTCACCGTCGTGGCCCTGTCCGGCGCGCTGGCCTCCGGCTCCGGAAGCGACGCCGGCGGGCGCCTCGTCATCCACCGCGACCCCGACGCCGGGGCGGCCGTGTTCGCCGCCGGGGAGATCCGCCGCGCGTTGGCAAAGCGCGGCCGCACCGCCGTCGAGAAGTCCCTCGCCCAGTTCGAATCGCCCGCCCGGGGCACTCGCATCGTGCTGGCCCGGAAGAGCGACGCCGTGGCGGCCGGGATCCTGCGCGAGGCGCGCCGGCCCGCGCCGGGCGACCTTCCGGCCCAGGGATACATCCTCCGCCGCGCGGGCGGGTCGACGTACTGGGTCGTCGGGGCGGACCTCTCGGGCACGATGTACGGCGGGCTGCGTCTGGCGGAGATGATCCGCCTGGACGGCCTGGGCGGCGTGGAGGACACGGCCGCACGCCCGGCGATCCCGCGGCGCGGCATCAAGTTCAACATTCCGCTGGACGCCCGCACGCCCAGCTACGACGACACGGGCGACGCCGCCCAGGCCAACATCGTCCACATGTGGGACGCTGCCTTCTGGCGCGAGTTCCTGGACGACCTGGCCCGCCACCACTACAACACGCTGACCCTGTGGAACCCGCACCCGTTCCCGTCGATCGTCAAGTGCCCGGACTACCCGGACGTGGCCCTGGACGACGTCTGCGTGACGAAGGTCCCGCCGGACCACCGCACGCACCGCGAGTGGCGCGACGAGAAGTACTGCCGCCCGGAGAACCTCCGCGTCGTCCGGAAGATGACCATCGACGAGAAGATCGCCTTCTGGCGGGGCGTGATGGAGCACGCCCGCCGTCGCGGCATCGACATCTACTGGATCACCTGGAACGTCCACACCGACGGGGCGACGGGCAAGTACGGCATCACGCCGACCCAGACCAACCCCAAGACCATCGCTTACGTCCGCGAGTGCGTCCGGGAGACGATCAAGACCTACCCGCTGCTGGCGGGCATCGGCGTGACGGCCGGGGAACGCATGCAGCACCGCAAGGGCAAGTTCGCCAAGGAGAAGTGGCTTTGGCAGGCCTACGGGGAGGGCGTTCTGGACGCCAGGAAGGCGCAGCCCGGTCGCAGGGTCCGGTTCCTTCACCGCTGCCACCAGAGCAGCGTCCGCCCGATCGCGGAGGACTTCGCCTCCCGGTACGGCGGCGACCTGGACCTCGGCTTCAAGTACGCCCGGGCGCACATGTACTCTTCGCCCAAGGTGCCGTTCGCCGACGGCCTGTGCCGCGAGCTCAAGGCCCATAAGCTTCGCTGCTGGTGGAACCTGCGCAACGACGACATCTTCCACTTCCGCTGGGGCGACCCCGACTACGTCCGCGAGTTCCTCGCCAACCTGCCGCCCGCCGAGCTGACCGCCGGCTACCACATGGGCTCCGACGGCTACGTCTGGGGCCGAACCCACAGCGACGCCGACCCGAAGCGCCGCGGGCGGATGGAGATCCGCAAGCACTGGTATGCCTTCATGTTGTGGGGACGACTGGGCTACGAGCCCACGCTCGGCCGGGCGCTGTTCGAGAAGGTCCTGGCCGATCGATTCCCGCAGGCCGACGCCGCGGCGCTCTACGACGCCTGGCAGCAAGCCTCCCGGATCATCCCGCTGGTCAACCGCTTCCACTGGCGCGACTGGGACTTCATGTGGGCGCCCGAGGGCTGCCTCGACCACCGCAAGGGCTTCCACACCGTCGAGGACTTCATCCAGACGGCCCCCATGGAGGCCAGCGGCATCGTCTCGATCCCCGACTACGTCCGGGCCGAGCTCGCCGGCCGCGAACCGGATGGCATCGCCCCGACCCGCGTCGCGGCCAACCTGCGCCGCTGGGCCGACCAGTCCCGGAAGCTCGTCACCAAGCTGCGCGCCGGCGCGAAGGACGCCGACACGGAGCTGAGCGAGACCCTCGCCGACATCGAGGCCATGGGTCACCTCGGCCGCTACTACGGCGTCAAGATCCTGGGAGCTTTGGAGTTGCATGCGTCCCGCACGTCCGGCGACGCCCGGCGCCGCGCCGCCGCCGTCCGGCACCTCGAGGCCGCCGCCGAGCACTGGCAGGCCTACGCCGCCGCGGCAACGCGCCTCTACCGCCCCCAGCTCCTGGCCCGCACCCGCCGCATGGACTGGAACGCCTTGCTGTCGGACGTCCGGAAGGACATCGAGCTCGCCCGCAAGCCCGCCGCCCCCAAGGGCCGATAGCCGCCGGCGCGATCTCGGTCTCGCGGGTCGGCCAGTGTGCCGATAACCTTAGCTGAAAACGCGTCTTGCGCCCGTTATGAAATGTCGGACGTCAACCGCCCCCGCGCCCTTGCTCTCCTCCGCTGTCCTCCAGCTTCTCCGCCAACTCCGCCAGGCGAAGCTCGATGTCCAGCAGCTTCTCGCGCGTCCTCAGTTCCGACTCCTGAATCCGCGACCGAAGCATGAACATCG
The DNA here is from genome assembly GCA_964642165.1 of uncultured Planctomycetaceae bacterium. Taxonomy (GTDB): domain Bacteria; phylum Planctomycetota; class Phycisphaerae; order SM23-33; family SM23-33; genus CAYRVX01. The sequence goes on along the minus strand of CAZXOC010000016.1, from coordinate 28,122 downwards.
CTGCCGGGACAAGGAAGACCAGGCTGACGCATATCATCTTCACGCCGACGATGCTGTCGGGGTACTCGTTTGACAGGAGGAGGGCGCCGATCGCGCAGACTATGGCGACGCTCCACCCCAGCCCGGCCGCAGCTCTCGAGTGCGAGATGCGGTGGTAGGACCCCCGCTTGACGATCAGCGCGGACAGAACGGCCCATGCGAGGCCGAACGCCGCCCCGGCCACGAACATCAGCCGTCCGATCAACGGGAATTCCCCAGGCGCCAGGACCGCCGCCGTCCCGAATACGGCGAGGAACCCGATGCCGCCGATCCCTGTGGCGATCCAAGCCAACCTGCCGAATCCCGTCAGTTCCTTCTCGAAGATCGCCTTGATCCCCTTCCGGTACTTCTCCCTCAGCGCGGGGGTCACCTGCTCCATGTTCACCAGGCGGTCTCGGAATTGGCTTCCGGGGCTACGCACGGTCGGCCCCCTCCTGCTCCAGGACGGCCCGGAGCGCACGTTTGGCGTGATGGAGCCGCGACTTCACGGTCCCAAGCGGAATGCTCAGCACCTCGGCCATCTGGTCCATGGAGAGATCTTCCAGGAGAAAGAGCGTCAGGGCCTCCTTGTGCGCCAGCGATATCTGATCCAGGGCACGGTGGACCTGCTCGGCGTCCTCGAACGGGTGCCCTTCGTCCTTTGCCTCGACCTCCGAAACGTCCCCGGCCTCATCGAGGTATGCCTGTTCGCGGTACTTGACCCGCAAGTGGCTGAACGCGACGTTTCGGGCAATCCGGTACAACCAGGTCGGCAGCTTCCGCGGGTCCTTGAGCGATTTGATGCTCTTCACGACCACCAGCCACGTGTGCTGCAATACGTCCCAGGCCTCGTCTTCCGTCCGTACCAGGCGACGTACGTAGTAGAACAGGCGATTCTCCCAGTGCCGCACCAGTTCCTCGAAGGCCGACTCTTGTCCCCGCTTGCATCGAAGGACGAGCAGCTCGCAGTAGATGGCATCCTTCCGCGTTCCCAAGCCGGCTCATCCTTCCGCTTCTCGCTCACTGCTTGCTGTACGTCACGGCCAGCTTCAACGTCTTGGCGAAGTTGACCCGGCCGTGGCCCGTGTAGATGTCCCGGCCCTTCTCGCCGATATCGTCGCAGCCGGCCTCGATGATTGAGATGACATCCCGCGCGCCGAGGTCCGGCCGCGCGCTCAACACCAGCGCGGCAAGGGAGCTGACGATCGGGGCCGCGCTCGACGTCGCCCCGCTCGGAAGCACATCGTACGCGCTCTGGAACTCCTGCTTCGCCTCTCCCGCGGGTCCGTCGTCACAGGAGTAGAAGCGCGCCGCGTGAGGGGCGCACACGCGGATGTTCTCCGCAGGCGCCATGACCGTCAACCGTTTGCCGTAATCCGAGCCCTGCTTGATCGGCCTCCGCATGCCCTCAATCTTGATCTCGGAGACCCAGCGCCGGTCACTCAGGTCTGACGCCCCGGCGACGATCACCGTATCGTCGTTGCCCGGGTAGCCTTCCGTCCGGCGCCCGCTGTTGCCGGCAGAGAGCACAATGACCACGTCCTTCCCCGCTGCATACGCAAAGGCGCCTTCCAGCTCCTCCCACAGCTTGGCAGACCGGCAGTGCTCGCGCTGCAGACAGCCGCTGAAGTTGATGACTCGCGCGCCGTGGTCGACGAGGTACCGAATCGCCTTGGCCGCCCCGGAAACCTGGTAGCGGATCCAGTCCCTGCCGAACCGCTCGATCTCCTTGCGATGCTCTCGCATGAGTTCCATCCTGGCCTTGTGGGACGCGGCCGGGGTCGCGTTCGGATGCTCCCTGATCCAGTCGCTTCGGAGCTTGAGGAGCACGTGCTCGATCATTCCCTGGGATGCCGTGAGCACCTTGCACCCCGGCGCGAGGCCCGTCATGCCCTCATCCCCCGTCTTCCGGGCCACGATGATGCTGGCCATCATCGTTCCGTGGGCCATGTTGATATAGAACTCGGAGTGATAGCCCCCATGGTAGTAGTACCCGGGCACAAGCTTGCCCTTCAGCGCGGGATGATAGAAATCGAACCCGTTGTCGATCACGCCGACGAGCACCTCCTCGCTGCCCCGCGTGATCTTCCATGCCTCGCGCACGTGCAGCAGGTCCAGCAGTGCCCGTTGCGGATCCGTCTTGGCGCTGGCTGGTTGGCTCGTCTTCCGTGTCCGGCTGCCCAACGTGGCCCGCAAGTCGTCCGCGCCCGCGAGAGCCCGGTCCGGACAACGGGGAGCCGGCGCCAGCAGTGCCCCGACCGCAACGGTGACGGCCAGCATGCGCCAGGCTTCTCTGGTGGAGTTCCTCATCTCCCGCTCCTCTATGCCGAACGTACCATCGTTCTGCCGCGCGAGTTGCATGCGGCCTTGGTCTGCCGGTGCACGCCCGCTCTGCGGCGATCCCCGGCCGCGTCCCCACTACCGTCGCTCCTGGGGCCCGGAAGGTTCAACGCGTCGTCGGAAAGTGGGGGGCAGAGCGTCACCCGTGTGGGGCAGTCGGTGAAGGCAGGGGCGGGAGCCGGCCGGCGGGGTTATTCCGCCTGCGGCGGGTCGCGCCGGACGCGCTCGCCCAGGGCGTCCGAGAGCGGGTCGGCGGCCTCGGGGCAGAAGCCCAGGTGGCTGCGGCGGCGCCAGCCCTCGGCGAGCTCGAAGCGGCCGGACATCCGACCCACCTCGCGCGACAGGGTCTCCATCGCCGCGAGGTACGAGTCCAGCCCCTGCGTCTCGTCCAGCCAGGCCTTCTGGCTTTCGTGGCAGGCGAGCATCTCTCGCTTGCGGGCGAGCACCCCGGTGACGTCCACGAACAGCTCCGGGCGGACGAGCCGCCGCAGCGGGTCGCGGTTGCCGTGCGGCTGGGCGTGGTAGACGGTCACGTCGCCGGCGACGGGCTCGCGCGGGGGGTCGGTGGGGAAGTTCCGCATGCCGCGGCAGAAGGCCCCCGTCGCCGCCAGGCGCGCGGCGGTCTGGTGATCCTCCATGTAGTCGACGGGCGAGTGGGTCAGGAGGATCGTCGGGGCGACCTCGCGGACGATCGCCGCGACCTTCGCCAGCAGGGGCTTCTCGTAGAAGACCTCGATGTCGGCCGCGAGGCTCTCGTGGTAGACCGCCCCGATGCGCTTAGCCGCCGCCCGCGCCTCGGCGGTGCGGATGGCGACGATCTCCTCGGCGTCCAGCACGCTCGTGCCGCACGAGCCGTTGGCGATCGCCAGGTAGTGCAGCTCCCACCCGGCGTCGCCCAGCAGGATCATCGTCCCGGCCATCAGGAACTCGATGTCGTCCGGGTGGGCGGCGACGGCGAGGACGCGCCCGGCCATGTCAGTGCATCTCCGCCTGGCACGTGCCGAGCCCGCCGCGATAGAAGTTGAACTGCACGTTGGGGTGGTCGGCCAGCAGGCTCATGGGCACGGCCGCGTCGGGGAGCTTCTTGCCGATCATCAGCGTCGTGAGCCGCTGCCCGAAGGGGTTGTCGTGCGTGCCCGCCTGCCAGATGGAGACCTTCTCGGCCCGCCAGGTCTGGACGGGCCCGACGCTGACGGCCTGGTGGGGAACGTTCTGGACCACGCCGCCGCCGGACGTGCGGGCGTTCTGGATCAGCGTCATGGGGTGCAGCTCGACGACGCGGGTGGTGAGCTTGCGGTACTCGGCGGGCGGGGGCGGCTCGTCGGCGTGGGGAGCCTCGCGCCGCGGCGGGTCGTTGAACGCCCAGTGCTTCACCTCGCCCTGCCCGCCCTGCATGACGACGCAGCGGGCGCGGTCCCAACTGGCGATGTACTCGGCGGCGTCGGCCGTGGGAAACTGGATCTGCTCGGCGGGCATGCGCAAGTCGTCGCGGATGCGCCCGAAGCACAGCTCCATGTCGGCCCGGGCGAAGCTGAGGGGGTGGTCGATCGGCACTTCCCTGCCGTCCACGACCCATTCGTCCATGCCCCAGAACCACGCGTGGCGGAGGTCCAGCTCCAGCTCGTTGACCAGGCGGGCCACCAGCGGGAGCTGCTCGGTGGGCCCGATCGGCCCGCAGACCCCGGCCGGGGCGTCCTCCGTCGCCTGCCGCCAGGCCGTGACGTACTCCAGGGCCTCGGCCAGGTAGAAGTCCTCCAGCGTGTCGTAGAAGACCACCTGGAATCCCGGGCGCGACAGGGCGAGCATGTCCTCGGGCGTCAGCCGCGCCGCGTCGTCGAGGATCTCCCGCTCCAGCGTCGTGTAGTCCCACCACGCCGGCGCCACCTTGCTGATCGGTCGCATGAGCCCGTCCTTTCCAAAGGCAAGTGCCGAGCGAAGATACACGGCCGCGGCGGGCGGCTCAAGCCTTGCCCGACGACGTGTTCTCCGGGCTGCACGGTGCAGGCGGCGTGTGGTATACTCGGGCGCTCGAGCGGACATCCCGAGGGCGA
>CAZXOC010000016.1:0-23613 GCA_964642165.1 uncultured Planctomycetaceae bacterium | reverse complement strand
AGGGCGAGGCCGAATGCAAGATATGGCTCTTGGTGAGTACGTACGATATCGAGGAAGCGTGGTCTCACAGCCTCACGCCGCGCCTGCGGCGGGAGATCCGGAGAATCACCTTCGATCACTTCGACCTGATCGTGGATGAGTGGGAAGCTCACTTCGGAGGCCAGGGCAATGCAGAGGACTGAGCCGATCACGGCGGAGCGGGTCGAGGCCGGGGACGACGAACTGGTGATCGTCCTGAGGGACCGAGAGATCCGCATCGCGTGGCAGGACTGCTCCCCTCGTCTCGCCACAGCCACGCCACAGCAGCGCCGTAACGCCGAGCTGTCTCCCGGGGGGTATGGCGTCCACTGGCCGATGATCGACGAGGACCTGTCGATCTCGGGGCTCCTTCGAGATTCGGGCAACGTGGGATAGGCCGGAGGGGGCCGCTTGCCTCAAGGGTCGAGGCGGATGATGTCGCCGTAGCCGAGCTTGGGGATGGTGAAGACGACGCGGCCCTCCTCCGTCCTGAACTTCAACTCGCCGCCGTGCGCGCTGGTGACCTTCCGGATCGGCCTGCCGGGGCGCACGGATACGGTTGCGGGTCTGCCGACGTTGCGGTTGTAGTTGGCGATGGGCAGGAAGCACCCCTTCGGCGATTCGACGAGGCGCGCGTCGTACAGCCCGCCGGCAGCCCGCACGTTCGGCCTCAGCTCGGCGTCCATGATCGGCAGGCGGAGGATCTCCCGCGCGGCGGCGTCGTAGCCGACCGGCACGAGGTGAACGCCGGGCCCGCGGTCGGGCACGGCGGGAGGCTGGAGAGCGGTCCACAGGTACGCCACGCCGGGCAGGGCGCCGACGTAGTAGACCCCGCCCTTGCCGAGCTTGCGGACCACCATGGCCGTGCCTCCGTCGGCGTAGTCGGCGCCATACACGGCCTTCGCCGGGTCGCGCGGGCGGAGCGTCTCGCGCACGGCGAGGACCGGCATCCTGCACCCCTCGGGCAGCACGACGTGCGTGAGGGGCTTGAGGAAAGGCAACTCCAGGCCCGGGCGGAGGAAGCGGACCTTCTCGTCCGTCGTGCGCCGGGCCAGCCCCAGGAGCCTGCTCATCGCGGGGTCGGGTGTCCCATACTCGTCGAAGCGACCCGCCCCGGCCGTGGCGAAGAGGATGCCGCCGGACCGGACCCACCGCTCCATCGCCGCCACGCGGCGCGTGGGGATGTGGTCGCCCACGACGTAGAGCACCTTGTAGCCGGCGAGCGTCCCGGCGTTCAGGTCCTCCTCGACGATCAGGTCCGGCGAGTGGCCGGCGAACGTCAAGGCCATCCAGATGCCGAGCCGCTCGACGTGGTACGTGAGCCGCGTCTTGCGGAAGTCGCGGCCGTAGTAGTCGTGGCGGCACGGGTCGGCCGTCACGTCGGCGAAGTCCCAGCGCTCGGTGCTGTCGCTCAGCAGCAGGGCGACCTTCGACGGCACGACGCGCGAATCGAGCACGAGGTCCTCGACCAGGCCGATGGCGTGCGTAATGTCGCGGATGGCGGCGTAGCGCTTGGGGGCAAGGCGGTGGTCGATGTGGTTCTCCGTGAAGCACTCGTTCATGCCGATACCGAAGAAGTCGAGCATCTTCGCCCCGTGGGCGAGGTGCGTGTAGCACGTGCGGAGGAAGCTCGCCTCGGTGTTGCCCGGCGCGTGCGGCATGGTGTACTGGCGGAGGATCGCCTTGGGGTCGCGGCGCATGCCCGCGCGGAAGTGCTCGGCGGTGTAGCCGTTGACCATGCAGCTCGGCTGGTTGACCTGCCAGAAGTACTCGCTGTGGCGCCCGAAGTCCGCCGCGCCGCCGCGGAACCACGTGACGTACATCGTGATCGACGGGTGGTAGAACGGGTGGCCGGAGTAGTTCGCCCCGCACAGCACGTGCTCGCCGAACGCGGCCTTCACCGCCCGCTTCCCCTTCGCGACGAAGCCGATGGCGAAGTCCTCGTAGAAGATCAGCGAGTCGACGAAGAGGCGCGGCTTGGCCTCGGCGATCCGGCCGTCGCTGAAGGGGCGCAGCTTGGCGGCGTCGAGCCTGCCCCACTCGTCGAGCCAGTAGTCGTCCAGCTTGCAGCCCGGCCGGTTCTTCTTCAGCCAGGCGCGCCAGGCGGCGTTGACGTCGAGCCCGGCCTTCGCGGCGTAGCGGCTCCACTCGCTGAAGCCGATCTCGTCGCCGTAGTCGAACCACCGCAGGTGCGCGGCGAGGCGCTTCGCGGCGATCTCCTGCCTGCCCTTCTCGATGTTCTCCGGCGTCGGCGGGAAGCGGTACTTGAGGATCATCGCGCTGCGGTTCAGCGGGATGCCGACTTCCTTGAGGTTCGCGACGACGCGGTCCCACTTGCCCCGAAGGGCCGCGTGAAAGCTCCGCAGGCCGATCGCCTTGTAGATCTTCGCGTAGTTGCGGCCGTACTCGCCGGGTGCCCCGACGTCGATCCATCCGCCGTAGCACAGCGGCAACGTGGGCTCTCGGCCGACCTTCGGCTCCTTCGCGAGGTGTTCCAGCACGCGCCGCTGCTGCTGCTCGGGTGTGACGGGCCCCTCGCCGTACTTGGCGTACGGCGGCAGGTAGACGCGCAGGATGTCGCCCGTCGAGGCGAACGTCAGCACCTTCCCGCCGCCGCACGGGCGGACCTCCGCGGCGAACGACCCCGCCTTGCTGTTGACGCGCGTCATGCCGAAGTGGGCGGTGTCCTGCCCGCGCAGAGGGAGCCAGTCCGTTGCCGCGCCCCGCGCGAGCCTCTCGCTCGCCACGCCCTCCGAGACGCCCCACGGGATGCGGTTGTAGACGTGGTAGATCGTCAGCCGTGCCGGCGCGTCGGCCGTGTTCGTCAGCCGCACCTCCCAGCGCGGGCCGACTGTGTCCCGTACGGCGTCGAGGATCGGGTACAGGCGGTTGCGCTTGCGGTAGTGCTCGCGCCACGAGTCCTTCGTGTCGGACGACAGGTAGACCAGGTCGATGTTGCGGTCGGCGGTGCGGCCGGGGACCTGCGGCTGGGCGACCGTCTCCAGCGTGACGCGCGCCGGGCCGGCCTTCAGGCCCTTCGCATCGACCGCCTCCTCGACGAGCCCCTCCGAGCCCCAGGGAGGATCGTACTGGGCCTTGAGCTCCGTGTCGCCGAAGGCCAGGCGCGGGTTGTCCTTCGCGCCCATGAGCTTCTCGGCCACCGCCTTCCCGCCCTGGCGCAGCGTGACGCGGAAGCGCGTGTCGGTGAACGTGGGGTACTCGTACCGCACCCAGAGGCGGTAGTTGCCCGCGGCGGGGACCTGGACGTCCGCGGCCGCCAACGCCGTCGTGTCGGCCTTGTCCGCGTGCAGCAGCCGCTCGCCGGAGATGTGATTGAAGCCGATGATGTCGACCATGTAGTTGCCCCGGCCGTTGAAGACGACCTTCCACCCGCGCTCGATCCGGAAGTCCTCCGCCTCGACGACGACCCCCGGCGCGAGCCGAAACGGGGGAGGCTTGGCGGCCGGAGCGGCCAGAGAGCAGACCGCCCATGCCAACGCTGTCGCCAACAACGAACGCCGGCTAGGAGGACACCGCATTGCCCAGCTCCTTGAAGATACCGGGGTAGTTGGCTCGCAGCCTGCGGAAGGGCTCCTCATTGTGCCCATCTTTGGCGAAGTACCATCTGGACAACCCGTAGTCGGGGCAGTCCCGAACGGCCTCGAGAAGCACGTCGGCAGCCCGCGGGCCAGATGCGTCCGAGGACTGGCGAGGCACGGCGTCGAGAAACGCGCGGACGGCTTCCACGAGCCGTCGGGATACTCGCTTCCGGCCACAGGCGATTGCCTCGTCGTTCAGCGGCAGCAGGTCGGTAGTCGCAACGCCCTTTGGGCACTGCCGGCCGGTCGCCGGGTCGTAGCGGGGCGTTATCACGCCCGTCTCCGAGACGTAGAAGAGGTGCTCCCACGGGTCCTCGTCCGTCGGGTCGATAAGCAAGGGGGCGTTGGACTTGTCCAGGGGGAACCGATCCCCTTTGGCCCGCTGGCAGCCCGAACAGCTCAGGAGCATGTTCGCCCATTCGAAGGTACGCTTGGGGTAGACGGACTTCGGCCAGAAGTGATCGATGTCGGTCCCTCGGGAGTCCTCGCAATACATGCAGCGCTCGCGCTTACCGGCCATGGTGCGCAGGACCCCGAGGACGCCTTGCCCAACAGACTTGGTTTGCCGGGCGTGCTTCCACGTTCGGCCTATGGCCTGCCTCATCTTCGCGGGGGTGCGGAGGGAGCGGACCTCCTCGGCCTTCCTATCGAGGTAGGCCCGAATGCGACCGGTGAGGGGCGGGCGAGTGTACCTGCGCATGGCATTCGCCGGGGCTAATCAGCGGCAGCGAACAGGGGATACATCTCCTGCTCCAGCCTGTCGAGTTCGGCGCTTTCCTCCTGCGTGGTGAAGCCCGCCTGCTGTTTGGCCTTGAGTTGGGCGTGCCGGTCCCGTTTGGCGACCGTCTCCGGCGAACGAGTGTGCCGCAGACCGAAGGCGGGGCCCAGGAGGATCGTGTCCGCCCGGGCGTGCACGACCTCCGCGTAGTCCTCTTGCGCCAACTGGAAGGGCGCCGAGTCGCTGCCCGGCGGGGGGAGGCGGAAGATGCCTTGCAGGTCCGCGGCTTGGCAAATCAGCGGGCTGTGTGTCGTCACGAGGAATTGGACCCTGGGAAACCTCCGGGTGAGCCAGAAGCCGATCTGCCGCTGCCACTCGGGGTGAAGGTGGGAGTCGATCTCGTCAACGAGAACCACGCCGGGCTTGCCGACGACGGACTTGCCGTCCTCGCCCTCGATAACCAGCCCGTCGCACCCGTACACAGACGCCATGAGTCGAACGATGTCGACGAGCAATGCCAGCGCCGCCCTGTAGCCGTCGCTCATGTCTTCCAACGGAAGTACGACCCCGGATTGGTCTCGAAGATGAAGCCCCTCTGCATCGATCTTCTCGATCCGCATCCCGTTCTGCATGAAGTCGTCGTCGAGCAGCTTCTTCACCGCATCAAGCGTGGGATCCGTGTCCTGGCCTCGATCCAAGGACCGGAACCTGAGCTCCTTCAGCCAGCCTTCGCACTCGCTGAGCGACGCATCCTCCCGGAACATGGTGGCGAAGCGGGCGACCGGTCCGGGGCCGCGCATCAGCCGCATCGCGTCCGAACTCTCTCCGTACAGACGGCGGAACGGCCCATAGCCACAGGAGAACCATCCGTCGGCATTCTCCGACCAGGGCCCTCGCTTGGGGCCTTTCTCCTTGATCGGCTTGGCCTGGAGAACCGGCTCGTCGCCTTCGTCAGCGATTTCAATGGCGGCAACGAAGTCCCGGGTCGTTCTGCCAGGGCTCTTCCACTGGTCTTCGTCGGATGCCCGCAGACGCAGCTCCACCGTGCCCCGCGCCTTGCCCTTCCGGATCCAGCCTCGGAAGGACGGTTGGAGGACACGACCGAACTCAGGGCCGTTCAGCGCCAGGGCGATGGCCTTCAGCAAGGCCGTCTTGCCGGACCCATTGTCGCCCGTGAACACGCTCCAGCCGGCGTACTGCCCCGTGCCTGGCCCGTGCTCAAGATCGAAGTCCAGCTTCCGAAAGCCCCGGATGTCCTCTATGAGCAGACGCTTGATGTACATGGTCCCATCTCCGTCTTGCCTTCCCTGCGATGGTACCCCACCATGCATGTGCGTACAATCGTCCTGCCGTACCCAGTCCCAACGTACCGGACATCTGTCGATAGGTTCAAGTGCGCGACGGATCCGAAGCAAGGAGCGATTCCCAGATGCGAGCCGAGTCCATTCGATGCCTCGTGGCGGCCATCGCCTTCTGCCCGATCGTCGCGCTGCGCCCTGCGCGGGCCTCCGGCGCGGACGAGCTGGTCCTCCACGTCGCGCCGGGCGGGCCCTTGGCGTCGCTCGCGGCGGCGCGCGACGCGGTTCGGAAGCTCAAGGCGGCCGGGCCGCTCACAAAGCCCGTCCGCGTGGTCGTCGCGGACGGCACGTACGCGCTGACCGAGCCGCTGACGCTGACGCCCAAAGACAGCGGCAGGGCGACGTGCCCGATCGTCTACGAGGCCGCCGCGGGCGCCAGGCCCGTCTTCACCGGCGGGCGGCGGATCGCCGGGTGGAAGAAGGGCGCCGGCGGCGTCTGGCAGGCGCACGTGCCGGACGTCGCGGCCGGCAAGTGGACCTTCGAGCAGCTTTGGGTCAACGAGCGACGGGCCGTCCGGGCGCGCGAGCCCGACCGATTCTACCACTACATGCTCAAGAAGGCCCCGCGCGGCATCGACCCGCAGACGGGCAAGCCCGCGGACCTGTCCAGCCGGGCGTTCATCGCCGAGGCCGGCGACATCCAGCCGCTGCGGAAGTTCAGCAAGGTCGAGCTGCGCGACGTGACGCTCGTGGCGTACCACTCCTGGGCGACGAGCCTGCACCGCATCGCCGCGGTGGACGCGCAGACGCACCGCGTCGTGACGACGGGTCGGGCCCGCTGGCCCTTCTTCCGCTGGGGCAGCCGCCAGCGCTACCACCTGGAGGGCTTCCGCGCGGCGCTGGACGAGCCCGGGGAGTGGTTCCTTGGCCGAGACGGCACGCTGTCGTACCTGCCGCGGGCGGGCGAGGACATGACCCGGGCCGACGTCGTCGCCCCCGTCCTGAGAGAGTTCGTCCGCTTCGCCGGCGAGCCGAAGGCGCAGAAGTACGTCGAGCACGTCACGCTGCGCGGGCTGTGTTTCCGGCACGGGCAATACGTCCTGCCGCCGCAGGGCCACAGCGACGGCCAGGCCGCCGTGAGCATCCCCGGGGCGATCATGGTCACCGGCTGTCGGAACGTGGCCGTCGACGGCTGCGAGGTCGCCCACGTCGGCACGTACGCCATCTGGTTCTGGGAGGGCAACCGGCAGTGCCGCGTGGAGAAGTGCTACCTGCACGACCTGGGCGCCGGCGGGGTGAAGCTCGGGCACGGCTGGCGGAACCGCGACCCCTCCCCGGCCGAGAAGACCACCCACGTGACGGTGCACAACAACATCATCCGGGGCGGCGGGCGGATCTTCGCGGCCGCCGTCGGCGTGTGGATCGGCAACTCGTCCGACAACGTCGTGACGCACAACGAGATCAGCGACCTGTTCTACACGGGCATCTCCGTCGGCTGGCTGTGGGGCTACCGCAAGAGCCACGCCGAGCGGAACCGCATCGAGTACAACCACATCCACCACCTCGGCTGGGGCGTGCTCAGCGACATGGGCGGCGTCTACACGCTCGGGCCCTCGCCGGGCACGACGGTCAGCCACAACGTGATTCACGACGTCGGCTCGTACGACCACTACGGCCGCGGGGGCTGGGGGCTCTACACCGACGAGGGAAGCAGCCACATCCGCATGGAGAACAACCTCGTCTACCGCACGAAGACGGGCAACTTCCACCAGCACTACGGGCGCGAGAACGTCATCCGGAACAACATCCTCGCGTGCAGCAGCGGCCCCCAGCTCCAGCGGTCGCGCGTCGAGGGGCACCTGTCGTTCACGTTCGAGAACAACATCGTGTACTGGAAGGACGCGCCGCTGTTCCACGGGCGCTGGAAGGACAAGAACGTCGCGCTGCGGCGCAACTGCTACTGGGACGCCTCCGGGCGGGCGCCGAGCTTCGAGGGCCTGAGCTTCGCCGAGTGGCAGAAGCTCGGCAAGGACGCCGGCTCGATCGTGGCGGATCCGAAGTTCGTCGATCCCGACAAGGGCGACTTTCGCCTGAGGGGCGACTCGCCGGCGCCGAAGGTCGGCTTCCAGCCGTTCGACTTCTCGAAGGCCGGCGTGCGGAAGGATGACCCGGCGTGGGCGAAGCTCGCCCGCGGCGTGGCGCAGCCGCCCTTCGAGTTCGCCCCGCCGCCCCCGCCGAGCCCGCCGCTGACGTTCCGCGAGGACTTCGAACTCACGCCCGCGGGCGCGCCCCCGGCCGGGGCTCAGGTCTACCGGGGCGACAAGCCCGGGCTCCTGCGGGTGACCGACCGCCTCGCGGCAGGCGGCCGGCGCTGCCTCCGCGTCGCCGACGCCCCGGGCATGAAGCACGCCTACAACCCGCACTTCCACTACGTGCCGGCCCACACGGGCGGCGTGACGACGTTCGCCTTCGACCTGCGCATCGGCCCCGGGACGCACATGTTCGTCGAGTGGCGCGGCAAGGGCCACCCCTACCGCGTCGGGCCGAGCTTGCAGGTGCGCGGCGGCAGGGCGTTCGTCGGCGGCAAACCGCTGCTGGAGCTGCCCGCCGGGCGGTTCGTCCGCTTCGAGATGGCCGCCGGCGTCGGGCCGCAGTGCACCGGCACGTGGGATCTGACCGTCTCGCTGCCCGGCGAGAAGCCCCGCGCGTTCCGCGGGCTCAGGAACGGCCACGCCGACTGGCGCGAGCTGCACTGGCTGGGCTTCTCGAGCACGGCCACCGAGGAGACCGTCTTCCACCTCGACAACATCTCGTTGGCGAATTCGAAGCCCCGGCCGTGAGCCGACGACGGGCCGGGCCGTCTTGTGTCCGGCTCCCGCGAGCCGGACCGAGGAGAGAAAATGAACCGCTTCGCCCGCGCCGCCGCGATCGTCCTGGGGGGCATTGCCTGCGCCGCCCTCGCCGAGCCCCCCAAGGCCGGCCCCCTCGTGATCAAGCTCGACATCCCCGCGCCGGAGGACTCCGCCGGCGGGATCATCGTCGCCGACGTCAACGGCGACGGGCGGATGGACTTCCTCGTCACCGTGCCGGGCCACCTCGCCGTCTACGCCGGCGACGGGCGGAAGCTGTGGATCGCGAAGCTCGACATCGCCGTCGGCGGGCAGAGCGAGAGCCAGGGCCTGCCCGGCCACCACGGCCCGGGCGTCGCGGCCGGCGACGTCGACGGCGACGGCCGGTGCGAGGTCGTGTACCTCACGAAGGACTCCGTCCTGCACGTCGTCGACGGCGCGACCGGCCGGGAGAAGGCCCGCGCCAAGCCGCCCGTGCCCGACGGCACCACCCGTTGGGAGCTGGCGATGATCGCCGACTTCCGCGGCCGCGGGAAGGACACCGACATCCTTCTCCAGGCCACGAACGCGAAGGGCTACCGCACCGGCCGGTACCTGGCCGCCTATGCCATGGATGCGCTGCTCCAGGGCGGCAAGCCGCTCTGGCAGACCGACCGATTCGTCTCCTGCGCCCACAACGGCGCCCGCCTGGCCGATCTGGACGGCGACGGGAAGGACGAGGTCCTCGGCGCGACGATCTTCTCCGCCGGCGGCAAGGAGCTCTGCCGGGCCGCACCGTTCCGCGGGCACATGGACAGCGTGTTCGTCGCCGACGCGCGCCCGGACAAGCCCGGCCTGGAGGTCGTCCTGCTGGAGGAGGGCTCGAACCACGTGCAGGTGCTGGGGATGGCCGGTCCGATCTGGCGGCAGCACTTCAAGCGCCAAGAGCCCCAGAACGCCGCCGTCGGGCGCTTCCGGAAGGGCTCCGACGAGATCTTCATCTGGTGCCGCTCGCGCTACAACCAGCACCAGAAGCCGTTCGTCTTCGGCTCGGCCGGAAAGGTGGTCTTCGACTACAGGATGGATGACGTCGCGCCATCCGGCTGGACCGCCAGCGGCGTCGAGGTCATCCACACGATCGACTGGACGGGCCGCAGCCAGCAGCTCGCCTGCGCGAAGGAGCGGCACACCACGGGCCACGTGTGCCTCTTCGAGCCGCTGACCGGCAGGTTCGTCGCGCGCTTTCCCGAGAAGGCCGACCGGCTCTACGTCGCCGACGTTACCGGCGACTGGCGCGAGGAGATCCTCGTCCTGAACGGCCGGGAGCTGCACGTCTACCGCAACCCCGCGCCGAACCCTCGCCCGAACGAGAAGCGCCTCTGGGCCGACCGCAACTACCGCCGCCTCAAGCAGTGCCACAACTACTACTCGCCGTGAAGCGGCCCTGCGTGGAGAACTTCCATGACCGAGCTCAGCGAAACGATCCGCACCCTGGCCGGCGAGCCGGCGGCGTGGTTGACGCGGCCGGAGGTGCGGCTCCAGCCGGTGCTCGCCAAACAGGGCGAGCCCAACATCGATCTGCCGCGATTGGCGGGGGCCATCGGCGGGGTCGGGCGGCTCGCCGACATGATCGCCATCGAGTCCCCCGAGCACTGGGCGAAGGTCATCGCCGGCCTGGGCGACGACGTCGACGCCATCCTGCCGGTGAGCATTCCGGCCTACCCGACGGAGATCTGGAACTCGCACCCCCGGCCGCTGGTGGAGCGCGGGCTGCCGTTCGTGTTCTGGCCGCTGATGGCCTACGACGAGCCGGATTTCTGGCGATGGAGCGCGACGGACTTCCTCCGCGCCCTCGGCGTGGAGGTGCACCTGGTGCGGGACGCCCGCCACGGGGCGGCGCTGCTGCGGGCCCTGGGCCTGCGGCGGATGCTGCGCGACAGCCGGCTCGTCGTCTTCGGCGAGCAGAACTTCCCCTGGAACGCCCCCGCCGCCGGGCACCTGGTGACCGAGAGCCTCCACACGCGCATCGTGGTCCGCCCGATGTCCGACATCCGCGAGCGGTACCCGAAGCTCTCCGACGCCGACGTGGACGCGGTCTGGCAGCAGCGCGGGGGGCGCTACGTCACCGAGGCCGTCCGCCCCGAGGAGCTGCGCCAGGCCGTGAGGACGTACCTGGCGATCAAGGAGATCCTGGCGGCCGAGCGGGCCCTCGGCTTCGGCGTGAACTGCTTCGGCGACCTCGTCATCCGCGGCGGGCGGGACGTGCCCTGCCTCGCCCAGACACTGCTCCGCGAGGACGGCTACATCGCCTCCTGCGACGGCGACTACCTCGCGATGATGTCCATGGTGCTGGCGAGCTTCTTCCTCGACAAGCCGTGCATGATGTCCAACATGTACCCCGTGCAGTACGTCGGGGCGCTGCGGGACCACTTCGGCGACCCGCTCTCGCCGGACGAGGCGAAGTACCCGCGCGACCAGTGGGCCAACCTCGCCCGCCTGGGTCACTGCGGCTGGGTCGGCGTGGTCTCGCCGGAGATGGACCCGCGCGGGCGCGTCGTGCTGAACGACTGGGGCGGGACGTACGAGATCAAGCGTGACGGCCGGGGCTGCGGCATCGACGGCGAGCTCGCCGCCGGCGAGACCATCACGGTCATCGAGCTGAAGTTCGACGGCCGCACGCTGCTGGTCGCCGCCGGCGAGGTCTGCGAGACCACGCGCCACCCGGACATGCCCCACTGCGAATCGACGGCGCTGCTGCGCTTCGGCGACCTGCCGGGCTTCGTGGAGAACATCTCGCGCGAGCACACGGTGGTCGTCTACGGCGACCACGTCGCGGACTTCCAGGTCCTCGCCGGCGTGCTCGGCCTGGACTGCCGCGTGTTCTGAGCCGCGCCGCACCGGCCGGGCAGGGCGGCTCAGTCCGACAGCTCCAGCAGGGCGGCGTCGAAGTACATCGGCTGGGCCCGGCGCCCGGTGGGCTCGACGGCGAGGACGTTCCTGCCCGCGCGAAGGAGCCCGGCCGCCTCGGGGCGAAGCGGGACGTCCCCCGCCGCCACCTGCCCCGTCCGGGCCCGGACATTCAGCGCCAGGATCCGCTTGCCGTTCAGGTACACGCTGCAGCCCGCGCGGCCCTGCACGCGCACGGCGACGCGCCGGGGCGGCCGGGCCAGCGTGAAGCCCCTCCGCAGGAACAGCGTGCGGCCGGGGGTCCGCGTGCGGACGGGCAGCGGGGCCTGCTCGGCGCTGCCGAACGGCGCCTTGCCGGCTTGCCACTTCGCGTCGTTGTAGTCGGGGGCGAACCACTCGCCGGCGCCGCGCGGGCGGCGAAGCACGTACTTCCACTCGCCGCCGAGGGGCAGGATGACCGTGGACTTCGGCGGGCGGTACAGGCGCAGGTGCATGGCCCGCAGCATCTCGACGGGGAGCTTGGTCTCCTTGCGGTCGTAGGTCAGCCAGCCGTTGAGCTCGTGCTCGACGTCGGTGATCTGGGTGTAGACGACGGCGCAGAGCCCGTGGCCGGCGTGCAGGCAGCGGAGGGTCTCGACCCAGTGGGCGTATCCCTCGGCCATCGTCTTCGCCGATCCGTACGTGCTGCGACCGAGGTCCTCCACGAAGCTGAGCTTCTCGGTCGCCTTGGCATCGGCGTGCCAGGTATGGCCGGCGAGGCAGCGGTTGAAGCCCCCGGCCTCGCCGAGCACGACCGCCCGCCCGCCGGCGAGCCGCGGCAGGGGCACGGAGGGATAGTACGAGTAGTCGTGGACGTCGAGGACGTCGCCGACGCCGAAGTCCGCCCAGCCGCTGGCGTTGTTGACGAGGCGCGTGGGGTCGCGCCGCCGGACCCACCGGGCGATCCGCGGCGTGTCGTGCTGGCCCCAGCCCTCGTTGAACGGGACCCACATGACGATCGACGGGTGGTGGTGCAGGGCGTCGATCACCCGCCCGAACTCGCCGAGCCACTGCTTCGACGCCTCGGGCGTGACGGCCTGGCCGTACTTCGGCATGCAGACCATGTCCTGCCAGACCAGCAGCCCCAGGCGGTCGCACCAGTGGTACCACCGCTCGGGGTGGACCTTCACGTGCACGCGGGCCATGTTGCAGCCGATCCGCTTCAGGAACGCCACGTCGAAGCGGGCGGCGGCGTCGCTCGGCGGCGTGAGGATGCCGTCCGGCCAGTAGCCCTGGTCCAGCGGGCCGAACTGGAAGATGGGCTTGTCGTTCAGGCAGATGCGCACCACGCCCGCCTCGTCCTTCGCGAGCGAGATCTTCCGCAGGCCGAAGTAGCTCTCGACCCGGTCGGGCACGCCGCCGGCCTTGGCCAGCGAGGCCCGCAGGCCATACAGGAACGGCTCGTCGGGGCTCCAGAGCTTCGGCGAGGGCAGCTTCAGGGCGATGGGCTCCCCGACGCGTCCCGCGGCCTCGGCGACGACCTTCTCGCCGTCGAGCGCCTGGAGGGCGACGCGGCATCCCTTCGCCTCGCCGCGCGCGGTGACGGTGACGCGGACGCAGCCGCTGTCCACGTCGGGGACGGTCTTGAGTCGGCGGATGGACACGGCCGGGACGGCCTCCATCCAGACGCTCTGCCAGATGCCGCCCGTGGGCTGGTAGCGGAAGCCCTTGCGGTTCTCCGGCATGATCTGCTTGCCGATGGCCTGGGCCTGGCGCTCGGTGGGGTCCCACGCGGCGACGACGAGCTCGTTCGCCCCGGCCTTCAGGGCGTCGGTGGCGTCGAGGGTGAACGGGTCGTACCCGCCGCGGTGCTGGCCGAGCCGCTTGCCGTTGACGTAGACGCTCGCCTCCCAGTCGACCGCCTCGAAGTGCAGCAGGACCCGCCGCCCGCGCCACGACGCCGGCAGCTCGAGCCGCCGGCGGTACCACAGCCGCTGCGTCGGGCGGAGCACCTTCATCACGCCCGACAGCGGCGCGTCGATGGCGAACGGCACGAGGATCCTGCCGTCCCAGTCCCCCGGCGGCGTGGCGTCGGTCATCGTCGCAACGGGCGCCAGGCCCTTGACGGGCGGGAATGCCCTCGCCGGCAGGTCCTCCACCCGGTAGTCCCACAGCCCGTTGAGGCTGCGCCACTCCTTGCGGACCATCTGCGGGCGGGGGTGCTCCGGCCAGGCGTTCTCCGGCGAGACGTCCTTGGCGAAGGGCGTCATGATGTGGCCCCGGACGGGGGCCCACTCCTCGGCGGACGCCGTCGCGGCCAGGGCCAGCGCCGCGGCGGCGACCAGCGGAAGACAGGCGACGTGGTTCATGGGAACGTGCTCCCTTCCTGTGACGGCACCGGCGAGCGAACAGCCCGCGCGCCCGCCGGGGGTGATCTCTTCCCGGTACATGCGGGTCGGCTTTGAGCGTAGAATACGGCCTCGAGCGGGATGGCGACAACGACCGGGCCTGCGAGGCGGCGCGGCGGGGGCGCCTCGGGCGCGAGGGAGAACACGATGAGGCTGCGAATGACTGCGTGTGGGATGAGCGTTCTGGCCGCGTGTGCTGCGGCGGCGGCGAAGCCCCTGCCGAAGGGCGGGGAGTCGCTGCTTCCGCCCGACGCGCCCTGGCGCGCCGAGGCCAAGCAGCGCATCGAGAAGCACCGCAAGGGCGACCTGGAGGTGCGTCTCGTCGGGCCCGACGGCCGGGCCGTCGCCGGGGCGGACGTCGCCGTGCGGATGAAGCGTCACGCCTTCGGGTTCGGCTCGGCGGTCAACCTCCAGGCCGTCGCCAGCGGCGGCGAGGCCAACGACCGCTACCGCAAGCACATCTTCGAGCTGTTCAACCGCGTCGTGGACGAGAACGACCTGAAGTGGCCCGCGTGGGACGGGCAGTGGGGCCCGCGCATGTCCCGCGAACGGTCCGTCGCCGCCCTGAAGCTGCTGCGGACGAAGGGCTTCACGCTTCGCGGGCACTGCATGGTCTGGCCGTCGTGGCGGCACGTGCCCCGGCGCGCCCGCGAGCTGCGGAACGACCCGGCGGCGCTGCGCAAGTACGTTCGCGACCACATCCGCGACATCGCGGGCGCCACGAAGGGCCTGCTCGACGAGTGGGACGTCATCAACGAGCCCTTCAGCAACCACGACCTCATGGACGTCTGCGGCAAGGACGTGATGGTCGAGTGGTTCCAGACGGCGCGCGCGGTGCTGCCGAAGGCGCGGCTGTTCATCAACGACTACGCCATCCTCGCCGCCGGCGGGGCGACCGACACGGCCCACCAGAAGCACTACGAGCAGACCATCCGCTACCTGCTGGAGAAGGGCGCCCCGCTGGGCGGCATCGGCCTGCAGAGCCACTTCCGCAAGCCCACGGCGCCGGCGACGCTCTGGAAGATCCTCGACCGCTTCGCCAAGTTCCGCCTGCCGCTGGAGATCACCGAGTTCGACTTCGACACCGACGACGAGCAGCTCCAGGCGCAGTACACGCGCGACTTCATGACGGCCGTCTTCGCCCACCCCGCCGTCGAGGGCTTCCTCATGTGGGGTTTCTGGGCCGGACGCCACTGGCGCCCCCGGGCGGCGATGTTCACGAGGGACTGGTCCATCCGCCCCAACGGCCGGGCCTACAAGCAGCTCGTCTTCCAGGAGTGGTGGACCGACGCCGACGGCAAGACGGACGCCCGCGGCGCGCTGCGCACGCGCGGCTTCCTCGGCGACTACGAGGTCACCGTCACCCACGGCGACCGGAAGACCGCGAAGGCGGTGAAGCTCACCCGAGACGGCACCCGGCTGACCATACGGCTCGGGGCGAAGTGAGGCGTTCCGGGGCGCCGCCGAGCCTACGAGACCAGCGAGCTGACCAGCGCGTCGACGTCGGCGACGGCCAGGCCCACGACGCGATCGGCGCCGCCGTAGTAGACCAGCAGCTCCCTGCCGCGCAGGACGGCCGCCGTGGGGAAGACCACGTTCGGGATGACGCCGGCCCTCTCCCACGGCAGCTTGGGCTCCATCAGGAAGTCGTCGCTGCGCGCGAGGACCTTTCGGGGGTCGTCCAGGTCCAGCAGGGCCGCCCCGACGCGATAGACGTACCTGCTGTCCACGCCGTGGTAGATCACCAGCCACCCGGCGTCGGTCCGCACGGGGGGCGGTCCGCCGCCGATCCTGG
This sequence comes from uncultured Planctomycetaceae bacterium, assembly GCA_964642165.1. Taxonomy (GTDB): domain Bacteria; phylum Planctomycetota; class Phycisphaerae; order SM23-33; family SM23-33; genus CAYRVX01. Next base: position 8,063 of record CAZXOC010000016.1, on the reverse strand, counting down.
CCTCCTCCCACGGGACGCCGTCTCGCGGTTTCATCAGCAGGTACTCCCCGCCGCGGCCGTAGTCCCAGGTGATCAGGTCCTCCGAGAACGCCAGCCAGATGCCCGGCTTCTCGGTGCCGTAGGTCGGGCCCGTCCAGCTCGTCGGGCGGTGCAGCAGGACGTGGCGCCCGCCGATCTTCCCGGGGAAGAGGATCCCGTCGCGGTCGTCGATGCCCGGCGGGGTGAGCATCGTCTCGTACTCGAAGCGGCGCAGGTCCCTCGAGCGCAGCAGGCAGGTGAAGCTCGGCCCCATGGGCGGGATGCCCGGCCGCTCGATGTAGGGGTCGGCACGGGCGCGGCGGAAGAAGTCGATCTCCTCGTAGACGGGTCCCGGCACGACGCTCACGGCCGCGTAGGCCACCAGGAAGTCCTCGCCCTCGCGGGTGACGCGTGCGTCCTCGACGCCGCCGGTCTCGAAGGGCGCCTCCGGCTGGAAGACCGGCTCGTCCCCGACGCGCTCGAAGTGCACGCCGTCGCCGCTTCTCGCCAGGCCGAAGCGCGACACGTACGTCTCCAGGTCCGTCACGGCGCGGTAGAGCATGAGGACGCTGCCATCGGCGTCGAGGATCGCGCCCGGATTGAGCGTGCTGACGGCGTCCCAGTGGCCGGGGCGCGGCTCCAGGACCGGTTGGTCGCTATGGCGCTTCAGGATGTCCGAGGGCATGGCGGCGCTCCTGCTTCGGCGCGGTGAGCGCGAAGGCGCGCCCCGACGCGCTACGGTCGGTTCACCTCGCGGACCCAGGCCTCGTGGAGCTTCCGGAGGCGCCCGACGACGTCGGGGTGCTTGCCCGCGAGGTTCTTCTGTTCGGTGACGTCGGCGTCCATGTCGCTGAGGAACAGGGCGGCCTTCGGGGCGGGCTGCTTGCCGCCGCGGCGCCGGCTGGACCGCTCGCACACGAGCTTCCACTTCCCCTCGCGCACGGCCCACATGCCGCCCGACTGCCAGTGGAAGACCCGGTGCGGCGAGGGCGCGTCGGCGGACTTCAGGACCGCGGAGATGTCCCTGCCGTCGAGCTTGCGCCGCGGGGGCTCGACGCCGCAGATCGCCGCGATGGTCGCCAGCCAGTCGCAGGACGTCGCCATCTGGCGCCGGACCTCGCCGGCAGGGATCACGCCGGGCAGCGCCGCCATGCACGGCACGCGGATGCCGCCCTCCCAGAGCTGGAACTTGTGCCCGCGGTAGGGCCCGGCGCTCCCGCCGCCGCCGAACGTGCGGATCTCCTCGCTGTGGCCGTGGTCGCTGAGGAAGATCACCAGCGTGCGGTCGCGCAGACCGAGCTCGTCGACGGTCGCCATCACCTCGCCGATCTTCTCGTCCAGCGTGGAGACGAACGCCGCGTACATCCGGCGCGGGGCGGGCAGCTTGGCGTAGCGCCTGCGCCACTTGGCCGTTCCCTGGAGCGGGTAGTGGGGCACGTTGAACGGCAGGTAGAGGAAGAACGGGCGGTCGCGGTTGGCCTTCAGGAAGCGTCTCGCCTCGCGGACGACCAGGTCCGGGAAGAACGCGCCCGGCTCCCACACCTCGCGGTCGTCGCGCCACAGGTCGTGGCGGTTCGGGCCCGACCAGTAGAAGAAGTGCGAGTAGTTGTCGATGCACCCGTTCTTGTGCCCGAAGAACTCCTCGAAACCCTGGGCCAGCGGGCTCATCTCCTTGGCGTGGCCGAGGTGCCACTTGCCGAAGATCGCCGTCCTGTAGCCGGCCCCGCGGAGCATCTCGGCGATGGTGACCTGCTCGTTGGGCAGCCCGTTGGCCTGCCCGACGTTGCCCGGCACGCCCGCCCGCTGGGGGTATCGCCCGGTCAGCAGGGCCGCCCGCGAGGGCGAGCAGACCGGCGCGCCCACGTAGAACTGCGTGAAGCGCACGCCGCGCCGGGCGAGGTCGTCCAGGTTCGGCGTGTGCAGGTCCTTCGCGCCGTAGCAGTTCACGTCGATCGAGCCCTGGTCGTCCGTGAAGATCAGGATCACGTTCGGCGGGCGCTTGGCGCGCTTCGCGAACGCCGCCCGCGCCCAGCGCGGGCCGACAGCCGCCCCCACCGCGCCGGCGCCGGCTACGGCGGCACTCCGAAGGAACTGGCGGCGATCCATCCGCGCTGCCTGGGCTTTCATGTTTCTCTCCACGATCCCTGCCTGTTCCGCGCGAGGCTCTCACGGCCGCAGCAGCAGCCAGTGGGTGCCGGTTTCCTTGCCGAGGGTGATTTCATAAGCGCCGTCCGCGTAGGGGGCGGGCATGGGCGGCGTCTCGCGGCCGTCGGCTTTCAGGCCGACGAGCGCCAGGCCCGCCGGGGCGCGGACCGTCAGCGTGCCGGCGACCGGCTCGCTCAGCAGCGGCATGCGGTTGCCCTTGGAGGCCACCACGCGCGCGACGGCCGTGATCAGGATCCGCCGCGACTGGCGAATCGCCTTGCCGTCCAGCGCCGACAGCGCGACGGCCGCCTTCGGCGTGCGGATGCTCAGCGTCACGTCCGCCAGCGCGAGCTTCTCGCCGCCGATCCACCCGTGGGCGGCCTGGGTCGCGCCGGCGTCGATGAGCTGGTAGCCCTTGGCCCAGTGGCGCGTGAGCTGGTCGGTGTCGCTGCGGACGAAGTCCTGCCCGGGCGGGAGGAAGTCCCGGTCGGTCTCCGCGACCACCTTCACGCCGGCGGCGGGGCGGGTCTCGGCGTCCCACGCCAGCTCCTTGACGTCCGGCAGGCCGATCGTCACCTTGCTCCGCTCGATGAGCGTCCGCAGGGCCGTCACGTTCCGCGGATGGCCGCCGCGGTAGTAGAGCTTCTCGCGGCTGAGCTTCAGGCAGTAGGTGTCGCGGGCCGCCTTGACGTCGCGGCGGAAGGCCAGGGCGGCCGCCGGGCTCAGCGCCTGGAGGCCCGGGTCGGGATAGCTCGACCACGTCCCCGGGCGCGTGGGCTTCTCGAAGGTCCGCTGCGAGTAGTTGTAGATCATCGGCGCGTCGATGCCCTGGAGGGCGCAGACGCTCGCCACGTACAGCGGCGCGGTGAAGCGATCGACGTTCGGGTACGGCACGTTCCACTCGGTGACGGCCACCGGCTTGCCGTACGCCTGCCCCGCCACGAAGTAGCTGACGTAGTTGTCCTTGTACCGCGGGTTCGCGCTGAGCGCCTCGCTGCGGCCGTACGAGTGCACGTCGATGATCCCGCCGCACGTCAGGGCGGGCAGGCCCGACAGGGGCATCCCGCCCCACATCTGCGTGGTCGCCACGGGCACCCTCACGCCGAGCCGCTCCAGGTGCCCCAGCATCCGCACGTTCCAGGCGTGCTCCCAGTCGTTGAGGAACAGCTTGCTGGGCCCGGCGATCCACGTCTGCCCCGTCGCGCCCTCGGGCAGCCCGTGGCGCGCGGCGAAGGCGCGGACCGCCTCCGTGAAGCGCCGGTTGTGCCACGGGTTGTTCTTGTCGGCCAGCATCAGGTTGCCGAAGTGGTGCGTCAGGTCGTTCTCGTTGGTGATCAGCAGGCCGCAGATGCCCGGATCGTCCTTGTAGGCAAGCTTCGTGTACTGGTTGACGTGCCCGAGGTACTTCGTGTTGAAGTCCTTCATGAGCTCTTCGAGGCGGTCGTTGAAGTAGCAGTAGCCCTTGGCCTCGGCGGTGCCGCCCCGGCCGCGGCGGGCCATCTCCGCCCAGCCCTCCCCGACGCGATCGCCCGCCTGGAACCGGCGCCCGACGTGCAGGTCCAGCCAGACGTAGACGCCCTCGTCCTCGAGGCACTTGATCCACCAGTCGAGGCGGTCCATCACCTCGGCGTCGAGGTGCTGGGAGTCGTCGCGCGTCTTGTCGATGACCGTCCGGCGCACCCACCCCGTCGAGTCGTGGTGGTGGATCCGCATGAGGTTGTAGCCCAGCCGGGCGATGCGCTTCGCCTGCGCGGCGATGTGTTCCTTGTCCGCGAAGATCGCGTACGCCGCGATGTTGCCCCCCCAGAAGCGAACGGGCGTGCCGTCGGCGAAGACCAGCCCGTCGCCCCGGGCCCGGACGAAGCCGTGCTTGCCCGCCGGCTTGTGGTTCAGAAAGCTCACGTCCACCGCGCTGCGGTCGTGGGCCATGGCGCCCGGCCACCAGTCCCTCGTCTCCGCCGGCCCGTAGCGGTCCCCCACCGCCCGGACGACGCGCCCGCCTTTCGGAAGCGTCACGGTCATGACGACCGCGTGCGTCCCCGCCGCGAGGCTCTCGCCGACGAGCATGCTGCGGATCCGGCCCCTGTTGCCGCGCTCGAAGTAGACGTTGGCGACGGGCTTGGCGAACTCGACGCGCAGCTCCCTGCCGTCTCCGACCGGCCAGCGCCAGCCGCGATTGTCCGCCAGCAGCTCCGGGTCCTTGCTCTTGCTCCCGAGGGCCGGGCTGTCCAGGACCGGGCGGAACTCCAGCCCGCCGCCGACGATGCCCGACAGGTCCTTCGCGGCGTCGAGTGTCCAGGCGAAGCGGAGCTGATCGGGCCCGGGCGCGGAGATGCGGCCGGAGACGCCAATGCCCAGGTCGCGGACCTCGCCGGACAGGGACTGGCCGCCGGCGCTCCGCGGGGAGACCCGGATCCGCGCCCCGGCGTACTTCCACTTGGGTCCCCAGAAGACGTAGGCGGCCTGGAGGACCGGCGCCCTTCGGCAGGAGACGGCCACGGTGCCCTCCGGGGTGACGCTCATTTCCCACTCGGCCGCGGCGGCGCCGGCCGCTGCCAGGGCCCACGCCGCAACGGTTGCCGCCCGTGCGAGGTGTTTCCTCATGGTGGTGCTTCCTTCTCGTGGCTGGCCCGCGGTTCGGGCAGACGTGCCCGCTGCGCGTGAGGCATGGGACGGCTGCCCGGGCGCTAGCTGTAACCCGCTTCGGCGCCAAACGGGCCGGGCCGGGTCCGGCGCCGCCGCGGGGCGCGACCTCTCTTGCCGCGCCGGACCCGCCGGTCGGGCGATCGCCGCTCAAGGCGCCCCGCCCCCGCGGCCGATACAGGTTCCAGAGCGCCCGGACTTGGAGGCTCGAGCGGCATGGTGCGGATCGCCTACCTGATTATCGCGGACGCGATGGAAGTGCTGGTCTTCGCGGCGGGGGCGGCGGCGATGATCTACGCCGTCTCGGTCGGCCTGTAGCGTTCGCCGCGGACCTCAGCCGCCCTCGCCGGCTTCGCGGTATCGGCGCACGATTGCCGGCATCTCCAGGATGCTCGCGATGTGGTGATCCGCAGGCACCCGTCCGTTGGCGTACCGGCCCGTGGTGTCCTTCAGCACCGACACCATCCCCATGCGGTTGGCGCCCTTGATGTCGGCTCGCGGGGAATCGCCGACGAACATGGTCTCCGGCGCCTCCAGACCGGCCCGGCGAAGCGCCTCTCGAAAGATCGGCGCCCGGGGCTTGCGCGAGCCCACGTCGCAGGAGTAGACCCGTACGGGAAGCTGCTCCAGCAGGCCGACCTGCGCCAGGTGACGGTCGAGCACCGCCGCCGGGATGAACGTGTTGGAGACCACGCCGAGCGTCAGCGGCGAGGCGCGGAGTTCCGCGAGCATCGCGGGCAGGCCCTCGGCCACCGTGGCCACGCGGCTGAGCGGCTCGTACCACAGCCACGCCAGCTCCAGCGTCTGCTCCCGGGTGAGCTGCTGCCGGAACCGGCGAGCGAAGCCCTCGATGAGGGTCAGGGAGTTGAACTCCCGCCCGGTGATGCGGCTTCTGAGATAGTGCCAGCGGACGGCCCGGAGCTGTCGGCGGAGGTATCCGCGGAAGGGCGGCAGCGGCTGGCGGAGCTGCTGAAGGAACTCGTAGGCGCGCTCCGCCCCGGCCGCGAAGAGCTTCACGGCGTCGATCTCCCCGAAGTCCAACAGTGTGTCCCCGAGGTCGAACAGGATGCCTCGAATCCGCTGAGCCATGGTCTCCGCGCGCCGCAGCGCGTGCCGAATCCGCTGCGTCTGGTTCAGTATACCCGCGCCTGCCCGACTTTGTCGCCCCGGACCCGGCCGGACGTGCCGCCCGCGGCGCAGTCGGTCGCCAAAAATAACCTCCGACCCACATGCAATCAGTGAATCGGAGGTCGCCACGGCTAGGAAACAGCCGTTATCGTGACTCCCGCCCGAGGCGGGGACATCTCAACCGTCATCCGCCGCGGAAGTATAGCAGACCCATGGACGAATGTCAACGCGAGGAGAAAATGCTCGCGCAAGCCTGCCGCAGCACGTAAGTCCCACCGAACAATGGCCCTGCGCCAGTATCGGCCCCGCGGCGGCGTCACGGCCCGCGATTTCTGCGGGCGGAGGGCCTGCTCCCCGGCCGCCCGCGCCGGCGATGAGCCATAAGTCTCGCTTCAATCAAGACCTGAATGCCGATAGCCGTCGAGCGGCCCGCGCGCCGCCTCGCGAACGGGGCGAGGGTTAGCCGTACCTTATCAAGAACTTAGGCTTCGCCGCGCCGGCGAGGCCCCGCCGGCCCGAAGGCCCCGCGCCCCGACCGGCGCCCTGCCGAGCGATTGACGCCGCCGCCCGCCCGGTGGTATCTTCCCCCCGCCGGATGCCAGCGCTCCGCGCGGCCAAGGAGTCTGATCATGGGCCAACCCCTCGACGCCGTTGTCGCCGGCCACATCTGTCTCGACATCATCCCCAGGATCCCCGCCGGCGCCCGCAGCATCGCCGAGCTGTTCCGCCCGGGCACGCTGATCCAGGTCGGCCAGGCCACCGTCTCCACCGGCGGGCCGGTCTCCAACACGGGCTTCCCGCTCCGCCGGCTCGGGCTGAACGTCGCCCTGATGGGCAAGTGCGGCGACGACGCCTTCGGGCGGGCGATGCTCGAGCGCATCAAGGCCGAGGCGCCCGGCGCCGAGGCCGGCATGCGGGTCGTGCCCGGCGAGGACAGCTCCTACACCGTCGTGATCAACCCCCCGGGCATCGACCGGATGTTCCTCCACTGCCCCGGCGCCAACGACACGTTCGGCGCGGCGGACGTCGACCTGGACGCCGTCGGGCGGGCGGGCCTGATGCACTTCGGCTACCCGCCGCTGATGGCCCGCACCTACGCCGACGGCGGGGCCGAGCTGAGGGAGATCTTCCGCGCCGCCCGCGCGGCCGGGGCCACCACCAGCCTGGACCTGGCCTATCCGGACCCCGCCGGCCCGGGGGGGCAGGTGGACTGGACGCCCATCCTGGCCCGGACGCTGCCGCACGTCGACCTCTTCACGCCGAGCGTCGAGGAGCTGACCTTCATGCTCCGCCGCGAGCAGTTCGACGACCTCGCCCGCCGCGCCGCCGACGGCGACGTGCTGGCCCACGTCGACGGCACGCTGCTCAGCGACCTGGGGCAGTGGTCGCTCCAGGCCGGCGCCGCCGTCGTGCTGATCAAGTGCGGCTACCTCGGCGTGTACGTCCGGACCGCGGGCCGCGGCCGGCTGGAGTCGTTCGGCCGCGCCGAGTGCGGCGACGTCGGCGCCTGGGCCGACCGCGAGCTGCTCGAGCCGAGCTACGCGGTGGAGCGGATCGTCTCGGCCACGGGCGCCGGCGACTGCGCGATCGCGGGCTTCCTGGCGGCCTTCCTGCGCGGGCTCGCCGTGGACGACGCCCTCCGCTACGCCTGCGCCGTCGGCGCGCAGAACCTCCGCGCCCCCGACGCCGTCAGCGGCGTGCGGACGTGGGAAGAGACCACCGAGCAGGTCCGCGCCCGGGCGCCGAAGAACGACGTGCGGATCTCGCTGGAGGGCTGGCGCTTCGACGGCGCCGCGGACCACTGGGTCGGCCCCGCCGACGCCGGCGCCTGAGGGGGCGACGCCCGCGCGCCGAGCCGCCGGGGCGCTCGCCGGCCGGTTGCTCCCCGGCGCCGCGGCGTTACAATGCCCCTCTCCGTGCGCCCGGCAGGACGGCGCCTCCGGAGAGAAGCCCGACGCGCCAGAAAGGTCATCCATGCCGACGCAGCAGCCGAACCTCCTGCTGATCACGTCCGATCAGCAGCACTACAGCACGCTGGGGGCCGTCAACGACCGCATCCGAACGCCCGCGCTGGACCGGCTCTGCCGCGAAGGCGCCCGCTTCGACCGCGCCTACTGCCCCAACCCCAC